>NZ_CEEDDU010000001.1:0-451009 GCF_979253735.1 Curtobacterium sp. AC273 | reverse complement strand
GCGGCGGCGGGTGTCGCCGCGGTCCGTCCCTCGCCGATCGCGGACGAAGTGCGGCGGAGGACAGACGTGGATCCGGATGCGCGAGTCGAGACGCCCCCGGAGACTGCGAGGCGCGGCCGGATAGGCGAGGTCGCCGAACTCGTCCGGCGCACTGCCGCCTGGGCGGCCCACGCCGAGAGGGGGAATCCGCCCGTCAGGGCGGACTCCCCTCTTCCACGCCCTCGCCGAACGACCCGGGCGCCGTGTCACGGGGCGCCGTGTCACGGGCGCGTGTCACGGCTCGTCGGGGATGGACAGCTTCCGACGACTGTCGCGACATGTAGACGATGGACGATCGGATGTCGGCGATCGCGTCGAGCTGCGCGAGCGACAGGACGAAGTCGCGCAACTCGTCCGTCGACCCCACCGCGAGCAGGACCTGCACGTCGCTCGCCCCCGTCACGAGGAAGACCCGCAGGACCTCGGGGAGCATCGCCAGTTCGTCGCAGAAACACGACCCGCCGACCCGAGCGCTTGTGGACGGATCTTGATCTGCACGAACGCTTCGACCTGCGCCCCACCCCGAGACGATCCGCGCCCGGTAGCCACGGCGATGACGCCTCTACGCTCGAGCGCACTCACGCGCGCAGGCAGGTGGACTCGGCGATGCCAGCGGCCCGCGCCAGGGCACGGTTGCTCATCCGCCGCATCCGCAGCAGTAGGGCCACTGAACCTAACGGTCGACCGCATCAATCATAAGGCTCTTCCACGCTTCCACCGTGCATGCTGCGCATTCAGCTCGCTGTTGCGCGGTCGTATTCGTCACCGTGAACGGATGAACACCGACAGAACCACGGTACCGAGACCAACTTGCCGGCGCCTCCGGGCAGCGAGACGGAGAGCGTCGTCTCCTGCGCGATCCTCGCCTACGGCCCCTCAACCTGCGCCTGGCCGTGACCGCCCTCTCCCCGCTGCTCCGGAGCATCGGCGGCGAACTGCACTTCGGACTCGCCACGGTCTCGCTCTTCGCGATGCTGCCCCCGGCGACCTTCGCGGTGGCCGCGATGCTCGCCCTGCTGGCTCACCCGGCACGTCGGCCTCGAGGTGCTGTCGGCTGCCGCGATGATCGTACCGCCGCGGGCCAGGTGCTCCGGGCGACGACCACGAACCTCTCCGGGCTCGTCCTCCCTGACGATCCCCCTGGACGCTGGCCGGAGCCGGTGTCGCGGCAGTCACCATCCACCACTATCAGGAAGTACTTCCCCGCGTCGATCGGGCGACTGAGCAGTGGCTGCCTCGTGGCGTTCCACGTCGTCGCCCTGGTTCCGCCGCTCGTCGTGGTGGGGCCGCCGCCCGTGCGGTCGGGTGGCGGCTCGCTCCTCGGGATGGTGGGCGGTCGTCGCAGCGGTAAGCCGCCGTGCTCTGGCTCGTCGTCAGCCTGCGGTCCCGCATCGAACACGCGCGCGCTCGAGCGCGAACCGTCCGTCGCCCGGGGAGACCGCGGCGCAGCTCGGACGACATGTGTGGCGTTCGCGGAGTGTTGGAACCTCACGCTGCTGTTCGGGGCGGTGTTCGGGCGACGGCCTTCCTGCTCTTCAGCTAGCTCCCGACGCTCGTCGTGTCCGACGGGTTCAGCGCCTCCTACGGCGGCGCCATGGTCCTCTGCTGATCACGGTCAACCTCGTGGTCGCTGTCAATCGCGCGAGCCTGGTGATGCGCCTCCCGCACGCCGCCGGGCTGATCGGCGTCAGCGTCGAAGCTGTCGGCAACGGGTTGGATCTGTTTCGCCCTCGTCCCCCGGACCGCGAGCCGCCTCTCTGGATCGTCGTCCTCGGGCAGGATCGAGCCTGGTCGTCGTCGTGCCGCAGACCATGATCAACACGCACGCCTCGACGCCGGAGGGCGCGGCCATTACGTCCGCGTTCGTGCAGGGGGTCGTTGCGATCATCGCCGTCATCGCCCCCTTGGCTTCGAGCTGCTGCACGAGGCCCGACGGCGGGTGGACCGCTTCGCAGATGCTCATCGCCGTGTCCCTGGCGGTCGTCGCGGCGACCGCCGTCCGGGAACGCCGCCACCGGACGCTGGAGGAAGAGGTCGCAGCCTTCGTATCGGACGTCCGTCAGTGACGAGCATAACCCGAGAACCGCGCGGCAAGCGAGCGCCGCCCGTCTCCGGGGAGAGAGGCGAGGTGTTCGGCTTATTCTGCGGATGCCAATGAGGATACGCTGATCTGCGGATCCCAGTCCAAACAGGCGTTCCACGGGTATCGGGATTCTGTTCCACGACGCTAGCAGGCAGTTGCCGGATTCTGGCCCGGACGCGCAGCCACGCGGAACCGGCGCTCGCTTCCATGCCTTCGCTAGCAGTGGGGAAGACCAGTTTTAGCCCAGCGGCAACCGAACTCCGCGCGCGATCAGTGATGGACTGCCGCATGGCTCGCAGGGCATCTGGGTTTGGACCGTCCCTTGCACCAGCTCGGTGCCACATCGAGGTGAGGGTTGGTCGCCCGGCTCCGCGTCCGAGCGATGTTCGAGCGCGCCGAGCGCGGCGGCCAACACCAACTCCTCGGGCCTGCAGGCCGTTGTATCTTCGAGACCTCATCGACACGGTTGACGGTCACCCCTTCCACCGATCGACCAAAGCGGCTACATGTCGTCGACACCAGCAGTTGGAGGGATGATGCTCAGCACCGACGAGCCCTTCGATGAGAACGGCCAGACCCTAACCCGGTCATCGCCGCGATTCTCCCTACCTTTCCCCGGCACGCTGGACCTTGAGTACGCGGAACCAACCGTCACGGCTTGGAAAACCACGGCATGCGATGGCAGGAGCACTTCGGCTCATATGCTCATTTGGCCGACCTCGCGATGCTCGTCTCATAGCAGGAGCGTTGCCGCGCGGACGCGGTGCCGAGATTCATGGACGTGCCGCGAGCATGGGCGAGCAGCTCGCCGTCGCGGCGACCGCAGCAGCCGATGCGCAACGTTGGAGCGAGCACGAGCAGCCCGGGAGCACGGCAGAGCTTGGCTGTCCGTGCCTTAGTGCGACCTCAGCGTTCACAACGCGCTCTCCACCAGCCACGGGCTGATAACCATCTCTGCGCGTGTGATCAATCTGCAAGGACCCACCGGATGGGGAGCCGAAGGAGCCCGGTAAGAACGCGCCTGAGAGGCACCCACCTTCCTCCATCTGCCCGCGCCCCTTGGATCCTTGACCAAGGACAACGCTCGTGATCTACCGTCGAGACGCGGGTACTACGAGCGCTTCCCGCCCTCATCGAGCTGGCCGAGGTCGTGAATAGACTGGTCGACGACTCACATGGCGGAGCGCATCCCTGAGCGCAACGAGGACTTTCACGGGCTGGCGGGCGGCGAGGCGCTGACGGCGGAGTTCCGCGCGAGAACCCGTGGACAATCGATGCAACGAGCGCCTCGATCGGCATCGACGGGCACGTCATGGGGCATCAACCACCAGACCCCGCACGGGTAGTCCAGGAGACGCAAGCGATCATCACCTGCAGTGACGGAGCGACTCGACGCCTGGCACGACGCACTCCCAGCGGCGTTGAACGCGCTCGACCTTCCGGTCGTCGACTGGTGATCACAGCAAAGTCCTGTCTCAGGTCGTGGGAGCGTCGCGCCGCATCCGAGCGACCGCGCCACCGCACCCGCAGGCACAACCCCAACTCCTATGGAGACCCGCGGCCTCAACGACCGCGCCGCCACGGTCGGCTAAGCCGTGTTCGCAAAGATCACGTGCGCGGCCTCACGGCTCCCCGCGGCGAACGCCGGCCGCCTAGTTCCCACGGCACAAATCATCGGCGAGAACACATCGCTACGCTAACCACCAATCAGGTGGGGAGACGATGGGCATCATCCCCGCCGCAACCTGCTTCAACGCGCAGCTGCGTCACTCCACTCCGTCTCTTTAAACCACCGCATCGAGCGTTGCCGCATCGCCCGGTTCGGTTGCCAGGCGCATCGGAAGCAGTGAAGAAGCCTGCTTTCTCAAAGGCTTGCTGGCTGCTTGGTACCACTTCGGCCCAACTGACCACAACCCCATGGCGCGCCCGCGACAACATGACTGAGAGCACGCGCGCCTCTTCAGACTTTTCAGCCACCGTAGTGCACCCTGAAATCGGGAAGGACACCTTCTTCCAGCCCCACGACGAACACCCAGTCAAACTGTTGCCCTTTCCCGACATGCCCTGTCAAAAGGTGCACTCCCGGTGCCGTTATCAGAGTAGTCGAGTCGCCGACGCGAATACGCGCCTTGATCTGTGCGGCCGACAACCCCTCTCGCAACAAGTCCTCGCACCATTGCAAGGCATCGACCAGGTTCTCGCGAACGGAGGGCTCGAGGACCGCAGCGAACCCGGCTGCCTCCAGCAGGAAATCCTGCTTTGACTGGGCCATGTCGTACCGTCGAACGAAACGTGACAGCATCGCACGCATAAGTCGAGCGGTCTCGGTATCTACCACACCGTCGTCCCATCGGAAGAACGGGAACTTCTTGCGGCCGAAAGTGCCCCTCGACAAACCGACGCCTGTTCACCGTACGCGATAGGATTCCAATTCGTTGCTGCGGCGCTCGCGAGATGATGGCGCGAAACAACCTTGGAAACCCACCCAGCTTCTTGTATCAGCCGACTCGTGTGTTTCACAGAGGACGCCAAACCACCCCCAGGCCAAGAGGCCGGGTCTGGCCGCTCTCGCAGCTTGACCCCGCCGGTCTGAACGGACAAGGCGTTCACCATGGCGAGGACAGCCGGAGAAGATCTATGAGATTCAGAGAACTCGATGACCTTCCCGCACTCGGCACGGATGGCCTCGTCGACCTCCTTTGGCTTTGCGCCAGCGAAGCCATAGATCCCCTGAGCGAGGTCACCGGCGAACGTCGTGCGCCGAAACCCAATGCGGTTCACGATACGAAGTTGCTGAAGTGTCAAATCTTGGAACTCGTCAACAATAACGCACCCGAAATGAGCCCGATACAAATCCGCGACGGAATCATTCGCAAGGATCAGCTCCGCGACTCTCGGAAGATCGTCGTACGTGAGACGACCCTCCGCAACCCGCTTGCGCTCGATCTCGAGGGCAGATTCCCTGCCCGGCGCCGTGAGATAAGCGTCGACCTCGGTATCCGTCCGAAACTGTTGCTTAGCTTCGCGCAGAGCGACCTGTACCGCAGCAGTGGTACTAAAGTCGAATCCCAACGCTCGGCACTGCGCGCCAACCCAGTCGCCGGTAGGCAACATCAGGTCAGGTTCAAGACCGATCACGTTCGCATGAGCGCGAAAAATCCGCGCGGCCAGCCCATGAAAGTTGGTTATTGAGATTCGATCGCGCAGGACAGAGCCCTTGAGATACTCTTCCAAGCGTTCACGGATGTTATCACGGGCACGGTTCGAAAAGGTCACGACAAGGACCTTCTCGTGGGGCAACACCGTCCCACGTGCAAGCAGTCCTTGGATACGAAGCGCGAGCGCCTCGGTCTTGCCGCAACCGGCGGGTGCGACAACAAGAAGATCAAGTGCTTCTTCGTCGCGAATTTCGAGCCGGGAGCTTGTCGGCTTGATCATTCAGCTAAACAATCTCGTGCAGTAGCGCCTCGACGCTCTTCAACGAAGAGGCGTTGTCTTTTGTCAGGATTGGTAGAACGGAAAGTGCAGCCCGAACCTTCCTCTTGTTCACCCGACAGAAACCTGCAACGTCGCCCTGCAGAAATTCTCCAGAAACGCCGGAAGGGGAACAGTTCGCCAACTCGTTCTTTGAAAAGAGCTTCCCCGCCACGAGGGCGTCGAATACCGCCTTCGGCCCAAGAGCCGTCACGTATTCGTCCTCAAGGTCGCGAATTGAAGTGAAGACGTGGTGGGCTGGAAGACTCTCAACCTCTACTCCAAGCGCTTCCGCCACCTTCACCTCAGCATCTTCGTCTATCAGCCAGAAGACCTCGAGGGCAAAGCCCGTGGATCCGAACAGTTTGATGATGGGCAGAATCTCCGATGCACCATCGGTCTCAATCACTGAGACCCCGAGCCGATCCAGGTTCCGATTCGTGAGATCAGCAACACGCTCAAGAACAATGCGATCCGAAAGCCCCTCTACCGTGACAACCTTCGACGCAGTGAGGGGCTCAAGCTTGTCCCGCACCCACCACTTGACGAAAGTACGCTCATCAGCCTCTAGAAATCCTTCGGTCGGCTGGACGATTTGCCCCCCTGGCCGCACAACAACGATGTTGTCGGCATCAAATGCACCAACTATATCTGACGAATGAGTTGCGAGGACTTTCTGGTTATCACTGGTTCGGAGGAGCCGCGCAAGGCTTCTCTGCGAAGTCGGATGAAGGTGAATTTCTGGTTCATCTATTCCAACCACGTTGGCGCCAGCGCTCATCAAATCATACAACGCAATAGCATATAGGGCCCGGGTTCCGTCAGATTGCTCTGACAGCTCATGCTCAACCCCACCTTTGCTAACGCGCAAGCGGACGTCGCTGAGTACGTCATTGTCCGCCGCCGCTCCGCTCACGAAGGACAAGTCCCTTTTTTCTCACTTTCTCTGGCAGAGCTTTCGACAGCTGGCCAGCGAGCTGCTTCCGGAGGTCTCCGAGCGTTTCGGACGCGTTCAGGGCATTCTGGAAGCTCGTCGATATGGAGTCGAAGCCGGTTTGCTCATCACCAAGTTGAACGGCGCGCAGAAGGTCATCAAGTGCCGTCCGGCGTCCGTCCCGCAGGTCCCGGCTCTGCGCCGTGGCGCTCAGGAACTTCCAACCCAAGCCAGCAATCTGATCGCGGGAGAGCTGGCGCCCCGTCCCCGCGTGAGGCCCGGTTCTAGCAATACTGAGCGATTCACTCTCGTCCACCGTCGCCGCAAGCTGAATTGTAAGAGAACGCTGCGCGGATACTGGATCCACGAAGATCTCATCTGCAAACAAGGCCTTCTCATCCGGACGGAAATCGACAAGTTCCACTTCGAACCTGAGCTCCTGCGTTGGGTCCCGGAAGTCCGCTGCACTCAAGCTCGAGTACAGCTGTGCGGTGCTGGCACCAAGCACGAGGTCGACGGCGCGAAGGAGGGAGGATTTGCCCACATCATTCGCGCCTACCAACACGAGATGCTGGCGTACCGCAATCTCAACGTCTTTCCAGCCGCCGGTAGTTCTCGACTTTGATCCTCGTCAGCTTCATGCGTCCTCCAATGTCTCTTGCGACAAATCTCGGGCCAGTCGCAGTACGCAGGTCTCACGAGCAGCCCTACGGCGATAAGCCGGTAGAAGAACCCTCGGCGTCTCAGGGCACGCTATTGACTCTTAGCTCAGGGTAGCGCGTGGACCGCAGCTCGACAAAGTGAATCAGAAAGAAATCTTCCCGTATTCCGGAAGTTCGTCTCGGTTTCGCCGGTGTTGCCACCCGAAGGAGGGGCGGCAGGCAACCACGAGTCGCCTCGCTCCAACCTGCGACGTCGGCTCAGCCAAGCCCGGTCCTGGCGAAGCAGCTCCGGTCGGGTCAGGTGATACGCCAGACGGCTGTAGCCCACCGGTTCTTGCCAACGACACTCTCGCCCAGGAGCGTCGTCTTCACGCTCTCGGGCACCCACCGCTTGCCATTCGTCCTCGGGAGCTTGGATCATACTGAGTCGCCCCCTAGAAACTTCCCGTTCTCGTCGATCGAGCGGAACGAGCTGCCTCCAGAATCCTCCCCCATCATCGAAACTAACCGGAGGGGCTTCAGATAACGTCTTGATCCCAGGGCACGAGCCTGCGAGGCGACATCGATCTGCTGGACGAGTTTCGACCTCCTGCTGACGCCCACAGATGACAAGTATGCAGTCGGTTTCACCTTCGGCCATCGCTACCAGCTTCAACCGATAAATGTCCGCCAAGATTGTCCGCCACGTTGAATGCGCGGAAGTGGTCCATTTGACTTCGATCGCGAGCGAGCCCCTTGGCACTGCTTCGTCGGTCGGATAGAAGAGATCCAGTTCCTCGACGTCGTCCACGTTTGACCTTGCCCTTCTCCGCGTCCGGGGCATCCTGGAGGGCAGGGTGCGCATAGCTCGCCTGGACCCAGTGGTCAGCCGAGCTGAGGTTCGAAATGACTACCTCGTTGATGATTGCATGTACGTGGTACTCGTTGAAGCCCCCTTCGCGCATGCAAGCTTGGTCGAAGGTCAGCTTCGCTGGCAGGGCGTGGGCGATAAGGCGGCCCAGGTCCTTCTTGATTGAAACCTGCCTCAAGTCATCCATGGCAGCAATCTAGCGAGGAAGCCTCGACTCTACAACGCTAGGGCCGACGCGGTATTCCACCCTCGTAACCGTAATTCCTCACCCGGTAACGGGAGGCGGCGATCCGGTCGGACCGGAGCGCGTCGCCGATAACGCTCATTCTGTCCGGGCCACGGGCGCCTGCAAGCGGCCCCGGCGACGCCAATGCTCCTGGTCGTGCGCGCGATACAGGCACGACCGTTTGAGCGATGGGCCAGCCCCGGGACCACGACTACCTGCCCGATGAAGACCTTCAACTGGCGTCCGTTGCTCAGACCCCATCCCGGTCGTCTCTCGGGAGCTCAACCCGGTCCGAACCGAAGTCAGCGGACGCAGACAGCTTCCCATTCAGTGGCTTCGGCAATCTGTTCCTGCGAGTACGCGATCGCCATGCGCGCCGCCCCGGCGCCGATGACGAGGTGGGACGGCAGCCGGTCCCGTCCCACGGTGCGCACGAGGATCTCGGCGGCCCTGTCCGGGTCTCCCGCCGCCGGCGCTCCGCGGAGACGCTCCGCGAAGGTACCCACCGTGGCGCTGTACTCCTCCGGGATCCCGTGAACGTCCATCGACGCGCCCGCCCAGTCGGTGGCGAATCCGCCCGGCTCGACGACGAGATACCGGATCCCGAACGGCGCCGTCTCGGTGGCGAGCACGCGCGTCAGCCCATCGATGCCGAACTTCGCCGCCTGGTACGAGCCGAGGCCGGGGGGTCCCACCGACTCGTCCTCCGACCGACGAGAACTGAACGACGGTGCCCCTGCCTCTGCTGTCGCAGGATCGGTACGGCTGCCTTCGAGACGTTGTAGACGCCCCAGAAGTTCGTCTCGAACTGCTGCCGGAAGTCGTCTTCCGACGCGGTCTCGACGGGTGCGAGGTTGGCGTACCCGGCATTGTTGACGACGACGTCCACCGAGCCGAACGCTTCGCGTGTGGCGTGAAGTGCGTTGACGGCAGCCGCCGCGTCGGTGACGTCGAGTGCGAGCGGGAGCACCTGCGACCCGAACTCCTCGACGACGTCCGACAGCTGCTGCGGCTTCCGGGCGGTGGCCGCGACCCGGTCTCCGGAGCGCAGCGCAGCGAGGGTGAGCGAGCGGCCGAAGCCGCGGGACGAGCCGGTGATGAACCATGTGCGGGACACGCGCGCTCCTCTGGGGGGGGGGTCGGACTGTCGGACGACCTCAGACGTTACGGGCCGGCCGACGGCACAGCGTGCCCCGGGCGGGGACACGCTCGCTCCGGATCGATCCACGAACGTGAGTGCATCGACTCCAGGAGGTCTCAGTGCCGCGTCACGTTCTCGTTCACCCAGTCGCGCAGGTGCGCCAGTGGCGCCGCTGCCCCCTCGCCGAGCGGCGTCAGCGCGTACTCGACCCGGGGTGGCACCTCAGCGAAGACGGTCCGGCTCACGAGCCCGGCATCCTCCATCCGCTTCAACGACGCGGAGAGCACCTTCGGGCTGACGCCCTGCAGTTGGCGTCGCAGCTCACCAAACCGCTGCGGGCCGTCCTCGAGCACACCGATGGCGAGCGCCGTCCACTTGTTCGCGAGCAGGTCGAGCATCTCCCGGCACGGGCAGGCAGCGACGTAGACGTCGTTCCGGTCGCAGGTGTCCAGCACGTGGGCGGCTTCGATGGGACGGCTCATCGAGGTGGTCACAGCAGACCAGCTGCGGCCACGTCGAGCAGCAACCGCTTGGTTCCCGTTGGGTACGGCTTCCGAACTGGGCTTTCTCGGTTACCCGACGGTAACCAGGGGTCCTTGCGGGTAACTACCGGACTGGGTGCACGGTACTGACATGACCACGACGAACGAGGTCCGAGCGATCGGACAGACAGCCGCTCTCCGGTCACCAGCGCCCGCAGCCTGGTGCCGACGACGATCCGGAACCGCTTCCCGGCCCCCACGACCTGCTCGTCGAGGTCCGTGCGGTCTCGGTCAACCCCGTCGACGTGAAGCTCCGCGGCGGCTCGGAACCGGACGGCGGTGTCCGGGTGCTCGGCTTCGACGCCTCCGGCACGGTGCGCGCGGTCGGTGACGCCGTCACGCTCTTCGCCCCGGGCGACGAGGTGTTCACGCCGGTGCCATCGACCGGCCCGGCAGGCAACGCAGAACTCCAGCTCGTCGACGAGCGGATCGTCGGACGGAAGCCGTCGACGATGTCCCACTCCGAGGCCGCCGCGCCCCGCTCACCGCGATCACCGCGTGGGAGAGCCTGTTCGACAAGCTCCGGATCACGCCGGATGCGACGGGCACGCTGCTCGTCGTCGGGGGCGCGGGCGGTGTCGGGTCGATCGCGATCCAGCTCGTCCGGACGCTGCTGCCCGGTGTGCGGGTGATCGCCACCGCCTCCCGGTCCGAGAGCGAGGCGTGGGTGCGCGACCTCGGTGCCCACGAGGTCGTCAACCACCACGGTGACCTCGCCGCGCAGGTCCTCGACGTCGCCCCGGACGGCATCGAGTGGATCCTCACCACCAACTCGGCCGGCCAGCTCCCCGCCTACGAGCAGGTGCTGCACCCCTTCGGCCAGATCGTCGCGATCGACGACCCCGAGCAGGTCGACGTCGTCCTGCTGAAGCCCAAGGCGATCACGTGGCACTGGGAGTTCATGTTCGCCCGGTCCCTCCACGGGGCCGCTGACCTGGCCGAACAGCACCGGATCCTCGACGAGGTCGCCGACCTCGTCGACATGGGACGGATCCGGAGCACGGCCACGACCGTACTCCGCCCGATCACCGCGGAGACCCTCCGAGAGGCCCACCGCCTCGTCGAGAGCGGCCGTGTCATCGGCAAGGTCGTCGTCACCGACGAACCGGCCGCCTGAGGCGCCGAGCCACCAAGACCACCACCACCACCACCACAGAAGGAGACAACCATGTCCATCACCCTCACCCAGGCGCAGCGCATCATTGCCGCGGCGGACGCCAAGGCCGCAGACTCGGCGTGCCGTCGTCCATCACCGTCCTCGACGACGGTGCCCGGATGGTCGCCTCGGTCCGCCAGGACGGCGCCCCGCTCGTGTCGATCGACTCCAGCTTCGCGAAGGCACGCACCTCGGTGTACTTCGGGGGCGCGGCCACCGGCGACCTCGCGGCAACATCCAGCCCGGCGCTCCGCTGTACACGCTCGGTGCCGCGAGCAACGAACCGCTCGCCTTCCTCGCCGGCGGCCTCCTGATCACCGACGAGTCCGGTGCGTCATCGGCGCCGTCGGCTCCGGCGGCGGCACGCCGGACCAGGACGCCGTCATCGCGCAGGCCGGCATCGACGCGGCGCGCTGATGAGCACGGGACTCGCGGGCAGGACCGTCCTGGTCGTGGGCGCGGGATCCGGCATCGGGACGGCGGTCGCATCCGCGGCCGCCGTCGCCGGCGCCCGGGTCGTCGCCGCCAGTCGTCGGCAGGACACCGGCGAGCAGGTAGCCGAGATCGTCGGGCACGGCGCGTCCGCCATCCGACTCGACCTCGGGGACGAGGACAGCATCCGCGCCGCTGCAGCGACGCTCGGGTCCGTCGACCACGTGGTGACCGTCGCCGCCGACCACGCGAACGGACCGGTCACCGCACTCGAACAGACCGACGTCGAGGACGCCTTCCGCGCCAAGGTCGTCGGCCTGCTGGTGCTGGCGAAGCACTTCGCCCCGATCATGCCGCCCACCGGCGCGATCGTGCTGTTCTCCGGGTACGTGTCAGCCCGACCGCAGCCCGGACCTCGCGGTGATGGCGACGACCAACGGAGGCTGTGGACGCGCTCGTCCCGGCACTGGCCGTGGACCTCGCACCGATCCGCGTCGTCGGGATCTCCCCCGGTGTCGTCGACTCCGGCTCGTGGGACGGCATGGACGACAAGGCAGCGTTCTTCGCGCATGTCGCCGGCTCCAATCCGGCCCGTCGCGTGGGGACCCCCGAAGACATCGCCGACGCGGTCATCTTCGGCCTCACCAATCCGTTCCTGACCGCGACCACCGTCCACCTCGACGGTGGTCAGCGTCTCGCCCTGAGCAGGGGAACACCATGAGCATCGTCATCATCGCGGAGATCGAACCGTCGCCGCGCGACGCACAGATCGTTCGGGAAGCGCTCCTCACCGCCGTCACGCGGGTCCGCTCCGAGGACGACGGCTGCGAGCGCTACGAGTCTGCACCGCGGCATCGCGGACCGGTGGGTTCGTCATGGTCGAGCGCTGGCGCGACCAGGCTGCGCTGGATGCGCACGCCGCCGAGCCCGCCTTCGCTGCACTCAGCGCAGCGCTCGACGGTCGGCTGGCCGTTCCGATCGCGCTCCGGCCGTTGGAGCCCGTCGAGGTCTGAGCACGACGAACGCCCCCTGCTGCGGCTCGCGCCGTGGCAGGGGGCGTCCTGCGCGTCTGCACGCTGTCAGCGCCCGTGCGCCTCCTGCAGCGCGTCGTAGCGCTCGTGCACCGGCGCGGCGAGACCGGCGCGGGCAGCGCGTGTGAGGTCGTCTGCGAGGACCTCGTGCTGCCCGGCGTCCAGCCCGTCCAGGACGGCAGTGACGACGTCCGCCGGGTCGTTCTTCGGCATGTCCCCGGGCGTCATCGGGGCGTCGGTGAACGCCAGGTAGGCGCCGAGCACCTGCTCGCCGTCCGCCGCGAGCTCCAGCCGGAGGGAGTCGGTTGTCGACCACAGGGCGGCCTTCGACGCCCTGTACCCGTTGCCGATCGCGAACCAGCTGAGCGCCGACGCGACGTTGACGACCGCACCGTGCGGGAGCGGCGGAGCGCCGGTGCGAACGCCCGCGTGACCTGCAGGGGGCCGAAGAAGTTCGTCTCCATCTGCGCACGGACGTCGTCGAGGTCACCGTCCACGAGAGAGCCGCTGCGCAGCACACCCGCGTTGTTGATCACGACCGTCACGTCCTCGGCGCTGGCGGCGGCCTCCCGTACGGATGCGGCGGCGTCGGTCACGTCGAGCCGGATCGGCACGACGCCCCCGTCGTCCACGTCCGTGGGCTCCTCGCCGCCGCGTACACGCGTGTGGCGCCACGCTCGCGCAGCTGGAGCACGAACTCCTGTCCGAGTCCGCCGTTCGCTCCGGTCACCAGGACCACTGCTCCGTCGATGTTCGTCATGTCCGTCCTTCCCGTTCGTCCTGTTCGTCTGCTCGCGGGTGTCACTGTCCCGGCACCATCGCCTGCGCCAACGCCGTGCGGAGCGGCTGGTGCCCGGTCGTGATCTCGAGCTGCAGCCGACCGGGGTCGGGGCCGACCGCGACGTCCTGCAGCGCGGCCGCGACGTCCGCTCGGGCGATCCCCGTCCGCGTCACGTGCTGCCCCGCTGCGAGCGACCGTGATCCGGGTCCGTCGTGGAGTGCGTCCGGTCGGAGGATCACCCAGTCGAGGTCGAGGGTACGGACGGCCGCGTCCGCGTCCGGACTTCGCACGCAGGTACACCTGGAACGGGTCCGTGGAGCCGCGCTCGTACTCGTCGGCTCCCGCGCCGGAGAGCATCACGAAGCGGCGGACGCCCGCCCGGACCGCGGCCTGCGCGAAGAGGATCGCGCCGTCCCGGTCCATCGAGAGCGACCGGGCAGCCGGGCTCGCTTCCCGCCACCCGGCTGCGAACACCGCCGCGTCCGCCCCGCGAGCACCTCGGCGACGTCATCGAGCGACGCGGACTCGAGGTCCAGCAGGACGGGGATCTCCCCGGGGAACGCGAGCTCCTCGAGGTGTTCGGCCCGCCGGACCAGTCCGATGACGGTGTGGCCGTCGGAACGGAGCCGCCCGCTGAGGAGACGGGCGACCGTGCCGTGAGCGCCGGCGATGGCGATGCGCATGGTCAGGAAACGACGACGTCGTCGATGCGGATGGAGACGATGAGCGGCTCCGGCAGCGCATGCCCCTCGCCGTCGCGGACGAAGATGTTGCGCTCGGTCGCCAGCAGGAGCCCGTCGACCCAGGTCTGCCCGGTCATGTACTCCACGCTCGGCGACGCTCCGGCGATGTCGACCTCGTAGTCCCGCCGACGGAGGACGCCGTCGGCGTCGGCGTAGAGCGTCTGCGTCGGGGTGTGCGTCGCGATGGAGTCTGGGTAGGTCACACGGAGACGGTCCCAGGTCTGACCGTCCGGCTCCGTCCACGGGCCCGTTTCCTCGACCTGCACGCCGGGGAACGTGAACGACCAGGGTTCGGTGTTGTAGGTCCACATGGCGTAGCCGGTGAAGTACGCCAGCTGCAGGGTGGTCCACGGCGTCTCCAGCACGTGGCCGGCGAACGAAGACCGGGGCGCGACGAGCTCCTCGATGATCTCGTCACCGTGGTCGGTCGCGCGGACGACGGCGACGCGGTCGCCTGTGAACTCGGTCCGGAGGTCGGCGGCGCCGAAGTGGTCGAGCGAAGCACGCTGCTCACGGAGGTCGACCGTGAAGCGGCCCTCCTCGGCGATGCCGGGCACCTGCTTGAGGCTCCAGAACGCGCCACCGAAGTGCCGGTTGGCGGAGATCGTCGAAACGTCCGCCCACCGCGCGCCGCCGTGAGCGTCGAGGATGCGGTCGAGCAGGGTCGTGGTGGTGGTCATGATGTCTCCGTTGATCAGGCGGCGGATGCCGTGGTGAGGAACTGGTCGACGAGCGCGGCTGCCTCGGCGGGGTACTGGAAGATCGACGCGTGTGCGGCGTCCGGGAACACGTGCAGGCGGGCGTCGGGGATGAGGCCGGCCAGCGTGTGGCTGCCAGGGGTTCGGATCATCAGGTCGTCGTCGCCCTGCAGGACGAGCGTCGGCTGACGGATCGCGGTCAGACGTTCGAGCTTCGAGATGTCCGGGATGCCCCAGGCCAACACGGCGTCGTACTGCGCGTCGCGGACGGCCGCTGTCGTCGGCTCGTCCCGGTCCTCAGTACGGCCACCGAGCCGGCGGAGGAACTCGATACCGAGCGACCGGCTCGTCTCCGTGTGCGCGAAGAAGATGTAGAGGAGGTTCTCCGCGCTCGGAATGTCCTGGCGTGACTCGCGCTCGATGTCCTCGCGCCACCCGTGCATGGTCGGAGCGCCCGCGGGGGCCGGTGCCGGCGAGCACCAGGTTGCGCACCGCCCACGGTCGCAGCAGGGCCAGATCCTGTGCGACGAACCCGCCGAGCGAGAACCCGAACACGTCGAACCGGCGGATCCCGAGGGCGTCGGTGAACGCCAGCAGGTCGACGGCCATCTGCGCGACCGTCGACGGCACGGTGCCGGTGGAGGCGCCGACGCCTGCGTTGTCGACGAGGATCACTTCGCGGCCTGCCGCGATCGGGTCGACGAGCGCCGGGTCCCAGTTGTCGAGGTTGCCGCGGAAGTGCATCAGGAACACGAGCGGGACGCCGTCCGTGCTCGTGCCGAAGCGGCGGTATGCGTAGGTGGTGTTGTTCGCGGCGGTCACGCGGCTCGTCGGGACGGTGATGGTCGTGGTGCCGGCGGTCGGGGCCGTGCTGGTCATGCGGTACTCCTCGGGGCGCGCCGACCCCGGTGGTCGGCAGCGGTGTCGACGGTAGGAGCGGCGCGACCTGCGCAGCGTGCTCCCGTCGGGGACATGCTCCCGAGCGGGACCCCTCCCCCGAGTCGTCAGTCGGTCCGCCCAGTGACAGTGGCACGGACGGCGGCTTCCTCGATGTCGAGGACGGTCAGCACGGCACGCACCGCGGCATCGGGGTAGCGGCCCTCGCGCCGCGCCCGCAGGACGGCTCGGCGTTCCTCGGCGATGGCGAGCATCCGGAGCTCGCCGTACGCAGCCGACCGGTCGGCGCGCACTGCGTCGTCGCCCACGAGCGTCTCGCCGAGCAGTGCGGCGTCGACGCGGACGCGCTCCACGACGCGGTCGTCGTACGCACCGTCCTCGAGCTCCTCGACCAGTCGGAGGCTCTCGGCCCGTGCCTCGGCGAGCAGGAGCTGCGTCTCCATCCGCTCCTGGTCGAGGTCGGGCGGCGGCAGAGCCACCTTCCGGATGACCCAGGGCAGCGTCAGCCCGATGAGGAGCGTCGCCAGGACCACGACGAAGGCGAGGAACTGCGAGGAATGCCCGGTGTGGAGTCTGCTCGGGCAGCAGGAACACGGCGGCCAGCGTGACGACCCCGCGGACCCCGGCGACGGTCACCGGCAGGTCGAGACGCCACTGCCAGCTCCGCCGTCGGAGTCGCCTGGGACCCCACCGGTAGACGGCCGTCACGGCGAGGCTCCATCCGAGACGCGCTGCCACGAGGACCACGACCACCACCCCGATGACCACGGCCGCGCGGGCGATCCCGATGCCGGACGACAACGCGCCGCGGAGGATCGCCGGGAGGCTGAGCCCGATCAGCAGGAAGACCGCGTTCTCGAGCAGGAACTGGATCGTCCGCCAGTTCAGCGACTCCGCAAGTCGCGCCTCCGCCGACTGCAGCACCGGAGCGCGGAAGCCGAGGAACAACCCGGCGACCACCACCGCGAGCGGGCCCGATGCACCGATGCCGTGCGCGAGCAGGAAGGCGACGTAGGGCGTGACCGAGCGACAGGCTCGTGTCGAGCACGGCGACCGAGATCCGCCGCCGCACGGCTCCCATGACGAACGCGACCAGGAGTCCGACGCCCACGCCGCCGACCACCGCCAGCACGAACTCGCCCGCAGCACGGACGGGGTCGAAGACCGCGACGATCGCGACAACGGCGGTGTTCAGTGCGACGAGTGCGGTGGCGTCGTTGAGCAGGCTCTCACCGTCCAGGATCGATGCCAGCAGTCGTGGGAGCGGCGCCCGGCGGGTCACCGCGGTCACCGCTACGGCGTCCGTCGGAGCGACGACCGCACCGAAGGCGAACGCGGCGGCGAGGGTGAGGGTCGGCACGACCGCCCAGGTGGCGAGGCCGACGACGACCGTCGTGAACGCCACGAGGCCGACCGACAGCAGCAGGAGCGGTTCGCGGCGCGCGCGGACGTCGGCCAGGGATGTCTGCAACGCCGCGGCGAACAGCAGCGGTGGGAGGAGGACCGACAGCACGAAGTCCGGTTCGACGTTCACGCGGGGGACGCCGGGTACGTACGAGACCGCCACCCCGATGAGGACGAGCGCCAGGGGGGTGCTGACCACCCGACGCGTCGGGCAGCCGCGCTCACCGCGACCGTGACCACGAGGAACACGACGATCCACCCCAGGGTCACCTCGACGCTCATCGGGTCCGCCCGTGGGTGTCCGTGTCACGGGCACGCGTCGATTGCTGCCCGCTCCGTAGCGTGCGGACATGCGAAGTCTCCCTCGTCGTCCCCACGACCGGAACGTGTCGCCGGTGACGGCTCTTGCGTCGATCGCCCTGACGCCGGATCCTCAACGAGCCGGTGGCCGTCGCGGAGAAACCCGGCGAGGAAGACCGGCAGGACGGCGTCCCGCTCGCTCCCTGAGCCGGGACGGTCTGCTGGTCCCCGACATGGACGGAGAGGGATGCGCGGCGAGTACTCGGAGTGCATGTCGGGACGGTAGGTCGGCTCGGGTCGGACATGCGTGTCCCCGCTCGGGCCGGGAGCGGGCGCGGTGGTCGCCCGGCTCCCTGGTCGCAGCCCTCCGCGCTCGTGCCGGACCGGCGACCCGAGGGTGTTCCCGACGGGGACACGCCCCGCGGAGCGGCGCTCGTAGCGTCGCCATCGCCGACGACGATCGTCCGGCACCCGACCACGACGCAAGGAGTCAGCAATGCCCACGTTCACCACGCCCGACGGCATCGAGATGTACTACACCGAGCAGGGCGAGGGACAGCCGATCGTGTTCGCGCACGGCTGGCCGCTCAGCTCGGACGCGTGGCAGCCGGAACTGAAGTTCTTCAGCGAGAACGGCTACCGCGCCATCGCCCACGACCGCCGCGGGCACGGCCGCTCGGAGAAGACCGCCGTCGGTCACACCATCGACCAGTACGCGAAGGACCTCGCCGCCCTCATCGAGCACCTGGACCTGCACGACGTCATCGTCATGGGCCACTCCACCGGCGGTGGCGAAGTCGTCAAGTACGCCGCACAGTACGCCAACGGCCGGGTCGCGAAGGTCATCACCGCCGGCGCGATCCCGCCGATCATGGTCAAGTCGGACAGCAACCCGGACGGCACCCCGATCGACGTCTTCGACGGCATCCGTGCCGGCGTCCTCGAGGACGCGTCGCAGTTCTGGCTCGACCTGTCCGAGTCGTTCTTCGGGGCCAACCACGGCCGCGACGTCTCCTACGGCGCGAAGCTCGACTTCTGGCGTCAGGGCCAGAACGTGAACCTCGCCGCCGCGTACGACTGCGTCAAGGCGTTCTCCGAGACGGACCAGACCGAGGACCTCAAGGCGCTCACGGTCCCGATCCTCATCGCCCACGGCGAGGACGACCAGATCGTCCCGATCGACGACGCTGCACGCAAGTCGATCGAGCTCGTCGCCGACGGCACCCTCAAGACCTACCCCGGCGCTCCGCACGGCATCCACGGTGACTACCGCAAGGTGCTCCAGCAGGACGTCCTCGCTTGGATCAAGGGCTGACGCACCGATCGCCGGATGGGAGGGCGCGGTGCGGGACCGCACCGCGCCTCCCGTCCGTCCGCACCCGGGAATCCTCAACCACCTGTGACGGCTACCCCCGCGCCCGCTCGAAGGAGTTCAGAATGACCAACACGCTGCAGGCGCGACCATACCTTCCCCTCAACACGTTCGGCATCGCGCTCGGCACGGCCGGCATCGCCGGCACGTGGACCGCCGCCGGGATCGAGCTCGGCGCACCACCCGCCGTCGGCGAGGTACTCTGGGCGGCCGCAGCGGTCGCCTGGGTGGTCACCATCGTGCGGTACCTGCGGCGCCCCGGCGGTGTCCGAGCGGTCCTGAGCGACCTCGGCACCCCGTCCTCGGACCGTTCGCCGCGCTCATCCCGGCCGTCGGGTCCTCTCCTCGCCGCGCACCTCGCCACGTGGCACCCCGTCGCGGGTGCGACAGGTGTCTGGGCCATGCTCGTGCTCGACGACAGCCTTCGGCGCCTGGTTCGTCACGACGCTGCCCACGCCGCGCCGCGGACCCGGAAAACCCTGCACGGCGGGTACCTCTGCCTCCACCGTGGCGGCGTCCCTGCCGAGCGCCCAGGCCCTCGCCGCCGATCGGGCACCCGGAGCTGGCGACGGGGTACTTCGCCGCCGGTGTCCTGTTCTGGCCCCGGATCGGAGCCGTCCTCGTCGCGCGCTTCGCGACCGGCTCCCGCTCGTCCCGGTCGTGGCTCCTGCCGACCCTCGCCATTCTGGGTCCGCGCACCACCCGCGGGTCGCCGGGAACGCGTGGTGGACGATGACGGAGCGGCGCGCCGTCCGTGAGTACCACCCGCGCTCGCCGGGACGATGGTCGCCTTCCTCCTGCCGCACGTCTTCCTCCTGCGTCGGCACGTCACAAGCGGGTTCGCGATCGGGTTCTGGGCGATGACGTTCACCACCGCGGCGAGCGCGACGTACGCATCCGCCTGCTCGCGCCATCGGACCTCGGCACCACCGGGACCGTGCTCTCCTGGCTCGTCGCCTGGCGTCGCCACCCTTGTCGTCGGCAGCATCGCCACCCGGTCGCTCGGCCTGCTGCGCCGGTCGGAGCAAGCCGGACTGCGCGCTCATCCGCGGGCTACCGCCGGGCCGCGCCGATCGGCGTCGTCGACCGCATCCGTAGCCGTCGCGTTCGGCGCGGGCGCCGGGAGTCCGCTCTTCGTCGTCTACCAGGCGGCGTGGGGCTTCCCCGGACTGGCAGCTCACCTCGGCGTTCACGGTCTACGCGGTGACGCCCCTCGGCAACACTCCTGGTCGCCGGGCGCCTGTCCGACCACATCGGCCGGACGGCCCGTCCTCATCAGCCGCCCTCGCGCTCATGCTGCTCGCGAGCGCGCTGTCCTCGTCGCCGACGGCATCGGGTGGGGTGATCACCGCCCGGCGCCGTCCAGGGTGTCGCGACCGGGGCGGCGACGAGCACGTTCACCGCGGCGATCATCGAACTGTCGAGTGAACGGCACCGGCGCACGATGACGGTGCTCACGCAGCGCCGCGCCGGTCGGGGGCCCCGCCCTCGGCGCCTTCGGCGGCGGCATCGCCGCGCAGGTCGCGCCCGACCCGGACCGCCGCCGTGTTCTCTGACACTCGGGGTCGTGTTGCTTGTCGGCATCGCCGCGGTGCTCTGCGGCGGACGAGACGGCCGACCGGCACGCCGGAGCACCTCCGCGTCGCTGCGACCGGTGCTCGCGGTCCCCGCGCGCGTGCCCGAGCGTGGTTCGTCGTACTCTGCCCTCCCTGACGGCGGCCGGCTGGATGTTCTCCGGGCTGTTCCTCGGCCTTGGGCCGCGACTCGACGACGGCGTCTTCGTACTCGGCAGCGGCGCGGCGAGCGCGGCCGTGATCGCCCTGCAACCCGCCGGGCCGCGGCGGTGGCCGGCATGCTGTTCGCCCGCACTCGCAGCACCGGCGCGGAACGGCGATCGGTGCCGGCCTGCTGTCCTGTCGGCGCGGTCGGCGCGGGCGTCGCCGTCCTCACCGCGGACCTCCCCCTGCTCGTCGTTGCGGCAGTCATCGGCGGTGCTCGGTCAGGGCGCCGCATTCGGTTCCTCATTGCGGATCCTCGGCCCGCTCGCGGACAACGCCACCCGCGGCAGCCTGTTCGCGGCTCGCCTACCTGGTCGCGTACGCGGCCTACGGCGCCCTGGTGCTCTGTCGCAGGCTTCCTCACGGACGGCCTCGGGGCTCGCGCCCGTCGGAGCGGTAGGTGTACGCGGCACTCGTCGCCGTCGCCGCAGGGGTCGCCGCGGTGGGCCTGACGGCTCGCGCTCGTCGGGAGCGCACGATCGTGCCCGCCGTCTGAGCAGCTCCTCTCTCTTCCCCACCTCCTCCTCCGCACCAGCTGACGAACAGGACCACCATGACCGACATCGATGCACGACCCCGCACCGCCGCTGACGCGGGGACCTTCCCTCATCGGCGGGGACCTCCCCGTCGCCCGCCTCGGCTTCGGCTCCATGCAGTTGCCCGGCCGGAACGCCTTCGGACTCCGCACGCGACCCCGAGGGCGCCAGAGCGGTCCTCCGTCGCGCCGTCGACCTCGGCGTGACCCTCATCGACACCGCGGACGCCTACGGACCCGGAGGTCGCCGAGGAACTGATCGGTCAGGCACTCGCCCCGTACCGCTCCGACGTCGTCATCGCCACCAAGGGCGGGTTCGTCCGCGGCCGGCGGGGCGAGTGGATCGTCGACGGACGGCCCGAGCACCTGCGCGCCGCCGTCCAGGGCAGCCTCCGCCGACTCCGACCTCGAGCGCATCGACCTGTACCAGTTGCACCGCATCGACCAGCGGGTGCCGCTCGAAGAACAGCTCGGCATGCTGGCGTCCCTGCACAAGACGAAGGGCTCATCCGGCACGTCGGGCTCAGCGAGCATGAGCGTTGCGGAACTTCGTGCGGCACAGCGGATCGTGCCGATCGCGACGGTGCAGAACCTCTACAACCTGGTCGAGCGTTCGTCGGAGGAACTCCGCGTGACCGCGGAGCTCGGTGTCGGGCTTCATCCCGTGGTTCCCGCTCGCCACCGGCGGACTCACCCGCAGCGGTGGACCACTCGGGGCGATGTACAGCCCGCGCCGGCGTCTCGCCGTCGCAGATCGCGCTCGCGTGGCTGCTCCAGCACGCACCGAACGTCCTCCCCATCCCGGGGACGTCAAGACTCGCGCACCTCGAGGAGAACGTCGCCGCGGCCGCCAGGTCCGGCTCTCACCGGCCGAGGTTACGGCACTCGACCGCGCAGCGTGACCGCCTGCCATGACCGACGGCCCGGTTCCCTTGCGGGACCGGCCGTCGAACGTGCGCGGCCTTCACCGCGACGGCACGAAGAAGTCGCCGTCAAGCGGGCTCGTCCGGCAGCGAACGCTCCGCCGCCATCACGGCGACCTCGCGGGGGCGATCGGAGGCCGCGTCGGCGCCACTGGTCCGGGTCGGCACGCATGCACTCTCGAGCACCGCACGCAGCGGGGTCACGAGCGGCCCTCCGGGCGCCGGGTGACCGCCGGCGCGAGCGGGAGCAGCAGCGTCCGGAGGACCGGCGGGGTGACGTCGGCCCTGACGTGGACGTGGCGGGGGACGGGCGGGTGCGGGATCCCTCATCGGTGCTCCTCGGTCGGGGTCACTCCACGGCGACGATCCAGACGCTACGGTCGCGCGACACCACGGCACGTCCCCCCCGAGGACCATCTCCCTGGCAGGGTCAGGGACCGATCGAGGGCGTCCCCGGCAGAGGCACGCGACCCGCGACACGGCAGACGTACCGTGCGGGGAGAGGCGACCCACGCCTCCCGGCGGTGGCCCCGCCGGCCGCGTCCCGCACGGAGGGAACCCATGACCACGACCGACCCGAGCACCCGCACCGCCGGCACCGTGCCCACCTCGACCCGCGCCTTTCGTCGACCAGGCTCCAGCCGCTCTGATCCGCGACGAGGACGCCTTCGTCGCCCGCGAGGTCCTGCTCGCCCCGCTGCGCCCGCACGACCTGCTCGTCCGCGTCGAGGCCGTGTCCGTCAACCCGGTCGACACGAAGAGCCGTCACGGTCTCCGCTCGGGAACGAAGCAGCTCGGATGGGACGCATCGGGTGTCGTCGAGGCGATCGGCTCCGCGGTGACCCGCTTCGCCGTCGGTGGTGCCGTCTGGTACGCCGTGGAGCACGCTGACCGCCCAGGGACCAACGCCGAGCTGCACGTCGTCGACGCGCGGATCGTCGGTCGCCGTCCCACATCGCTCGACCACGCCGCGGCCGCGGCGCTCCCACTCACCGGCATCACCGCATGGGAGACGCTCTTCGAGCGGTTCCGTCTGGACGGAGCAGAGCACCGGCACGCTGCTCGTCGTCGGAGCCCCCGGAGGTGTCGGCTCTGGTACTCGTGCAGCTTGGCAAAGGCGCGCACCGGCTTGACGGTGATCGGCACGGCTGGACGCCCCGAGAGCCGCAGGTGACCGCCATGGGCGCGGACCACGTGGTCGACCACCGCCACCTGGTGCGGAACGTCCGGGCGGTCGCGCCCGAGGGTGTGCGGCACGTCTTCACGGCGCACTCGGGCCGGCAACGTGCATGGTCCTTCGCCGAGCTGCTCCGACCCTTCGGCGAGGTGACCGCCATCGACAACCCGCGTGGCCTCGACCTGTACCCGCTCAAGCGGAAGTCCGTCGCCTGGCATTGGGAGCTCATGTTCACCCGGTCGTCGTTCGGCACGCCCGACATGAGCGAGCAGGGACGGCTCCTCGACGCACTCGCGGACCTAGTAGACGCCGAATCGCGGTGCGGTCCACCGTGACCTCGGTGGTGCAGGGAAGCCCGACGCGGAGGGCTTGCAGGAGGCACACCGACAGGTGGCCGGCGGGACCACGATCGGGAAGGCCGTGGTCTTCGCGCTGAGGATGCCCGCCGTCAGGCGGGCAACGAGTCGGCGAGACGTGCGAGCCGCTCAGCCGAACGGCTCGTCCGCACCGCGCCAGACGAGCAGGATGTCGCCGTCCGGGCCGGGCACCGCGAACCGGTGGTAGGCGAGCACGAGGTGACCGACCAGAGGGTTGTCGAAGCCGACGACGCCGCTCGGGTGCCGACGTCGCCCGGCTCGGCCCAGAGCCGGGCGAGGTCCGCGCTGCGTGCAGCGAGTTTCCTCCGACCAGTTCGACGAAACCACGGTCTTCGTCGTGCTCGTCGAGCGACCGCCAGAGGCTGAGCGGCAGCCTGGAACCGATCGGCGTCGCGTCGGCCGGGGCCGGGGCCGCTCGGAACAGCGGGGCACCGTCGGGCTGCAGTGAAGGCCGCGCGCGCCAGTTCGTCCCGGCCGGAACGACGGCGCGGCACAGCGTGCAACAGGTCTGTTGGCGACGTGGACCTGAGGTGCCGGTCGTACACCGCCGCCGGCACGGTACGCCAGGGCAGGACGAGCCTCGCGAGTACTCAGCCGGTGGTCGGCGTCATCGTCCATGCTCACGTACCAAGCGTACGGCCGGCCCGGAGGAGGACGACGGTCCGCCAGCAGGGGCACGCTCGGCGAGGCAGAGATGTGGTCATTCGACGGGATGGCTGCGGAAGCGGCGGGAACGCCATCGTGGAGACAAGGTCCCCGAACGTCCGCGGGGAACGCTGGCCGACCCGGGAGGCCCGTGGACCCCTACGTCCGCACATCTCGGCGCCTACCTCCGGGCCCGTCGGGCGCTCGTCCGTCCGACCGACGTCGCGATCATCGCCTCCCGACCCTGACGCGTCCCGGGCCCCGACGCAGCGAGGTCGCGCAGCTCGCCGGCATCAGCCAGGAGTACTACCTCCGACTCGAACAGGGGCGCGACCGCCGGCCCTCGCACCAGGTGCTCGCCGCGATCGGACGAGCCCTCCTGCTCGACCCGGTGGCGGTCGAGCACATGCACCGTCTCGCGCGGCTCGACGACGACGCCCTGCTTCCCCGCGACCGCAAGCGGTCCGGTGCCTTCGAGGCACTGACCGGCCTCGTCGACGGGTTGACCGACCTGCCGGCACTCGTCGTCAGTGCCGAGCAGGACGTCCTCGCCGCGAACCTGCTCGCGCGACTGGTCCGCCCCCGGCTGCTGCCCGGGAGCAACCTCCCTGTTCGAGCACTTCTCGACGCGAGGGCGCGCGGATGCCGTCGCGTGGACGGACGACGCCCACCGCGCTGTCGCAAACCTGGCGGTTCCACGGCGACCCGAGGAGCGCGCTGCTACCAGGAGGTCGTCGGCACCCTGGCGATCCGCGACGAGAAGCCCGGAGCCTGCGGGCTCGTCACGACGTCGAGCGACAGGTCACCCGGCCCGTGCGGATGCGATTCGGGCCATCCGGCCCGCTCGACTTCGTTCTGCCATTCGCTGGACCGTCCCGGGCGGCAGCGGCCAGTCGCTCATCACGATGACGGCAGAGTCCGGCACCGCAGGTGCTCGGTTCCTGGCAGCGGGCCAAGGAGCGCTTGCAGACGGTGACCGCTCCCGGCGCTGAGCACAGCTGCGTGAGCGGAGAGAACGCCGCTGGGAACTTTCACTCCGTGGGGTCGGAGGGCCCGAGGACACCCATCAGTTGGGACCGGCGGCCGATGCCCAGCTTCGGTGGAACGCGCGGGACAGGTGGGCGGCGAACGTGCGGTGGGACAGGTACACCTCGTCCGCGATCTGCCGGCTGGTCCGTCCGGTCGAGGCCATGCGGGACACCAGGAGTTCCTGCGGCGTGAGCAGGTCCGCAGCCGTCGGCCGTGCCCGGACCGCGCGCCGGCAACCCGTCGCTGCGCGCAGTTCCGTCCGCGCCCGCACTGCCCACGAGCGGGCGCCGATGCCGTCGAACAGCCAACTGGCCTCCGCGAGCTGTTCACGCGCATCGACGATCCGGTCGGACTCGACGGAGCCGTTCGCCCAGGTGGAGTCGTGCCACGGCCAGGTCGAACGGCACGGTGCTCGGCGCCCCGGACCCGACAGCGGCCCACAGTGCTCCTTGCGCGCCTCGCCGTCCTCGACCGCCAGCAGCCCTCGGGCACGCACGACGAGCAACCGCAGGTGCGCGGAGTCGGTTGCGTGCCCACGACCGGCTCCGCGTCGTCGAGCCACCGGAGCACCGGGGCGACGTCCCCGACCCGGAGTGCGGACTCGAACGAGTGTCGGCACCGGCCCACAGTGCGATCGGGCGGTTCACCGCGGTTCGCGCGTGGTGTGCGAGCGCGTCCTCAGTGACGCCCTCGTCAACCGCGAGGAGCGCCTCCGCCTAGCGCAGCGGTCGCGACGATGCGCGCGAACTCCCGAGCCACCGGGATGCGCGTGGAGTGCGTCGAGACGAACCCGGGCAGCGTCCCGGTCGCCAGCACGAGCCAGTGCCCGACAGCCTCGGCGAGCGCCATCCCGGTGACCACGGGCAGTTCCAGCTCCTCGCCGAGGCGCCCAGCGCGCGTCGGCGTCGGCCAGTCCTCGTCCCGCAGGTGGCTCCGCCGTGATCCGTGGAGCGGCACGTCCGCAGAGCGCAGTCGCTCTCTGTCACTCGTCCGTGCAGCCTCGCGGAAGAGACGAACACCCGCCGTCCAGCACCGATCGGACAGCGCCATGTCGCCGGATTCCTCGGCAGCGAAGGCGAGGCAGCCGACGATGACGCCGTCGGTCGCCTGCGCGCGATCGAGGAACCGGTCGACCGTCGCTTCGTCGAGACGCCGCCCGGTCCGCACGAGCGCCAGGGCGACGTCGGCGAGCACCGCGTCGTCCTGGTCCCCGTGCCCAGGTACCGTGCGCTCGACGGTCGACGCGACCAGTTCCCGGACACCGTCCGACTCCTGGTGGATGTAGCACCCCGCAGCCGCCCACAGCAGGACTTCGGCATCGCTCCGTGGCGTCGGTCCGGGTGTCGGCGAACGCGACGAGTTCCCCCGCACTCCGACCTCGGTGGTCCGCGGTCATGCTCAGCATCCACTCGGCATCAGCGCGAACCGGTGCTGAACCCGGAGTCCGAGAGCTCGGCAAGCGGCTTGGCGCGGGTCAGGAGCACGGACGCGTCGCTCGAGACGCCCGCTCGTCGGGCAGCCTCCGCCGTTCCACCAACCGGTTCTGCCTTGGTGGATGGGGTCAGGAGAGAGGTCCGCCGCGCGTCGCCATGCGATCGCGGCCTTGCAGGCGCCCCCCGTCGGAGGGCCGCCCCGGCGACGCCGACGAGCTCCGCTGCGACGGACTCGTCGAGGCCGACCGCCAGCAGCACGGTGGAGGGCACGACGGCCCGGGGCACGGACCGCTCCCGCGAGGACGCGATGGGCCGCACGGCGCCGGACCGGGCCCGCAGCGTCGTAGTGCGCGGAGCCGACCAGGAGGGTGATGGGGAGCGATTCGGTCCCCGTCACGCCGCACGAAGTCCTTGGCGCTCCAGGGTCGCGAGGTCATCGGGCGCGAGGACGCGGTGCCGCCGACGCGGCTTCCTCGAGCTCCCGTACCGTGGCGTCCTCGCCGGCTGCCACCAGGAGCAGCGCGTCCTGCGCTCCCTGCGGGAGGACTCGGACGCCGTCGAGGAGCCGCCGCTCCAGGTACGCGGACATCCGTTCGGGGCTTCCCGACAGCGCCCTGCCCGCGCCGTCAAGCGGAGAACTCGAGCAACGCCAGTGGGGTTGCCGTACGACTCCCGCTGGACCCGTGAACGTTCCTGGCTCGGGCAGGTGGCCTGCCACCTCGGAGAGCAACCGGGCCGCAGCGGCGTCGTCGAGCGGCCCGAGACGGATGACGGTCGGGAACGAGTCCGCCGGGTCCGGCGACTGCTCCGTCCTCCCCCGAGGCGGCGACGAGCAGGACCCGGAGCGCGGGCAGGCGCGGAGCCGCGAAGAGCAGCGCGTCCACCGACGTCCGGTCCATCCAGTGCAGGTCGTCAACGAAGAGCACGACCGTGCCGTGGGCACTCGCTTCCTCCAGGAGTCCGAGGACGGCGACCCCGAGCATGAGGCGGTCCGGTGCCGGTCCGCTCGTCCGACCGAAGGCACCCCGAGCGCGGACGCCTCGTCGCTCCCGGGAGTGCGTCGATGTACGCCGTGAGCGGGGCGAGCAGCTCGTGCGCGCTCCGAACGCGAGGTCCGTCGCGCCCCCGACGCCGCGCGCTCTGCAGGACGAAGTCCGCATCGTCCCCGGGCGACCACGGCCGGGTGCCCGGGCTCCAGGAGCGCGGTCTTCCCGATGCCGGGCTCCTCCTCGACGAGGACTGCGCTGCCCCGACCGGCACGCGCAGCGTCGAGCGCGTCCGCGATCAGTCGGGCCTCGGCGTCGCGGCCGACCAGTCGGTGGATGCGTTCGGGCACGTGCAGAGCCTACGTCCGGTCGGGCCGGGACCGAGCGAGTCCGAGGTGGTGGCGCGACTCAAGCCTGGACGGGACCGCGATGACGACTGGTGGGGAGCGCTAGCAGCACCGAGGAGACGACCACGAGCCCCGTCGAGAATACGGCCACGGCACCGAGCAGCGCTACGGGGAAGACCGGCCGCGCTCCGGGGTACTCCCCGACGAGCACCGCCCACTCGGCGGTGACCGCGACGGCGACCACCGCCGCCGCGACCAACGTCCCCGTGACCCCGAGGACGAGTCCCTCGAGCGCCGCGACCCGGACCGGCAGGCCAGGCGAGCCGCCGACGGCCCTGAGTTGGTCGCGTTCCCGGGCACGATCGCGGGCGGCCATCGCCGCGGTGGCCGCCGCCCTGATGGGCAGCCAGGAGCACCGGGCCGCTGAGCGACGAGCACCGTCGCCCCGGCCCCGCCGGGCGCATCGGCACCGATGGCACTCGCCGCGGTCCGCTGCCCGCCGACCAGCGCGGTGGGCAGTCCGACCGCCACCAACAACGCGGCAAGCGTCGTGTCGCTTCAGTGCTTCGACGACCACCGCACCCGCCGCGCGCGCTACAGGGGCCGAAGGCCACGGAAACCCCAGCGGGCACGATGGCGGTCCAGACCCGCACGGCGGGTGCTGCCGACGGGAGCGCCCCAGCACGGCGACCGCCGCGACCAGCACCGGGTCTGATCAGGAGCGCGGGGGCTACTCCGTCCGGGATCGACGCTGGCATCCCGGCGAGCATGCTCCCGGCGAGCGCCACGAACAGGACGGCGACCGTGGCTCGGACGACGGGCCGAGCGACGGCTCGCCGTCGGAGACCCGAGCCCCGTTGACGGCGAGGCGGCTGCCGCACGCCTGCTGCCCGACGCACCGGCGAGGATCGCGGCTCCAGCCGTGACCACGACGACCACGAACGCTTCAGCCCCAGGACGGCGCCACCCCGGACGTCGGCAAGCCCGTGCTGGAGTCAAGGAGTGCCGCGGACACCGCTGGCGGAACGACACCCACGGCCGCGGCCGTACCGGCGACCGCGCCGGCCGTCGACACCAGGCTGTCCGTTCGCACGAGCGCATCGTCCACCGGACTCCGCGGGGCGTGACACCGGCGAGCTGCCAGAGCCCGTGGTCCGGTCGAGGAGCGCCGCCGTGAGCCCGACGATCGCCGAGACGACCACCAGGACGGCGATGAGTGCGAACGCTGCCGTCGTGCCCGCGATGGACAACATCGCCAGCCCCCGAACGTCCGGCGTCTCCAGCCCGCCCACGACGAGCGTGCCGGGGACCGATCCAGCCATCGCGGCGACAGCACAGACTCGCGAACAACCCGCACCAGACCCGCCACGACGACCGGAGAAGGTCCGCCACGGGCTGGTCAGCTGCAGGCGGTGATCACGTCTCGGTCCGCCGCGTAGCTCGACGGCGGCGAACAGGCCGTCCACGTCCGGACGGATCAGCTCCGCGTGCACGAGGCCGTCGCGCAGGACCAGGGCACGGTCCGCGCGGGCCGCTGCGGCGAGGTCGTGCGTCACCATCACGACCGACCGCTCGCCCGCTGCGGTCCGGCGGAGCAGGTCGAGCACCCGCGCGCCCGCGACGGTGTCGAGTGCGCCCGTGGGTTCGTCGGCGAAGACGACCTCAGGACGGGCGACGAGCGTGCGTGGCGATGGCGACCTGCTGCTGCTGGCCGCCGGACATCGCGTCCGGCCGCTGGTCCGCCGCATTGAGCAGTCCCACGGCGTTCAGCGCGGCGTCGACCGTCCGCCGGTCCGCCGGACGCTTCGCCAGGCGTGCCGGCAACGTGCGACGTTCTCCCGCGCGGTGGGGCGGGGAGCAGGGAGCAGGCCGACTGGAAGACGAACCCGACCCGCCCGCGGCGGTACCGGGCCGAGCGTTGCCGCGAGAGACCGCGGAGGTCGATGCACCGTCAGCTCGACCACACCCCGCAGCGGCGCTCGAGCCCGGACAGGCAGGTCGAGGAGCGTGCTCTTGCCGGAGCCGCTCGGCCCTCCATGGCGAGCATCTCTCCGCGGTCGACCTTCAGGTGGACACTTACTTCGCGCAGGACGGGACGTCCCTGGCTGACGGGCGCCGGGTAGGCGTGCTCGAGGTCGCGCAGCGCGCACGATCGGTTGGTGGTCCGGGTAGGGCTGCACCGGGGCAGGCTAGTCGGCGACTGGCGCGCGCTCAGCTCTGCCCCCGGTGGGGGCACCTTCCACGTCGGCGTCGCGCGTCGACGAGTCCGGTTCAGGCGCTCGTCGTCCGCCGAGCGCGCCCAGACCAGCTCGGTGAGTTCGCCCAGCACGGCGAGCGCCTGCGCATCCGCGCGGTCCGGGTCGACGAGCGCGATCTGCCCGCTCGGCGTCAGCCAGAGCGTCCTCCACCGCCTCCCGTCCCGAGCAGCGCCTCGGCACGCTGCCGCAGGGCCCGGGCCGCACCGGTGTCCCACGACATCCCGGCAGCGATGCCGAGCCCGGTGTCCGCGGCGTCACGGGCCTCGTCCCACCGGCCGAGCGCGCGGCTCAGGCCGACTTCGCGATCTCCTCGAGTGCCACCGCCCGGGTGAAGGCCACGCCGGCGTCGTCCTTGGGGCGCCCGGTCCAGGTCGTCGAGCACCGCGCGGAAGGCGTCGATCGCCTTCCTCGTGGCGCCCGAGCAGGCGGAGCGCCGCAACCGGCCATCGACCAGCACCGCACGAGCGCGGCAAGTCGTCCCCGGCGCGCTCGTTCCCGTTGATTGCGGACTTGATGCGGGGCAGGGCGAGCACCACGCCGGAGGGCGAGGTACGCCCAGGCGACGTGGTACTCGGCGTTGGCGACGACCAGGTCGTCGTCGACGGTCTCCGCCGCGGCGAGCCCTGCGGTCGCCAGTTCGAGGGCTCCGTCCCGGTCACCCACCTCCATGAGCGCGGCCCAGGTTTGCAGCCCGAGGAGGTGGACCGGCCGCCCGGTCGCCGACACACGAGCGGCGTCGACCGCCCGCCCGAAGAGCGCGTACCAGTGCCCCCACGCCGGCCAGAGGTTGGAGAACCACTCGCAGCTCGCCGGCCACCCGGACGAGCGCCGCAGGGTCGGGACCGGCGGCGAAGCGCGCGGAACGCGGGCCACCAGGTGGTCGACCTCCCCCACGATCCAGCGCCTCGCCACCTCCGGCGTCGTGATGCCGGAGCGGGACCGGCGTCGGGGCGAAGCAGCGTGCCGCGTCGGACAGCCCGCCGAGCACCGGGCGGCGTGGAGACGAGCCCGCCGCCCCGCCCGCGCGTCTCCCCCGTCCTCCGCGTCGAGCTGCCCGTGGCGGCCGAACGCCCGGAGCAGGTCGCGCACGCGGTACCGGTTCCTCGCCGCGGCTCGACGAGACCGAGGTCGACGAGGTCCTCGAGCGCGTCCTCTGCCGTCGCTGTGTCGAGCCCGAGGGCAGCCCCCGCCGGTCCATGCGTCGAAGGTCGACCCGCGACGACGGACAGAGACCGGAACACGCGGGCCGTCCGTTCCGGGAGCCGCCGGTAGGAGACGACGAAGGCGGCCTCGACAGAGCGGTCACCGTGGTGGAGGACCCCGAGCCGCGCGTCCTCCTCGGCCATCGCCCGGAGGAACCGGTCGAGGTCCGCCTCGAGCTGGCCTAGCCCGACTGCCGGCGACCGCAGTGCGAGCGGGACGCCGGCGCACCGGTCGGCCAGGGCGGACAGCGACGGGTTGCCTGCGGCGTCGGGGACGATGCGCGCTCGAGCAGGGACACGCCGTCCCGGTGTGCGAAGGGCCCAGACCGTCACCCGGAGCCCCGCGTCCAGGCCAGCGAGCAAACCGTCGCGGGAAGCAGTGACGAGCACCGGGGCAGACGGGGCCGCTCGCCTGCACCACCGGTCGCACCCGCGCCTCGTCCGCCGCGTCGTCGAGGAGCACTGGCATGACCGCGCTCGTCGCGGAGCGCCCGCCACCGTCGCGCGGCGGCCGCGTCGAAGTCGGCTTCGAGTGTGTCCTCCTGCCCGCCGTCGCGATCGAGATGAGACGGCGCAGCACGTCGAGCGGGGACAAAGCGGTGACGTCAACCGCCCCTCCGAGGTCCACGTGCAGCCAGGTGCCGCCACGCACCGCGGAGCGCCTCCGCCGCCAGCGTGCTCTTGCCGACGCCGGGGCCGCCCGACACGACGACCACCGCCTGGTGGTCGTTGTTCAGTCGGTCGAGGATCTGGCCGGAGTTCGGACTTCGGCCGGGTAGAAGTCGTCGACGGGGTCAGGCGCGGCCGTCGTCTTCGTCCGCCGCTGCCGGCCGATGCCGAGCAACGCGTCCTGGTCGGCGCGACCGACGTCGAGCGCCGACGCGATCGCCTCGAGCGCGGCACGCTGCGGGCGACGTGCGACGCCCCGCTCACATGTCCCCGATCGTGCGCACGCCCACCCCGGCCCGGTCAGCGAGGTCAGCGAGGGTCAGGCCTACCTTCTGCGCGCCTACGGCGGAGGACAGCTCCGTCGGTCGGTGGCGGTCACGGACTCTCGATTCCTGCCTGCGTTCTGCATGGTGCGGACGCCGGCCGACCGGTGGGCTGTTGATCGTCATCTTGCAGCACCCGACAACGGGGCCGCACCGCCGACGAGAGGGAGCGCCGCCATGCCGATCACCGCGACACCGCTGGGCGAGTACCTCCGGGGCGCGCCGTGCCCTCGTGCAGCCGACGGACGTCGGGATCGTCTTCGATGACACCGCGCCGCGTCGCCGGCCTCCGTCGCGACGAGGCGGCGCGGCGCGCCGGGATCAGCCAGGAGCACTACCTGCGCCTCGAACAGGGGCGCGCGACCGCCAACCGTCGGACCAGGAGCGGCCTCGCGCTCGGTCGTGCACTGCGGTCGACGGCGCGGCCGTCGACCACATGCGCCGCCTGGTGCGCATCCAGACGGGCGAGCTCATGCCGGACGCCCCCGCGTCGCCCGGCTCGGCGACGACGGCGCTGGCCGGCCTACTCGACCAGTGGACCGGCACCCCCGCGTACGTCATGGACGGTAATCAGAACGTCCTCGTCGTGAACCCGCTCGCTCGGGCGATGACGGGCGGCGCCCTTCGCCCGGGCGTGAACCTGCCGTTCGCCGTTCTCCGCGGCCGCCCGGGCCGCGATGGAGGACTGGCCGGAGGCGGCCGAACGCACCGCGGCGACGCTGCGGTACGGGAGTGATCCGCCGGACCGCCGTCCGCAGGAGATCGTCGGCACGCTGTCGATCCGTGACGAGGAGTTCCGGAGACCGTGGGCGCGACACGACGCGCGCCCCTACCTGAACGGCTCCATCGAGCAGGAGGTGCACGGGCACGGCCCCGTCACCCTCCGGTGTCAGACGCTCGAGGTCCTCCGGCGCCCGACGACACGTGCTCACGGCCTTCCACGCTCCCGCCGGCTCGCACGCGGCCGAGGTGCTCGCCGCGCTGCGGGAGGAACTGACAGCGCAGCGGAGGGTGGCCGTGTGACGCCGTCCCCCGTCGGGAAGGGGTCAACCGGCGGGACCGGTGAGGTCTTCGCGCAGTGCGGCGAGCTCGCGCTGCAACGCGTCCAACCGCGCAGGACGCACCCGCGCCGGCAACGCCTCCAGAGCGCGTTCCACGTCACGGAGTGCGTCGTCCCGGCGTCCCAGTGACGTCAGGACGGCGGCGCGGGTGCGCAGCAGCAGTCCGAGCGACGTCCCGGTGTCGAGCGGGACGGCGGCGAGACCGGCGTCGAGGACGTCGAGTGCGTCGTCCGCCTCGCCTGCGGCGAGGAGCGACGTGGCCAGCTCGGCGCGCGCGAGGGCCTGCGCGTACCGGACGCGCTCGTCCACCGGGTCGAGGCCCGCGACGATGCCCGCGACGGTCGTCCGGAGCTCCGCGACCGACTCGGCGTGCCGCCCCTGCGCACGGAGGACGACCCCGAGCAAGCCGCGGGCCTGGTGCAGGAAGACCGGGTCGGGATCGGCCTCGAAGCCCACGACCGCGGCGCGCACGTGCGCCTCGGCGGCCTCGGTCTTACCGAGCTCCAGCGCCGCCCACGCGACGTGGTAGTGGCCCCACGACACGAGGTGCCCGACGCCCGATCGTTCAGCCGCGCCGAGGGCCTCCGCCGCGTGCCGTGCCGCGAGGCGGTGGTCCGCCCGCTCGATGTGCGCCGCCCAGGCGAGGTGACCGCCGATGGCGGACGCAGCGGCGTCGTCCCCGGTCGCGCTCGCGGCGTCCTGCGCGAGCAGGTCGAGTTCGTACCACCTGCCCCAGTCCGGCCAGAGGTTCGCGACCCACTCGCAGCACGCTCGTCAGGGTCAGCACGGTCTCGTGGCGTCCGTCTGCCGCCGCGCGCTGGAACGCCGGCCACCAGTGGTCGACCTCGGCCACGACCCAGTCCCGTGCCGCCTGCTGGTCCGCGTCCGGCCGGGACACCGGGGCCCTGCCGGGGACGACGAACGCCGACCCCGCAGCGAGCAACCGGTCGAGCAGCCACCGGTCCAGGGCGTGCGCGGACCGCTGCCTCGGCGGTCGAGTCCTCGCGGAGCCGGTCGGAGGCGAACAACCGGATGAGGTCGTGCACCCGGTAGCGGTCGGCACCCCGCTGTTCGACGAGCCCGAGGTCCACGAGCTGTTCGAGGCGTTCCTCGGTGTCGCGCGGGTCGTCGGCGAGTGCCGCCGCGACGACCTGTGCGTCGAAGGTGACCCCGTCGAGGGCTGCGGTCGTGCGGAACACCGCCGCCGTCGGCGGGTCGAGGTCGTCGTGGGAGACCGCGATCGCCGCCGCGACGGACACGTCCCCCGCGACGAGCAGCGCCAGACGACGGTCGGCCGAGCGCAGCCGGACGACGAGGTCGGCGGCGCTGGTCGCCGGTCGGCTCGCGATCCGGTTCGCCGCGACCCGGAGCGCGAGCGGGAAGCCGTCGCACAGGGCGAGGAGTTCCGCGACCGAGCCGTCGTCGCGCTGCCCCGGCGGGATCACGTGTTCGAGGAGCAGTCGCGCGTCCTCCGGGGCGAGCACGTCGAGGACGACCCGTTCGGCGTCGAGTCCGGCGAGCGACCGGCGCGAGGTGGCGACGACCGTCGCCCGGCCCTCGACGAGGACGGGCCGCACCTGGTCCTCACCGGAGACGTTGTCGAGGTGGACGAGGACCTGCTCGCCCGCGGCGACCTCGGCCCACCGGGCACGGGCGGCCGCGAGCGTCCCCGGCGGGTCCCCGGGGTCGCTGCCGGAGCACCCGCTGCAAGACCTCCAGCGACGTCGACGCGGACGGCCGTGCCCCGCGAGGTCGACGAAGACCCGCCCCCCCTGCCCGGCGGCACGCGCGAACGCCTCGGTGACGAACGCGGTCTTGCCGATCCCGGGTGGGCCGGACACGACGACGACGCGGACGGGGTCGGGCGCACCGGGCGCCTGGGGCCGGTCGAGGAGCCTGACGAGTCGGTGCAGCTCGGCACCGCGGCCGGTGAAGTCCGCGACCCGTGCCGGGCGGAAGTCGGTGCGGCCGCCGTCGGGTCCGGTGGACACCAGCGGAGCGCGGAGCCAGCGTCGTGCCGCGTCGTCGAGTCCCAGCCCGGCCACCAGGGCCTCGACGGTGCGCGGCTGCGGGTGCAGGCTCCTTGCCGCGCTCGATGTCGCTGATCCCGCGGACGCTCACACCGGACCGCTCAGCGAGTGCGCCTCGAGCGTCATCCCGGCCGCCAGTCGCAGCGTGCGGAGCCGCGTTGCGAGTTCCGAACCGCCCACGACGTTCCTCCCGGTCACCGCCAGCTTAGTGGGCGCGCCGGCTCAGTCGAGGGTGGTGCGGTGCGGGCCCTCGTCCTCGCCGCCCGGGGGCAGCAGGTCGGGGAACTCCGAGGGTGCGTGCCCCGCCGGGCGTGCACAGCGCGACGGCCGACGCCTCCAGTGTCGATCGGTTCCCGTGGTCCGGCCACCGCGCGGCCATCTCGGCCACGAACGCGGACGGCTCCGTGCTCGTGGCGAGCACCGCCTCGACGTCCTCGAGGTAGCGCCGGAGGTCGTCGACCTGCGGTCCCGCCGCGTCGGACACCGCGTCCGGGTGCCGGTGCCCCGCGACGACCCAGGCGGGACGCAGTGCCTCCACGAGGTCGAGCGACCGCCACCACCGACGCCGCGACGCACCGTCGGTGCCGATGAGCCACGGGTGCACGCGGTTGTACACCAGGTCACCGCCGACCAGCGCGTCGAGGTGCCGGACGGAGACCAGGCTCGTGGGGCGCCCTCCGACCTCGCCGACGTCGAACAGCTGGAGCGTGTGCCCCTCCAGGTCGATCGCTCCGGCGGGGGCCGGGGTCGGGACCGTCACCGTCGTCGGCAGACGCCTCGGGAAGAGCGTCTCCCACCGGGAGCGCAGCACGGGTTCGGTGTGCGCTCGCGCCTGCTCCGCCACGTCGGCGACCGCTGTGGCCACGGCGTCAGGGAACGCCCGGAGCACCTGCCCGAGTCCGAAGAAGTGGTCCGCCTGCCCCTGCGTCACCACGACCGCACGGAGCCGCTTCCCGGTGCCGCGGATCCACGCGACGAGATCGTCGGCCTCGTCCACCGTCATGAGGGCGTCGACGAGGACGGCGTCGCGCGCACCGGCGATGAGCGTCGCGGTCGTCGGCGACCAGGTCGCGTTCCCGGTCCCGTCGAGGCCGGTCCGCGCGATCGGCCGGTAGCCGCCCAGCCAGACGTCCATCGCGAGCGGCGGCAGGACGTGTCCACCGGCGGCGCGCAGGCGCTCCGCGAGCCAGTCGCGAACCCGCTCCTGGTCGTCCTCGGTCCGCTGCGCGAGTCCCTCGGTGCTCCACGTGACGAGGCTCCCGCCCCGTCCTGCGACACCCGGACGACGGCGTCGAGGTCGTCGAGCGCCGAGCCCTCGGGGACCCGGGCACGGTAGGCGACGATCCCTTCCGCGCCGTCGCCCGACCGTTCCTCGATGACGCCCAGGTCCGCCGACGACCGGCGGACCCAGCGGCTCTCGCCGGGCACGAGGACCTCGACCGACCCACCGGCGCCGACGTGTGCGTCGGCGAAGTCCGCGAACCGGGGCCACACCTCGGTCGGCGTCGACGCGAAGCGGGCCGCGACCGTGACGTGCGCGCGTCGTACCGGTGCTCCCTGCCGGCTCCTCCCTCCGTCAACTCGCCAGACGGTACGGGTCCGGCGAGCCGCGAGGGTGTCCCTGCTCGGGACAGTCGGCACGCTCGGGTGCTGCGGATGCGTCAGGATCGAGACGGGCACCCACGCCGGTGCCGACGACGACGAGGAGATGACCGGTCGTGAGCACCGCTTCGCCGCTGGGCGACTACCTCCGCGCACGTCGCGCGGTGACCCCGCCCCGAGGACGTCGACGTGCGGTCCCTGACGCGGCGCCGGGTCCCCGGCCTCCGTCGCGACGAGGTCGCTCGGCTCGCCGGGATCAGCCAGGAGTACTACCTCCGCCTCGAGCAGGGACGGGACCGCACGCCGTCCGACCAGGTCCTGCACGCGCTCGCGCGCGCGTTCCGCCTCGACGACGCCGCGGCGCAGCACATGGCGCGGATGAGCACGGCGCAGCCCTCCGACATCGCGGCGGCCGAAGCCGGGGTGTCCACCGAGGCGATCGCGGCGATCCTCGAGTCGTGGGCGAACACGCCCGCCTACATCATCAACTCGCGGCACGAGGTGGTGCTGTCGAACGCCCTCGCCCGGTGGGTCGTGCCCCTCGGACTCGAGGGGTCGGGATGAGCATTCCGGAGGTGGTCTTCACCCGGCCCGAGGTCCGGGCGCTGCCGACCTGGCCGGCGCTCGCCGACCGCACCGCCCGCCGGATGCGCTTCTACGGCGACCCGTACGACGAGCGTCTCCACGCGACGGCTGCCCGGCTCGCCGCGCTGGATCCGGTGTTCCGTGAACTGTGGGAGCGTCACGAGGTGGACCCCTACTACGACGGCGACGTCCGGCCGTTCGTCGACGGGTACGGCCAGGTCCCGCTGCGCCACCAGACGTTCGTCGTGCCGAACACCCCCGGCTACCTGCTCTGCGCCTACCACGCGGTCCCGGGGTCGACGAGCGCCGAGGCACTCGAGCACCTGTCGCGACGCATCGCCGGCGAGGCCGCGAGGGTCTGAGCGGCCGCACGTCGGACGGGAGGCGCGTGGCGGTGCCGCCACGCGCCTCCCGTCCATTCCTCATCCCTTCCCGAGGAGCCGCTCCAGCCAGCCGGTCCGTGCGGCCGTGGCCGCTCGGGAGACCGCAGCCGCCGGGACGATCTGGTCGAACCCGTGGAAGCCGCCCGACCAGACGTGCAGCTCGGCCGATCCGCCGGCGGCCCAGATGGCCGACGCGAAGGCGACGTCCTCATCGCGGAGGAGTTCCGCGGATCCGACGTCGATGAACGCGGGGTGGGAGGTGCGACAGGTCGGTCGCCAGCGACGGGGACGCGTAGATCGACGCTCCTCCCGTGCCACGGCGGGCGCCCAGGTAGGCGTCCCACGCGGTCTCGGTGCTGGTCCGGTCCCAGGTGCCGGCGGAATCGTCCTGGTGGCTGGATACGGTGTCGTTGCGCTCGTCCAGGAGGGGGTACATGAGGACCTGCCCGAGCACGTCCGGGCCCTTCCTGTCCCGCGCCAGCAGCGCCAGGCCGGCGGTCAGACCGGCACCCGCGCTCTCGCCGGCGATGACGATCCGAGCGGGGTCGACCCGGAGTTCCGCCGCGTGGTCGGCGGTCCAGACGAGACCGGCGTACACGTCCTCGATCGGAGCCGGATCCGGGTGCTCCGGCGGCCGACGGTACTCGACCGACACGACGACCGCGTCGAACCGTTCGACCCAGTCGAGGTACACCCCGGCTCCGACGAAGCGGTCACCGCCGATCAGGCCACCGCCGTGGGTGTGGAAGATCCCGGGCCCGGGACGGGGGTGGTCCGTACGTTCGAAGACCGAGACCGTCAGGTCGGGTGCGCCGACGGGTCGGGGATCGTCCGTACGGTGTGGAGGATCGGCCGACCGGCGATCGTCTCCTCGATCGGCGGTGAGGTGGTCAGCGCCCGGAACGTGTCGACGTCGTCGAGCGTGACGTTCTTCGGGACGAGTCCGTCGAGCACGGGCAGGACGGCTTCGAGCTCGGGATCGAACGGTGGTCTGGGCTGCGATGTCATGTCCGTGCCGCCGTCAAATGATCCGCTCGAGCGGAGCGGTGCCCGCCGGGACGTTGAGCGTCTGCCAGAGCGGGCTGGGCGAGCCGAGCGCGAAGGCCTGGAACTCCTCCCAGTAGTCCTCGATCCCGAGGAGGCGCTTCATGCGTGGGATGGCGAGCGCGTCCGGGCCGGCGTAGTAGTGCACCTTGTCCAGCGCGTCCGTCGGTCGCCGCCGTGTACACGACGGCGCCGACGACGGACGGCTCGGAGCCGGACTCCGGAACGTGATCGAAGAACGCCTGGATCTGAGCGGTGTACGCGTCCACCTCGATGTCGGGCCCGTCGATCTTGCTGAAGATGCGGGTCGCGTGCTGTCCCGGCAGCACCGCCTTCACCTGCACACCGAAGGGATGCATCTCGATGTTGAGGGCCTCGCTGATCGTCAGCACGGCGGCCTTCGACGCGGAGCACACCGAGGTGTAGGGGTACCCCGCCCTCCGCACCGATTGACGCGATGTTGACGACGACGCCGGACTGCTGCGTCCGGAACACGGGCAGGAACGCCTGCGTCAGGGCCAGGAGCCCGAACACGTTCGTCTGAAACTGGCGGTGGATCTGCTCCATGCTCGACGCTTCGAGCGGGCCCATCTGGAAGTACCCGGCGTTGTTCACGAGGACGTCCACACCTCCGAACGCCGCCACGGCGTCGGCAGCGAACGTCGGTGCCGCCGCCTCGTCGTCGACGTCCAGCAGGAGCGTCCGCACGTTCTCGAGCTCGGCGTACAGGCCGAGCTGCTCGGGGTCGCGAACGGTGGCGACCACGTTCCACCCCTCCCGCGCGAACTTCGACGGTGGCCTTGCCGAGGCCGGACGACGTGCCGGTGACGACTGCTGTCTTGGTCATGCTACTGCTCCTAAGTAAGTGTTCACTTGCAATGCATGAGGACCCTACGGGGATGGAGCCGGAAACGCAAGCAACCACTTACTCGATAGGATTGCCGCGTGGTGCGCAGCAGCGAGCAGACGAGGCAGCAGATCCTCGACGCCGCGATCGAGGAGTTCTCGACGCACGGCATCGCCGGAGCGCGGGTGGACCGCATCGCCAAGGCCGCCGGAGCGAACATCTCCTCGCTCTTCCGCTACTACGGCAGCAAGGCGCAGCTGTTCGAGAGCCGCCTTCGATGCGCTCGCGCTCGGCTCGATCGACGTCGTCCCCTTCGACGCCGACGACCTCCCCGGCTACACCGGGCGGCTCATGGACCACTACCGCGCGCATCCGGAGATCGTGCGGCTGTCCGCCTGGTACCAGCTCGAGCGGCCCGCGGAGGGCGTCCCGGCGCAGGTCGTCGTGTCCGAGCGGAGCAAGCTGGAGCAGATCGAACGCGCCCAGGCGGCCGGCACGATCACCCGGGAGCTGAGCGCCGTCGACCTGCTGAACGTCGTCCTCCACGTCAGCCTCGCCGCCACCGGAAGCACGCCGATCCTCGCCGCGACGCCGATCGATCACGCCACAGCGCGACAGGCCGCGATGACGGCGGTGAAACGGCTCATCGAGCCGTCCGACCGCTGAGCCTGAGCGGCCGGGCCGTCAGCCCAGCGACGACAGGAGCGCGAGCTCGTCGGCGTCGGTGCTCCTCGGCTCGGCGTCGCACATCACGACGACCAGGCCCTCGCTGCCGACAACGGCGAGCTTCTCCCGCCGCAGGGTAAGGCCGCCGACGGCGCTGTCGTGCACGACAGCGGTCGGGCTCCCCACCCGGCTCACGTCGTGGCGGGCCCAGAGCTGACGGAAGCGCTCGCTCTTCATCGACAGCTCACCGATGATCGCCTGGAAGCGCGGGTCATCCCCCTCGGCGCCGGTGTCCGCGCGTAGCTGGGCGACGACGCTCGCCGTGTCCTGGTTCCGAGTCCGGGTGCGCGGCCCGCGACCTCGACGGTCAGAACTCATCACCGACTGCTGTCCGACCCCACGGGGAAGAAAGGATCCGAATGGGCGCGTCCGTCCCGCTGACGCGCGAAGACACCGGCAGTGGCTCACCCGGTCGTCGACGAGCTACTCGCCTTCGCCCACCAGTCGACCTCCGACGGCCGCTTCCAGACGGAGTCTGCTGTCTCTGGGAAAGCAGCCCTGGGCCACGTGCACCGTGGCGTCGGTCATCGCGCGTACTCGGTGTCGGTCGCTGCCGCAGCGCTGACAGCGCGGCGGCCGGCGATGAAGATCTCCGTCTGCCGAGCAACCTGTCGGCCGAGGTGCTCGGCCGTCTCGATGTCCGACGGGTGCATGGCATCGGGGGCGAGGTCGTTGTGCGTCTGACCGGCGGCGCCCTGCCAGAACCCGAGGCGGTTCAGATCGTCCTCGGACTTATCCGCGAAGTTCCAGCCCGCGGGAAGCGCGAGATTGATCCAGATCATGTGGTGTTGGGCTGCGAGTGCTTGGAAGAACCCAAGCGTGTTCGACTTGTCGCCGCTCTTGGACCTGGAGTTGGTGAAGCCCGCGGCGAGCTTGTCGGCCCACGCGCTCCGGAAGAACCGTCCTCCTGTGAGTTCAGCGAACTTGTGGAATTCGGCCGACGCTCCACCCATGTAGGTGGGCGATCCGAAGACGATTGCGTCTGCCGCGTCGAGAACCTCCTCAGTCACCGTCGCTCAGCTTGCTGACGTCGATGCGGGTGACGCTGGCGCTGCGATCTGCCGCGCCTCGGCCAACCGCTTCGGCGAGCACTCGCAGTATGCCCGTAACCAGAGTGGTAGGCGACGACTATCGATCCCGAGGTAGCGGACATGGCGTTCCATTTCAGAGAGGAAGCAACGGCGCCCACGAGGCACACGCTGCGTTGATGATTCCGACTACCTCACCGGTAGCACCCGAGCGAGTAACGATCTGCCCAGGCACCCCGAACGTACGACGAGGCACGATTGGCAGCCTGCTCCTGATGGGGACAGGTCAACCCTCCGGACGGTCGTGGAGGTCATCTGCTGTCGACCATCTGCGCACCCTGGGCGACGGACGCACTACCGGCCGATGAAGTCGCGCACTTCGGCAATCGCTACGTCGAGTTCCTCGCCGATCCGATCAAAACGTTCGCTGTGGAACGAGGACACGAGCGCGCGCTCCCAGGCGAGCATCATCACGCTTGCGTGCAGCCGGGCCGCCGTCGCTCGATTGCCCACACGGGCGCGTTCCTCACCGGCGGCGGCAAGCGCATCAACCCACATGTCCTGCTGCTGGAGGTGTCGGCGCCGTAGGGCGGGCTCCGACTGACCCAGACCGATGACCGTCGCCCATCGGTCCGGAGCAGCGCGGACGGAATCGACCGCGACCTGGAACGCCTGCACGGAACGCCTCCAGGTCGCTCTCCCTGCCGGTCGATCGGCCAGGGCATCCGCCACGGCGGAGCTGAGTGACTCGGTTGCCTGCAGCACGGCGTCTTCCTTGGTCGGGAAGTACCGGAAGAAGGTCCGCTCGGACACCCCGACGGCTGCGGCGATGGCACTCACTGTGGTGCCGTCGAAACCAACCTCACGGACGAGGCGAACTGCAGCGTCTGTCAGCTCACCCCTGATCGTCTCGCGCATCCGCTCCCGGACACCTTTGGGTCGGGCTTCTCGCTGTTCCATGCCGCCATCGTACGGTACAGTCACTTCCTGCCCACATGGCAGCCACTGCCACAAAGTCAGTTTGAGCGAAGGAAGAGTGATGAGCGACACGATCACGATCGGCGAGTACACGATCCACAGCACTGCGGGACGGCGACTCCCACCTACCAGCGTCCGCCTACCCCGGAGCGGACTTCTCCGAGCACCCAGGCACTCTCGACGCCTCAGGCACCCATCGGATCCGGATCGGGGCACACCTCGTGCAAGGGCCCGCCGGAACGCTCCTCATCGACGCAGGCGCCGGCGAATTGTCCATGCCGTTCCCGGCCGAGCTGGCGGAGCTGAACGGTCTCACGGACCCGCCGAGCCACATGGCGGAAGCAGGCTCGCTCCCCGCCGCACTGGCTGCGGCAGGCGTGAGCCCCGACGACATCTCGAAGGGTTCTCGTCACGCATCTGCACCTCGACCACGTCGGCTGGATCATGCACGACGGCAAGCCTTTCTTCCCCAACGCGGAGGTGCACTACGGCGCGGCAGACTGGGTCCCGCTCGTGGAGGGTGCGCCGGATGGCGACCCGACCCGACCGCTGATGGAATCTGCTGCCGCCGCGGGAATCCTGCGGACCTTCGCGCCTGGGACGGCGGAAATCCTCCCAGGCATCACGGTTGCCCACGTTCCCGGGCACACGCCGGGTCACGTGACGATCGAGATCGAGTCCCAGGGACAGCGAATCCTCTTCGTCGGTGATCTCATCGAGCTTCCGGCCCAGCTCAACGACCGAAGCATCCACTTCATGACGGATCACGATCAGGACCAGGCAGCTGCCGCTCGCGCCGCGCTGTTCGCGCGCGCCAAGGCTGACGGTATCGTCATCGCTCCGGCGCACCTCACCAACCCGACCTTCGGGATCATCACGGCCGACGACACCTGGGCGGACGCATCCAACTCATGACCGTGTGAGGCCTGGGCGCGTCCTTTCGGCGCACCCAGGCCTCGCCGTTCGCCGAAGTGATCTCAAACGCATGAGTCCTCGACCGTGCAGCCGCGCCCACGGTCGCCGCAGGCAGGAGCGGCGGGTTATCCAGGTCACAGGCGATCCACTCGCCGAGGCGCAGCCCGCCAGCTGTATCCGAGTCGCCCTGGACGTCGATGACGTCATCACCCTGATCACGATGGTCGGCGGAGCAAGCCCCCGAGCCCGACGCCGAGGAACACCGTCACCTTCAGGAAGCGGTCGCCTTCGTTCTCGACGCCATCAGCGTGAAGCAAGACAGTGCGTCGTCGTGCCTTCCGAGCAGATGAAGCGCTGCGCCCGCCGTCGATCAACCTCATGGAGACATGTCGCTCGGGTGCCGGGAAGCGCGATCTGCTCGGCCCCGCCATGCTGCGCCGGCGCAGGTGCGGCTCACCGCTGAAGATGTTCCCCCCGGGGACATGTGCCGAGCCGCCTCTCTTTCGTAGGTTCGACAACAGCGCATGGCGGCAGACGTCACTGCTCCTCAGGGAGGAGCAAGCGTCCGCCGACGCGTCCTGGTCGGGATCGATCCACGGCCCCAGCACCCGCAATCGTCGGAGACACTCATGCACGCCTTCCACGTCCGCTCGGAGCTCTCTCGAGCGGATGTACCACCGATTTTCCGAGCTGCACCCGATGCAGTTCGTCGTCGCGGCTCACTTCAAGGGTGCTGTCGAACCCCGGCGCTGCCGAGGCGCTCTCAGCGCCCTGCAGTCACGTCATCCGGCCTTCGGAGCGCGAGTCGTCGAGACCGAAGCTGGACCCGAGATGCGGTCATCCGAGGACCCCATCCCGTTACGGAGTGCAGCAGCCGGCACTGCGTGGAAAAGGAGGCAGCGAAGGAACTTGCGGACGCCTTCACGCTCGAACCCGACGACCCAACCGTACGAGCCGTTTTTCATCGACGACGGCATCGATGGTGAGCGAGAGCCACGGTGCTGCTCACGATGGTGCACTCGCTTGCAGACGGCCTTTCAGGGCATCACTCTCGATCGACTTGTCGCGCGCTCTCAACGGCGAAGACCTCGGACCCGAAACACCGTCCGAGTCCCGCGAACCAGGCGCTCGCGCGAGTCCCGAACTCGACGAGGTAGTACAGCTTGGCCGCCTGCGGGTCCCCCGCCGCTCGCCCACGACGAGTTGCGCGCGCGCTGCCCACGTTCCGTCCGTTCGACGGCGCTGAGCGAAGATCTTCGCGCATAGCCTCGATCAGGCCTTCACCACCGAGCTGCTTGGCGGCGCGCAACGAGGGCCTACACTCCATGGCGCGCTGATCGCGGCGGCCGGGCGCGGGCATCGAAGGCAGCTCGGGGCACTGACTTCGTGCGGACGATGAGCCCGATCAGCCTTCTCCCGTTCATCGGCACAGAGGACGGGCCCGGCGTGTTCATCGCTGTTGCTCGGACAGGCGGCCGCCCGAATGGGCGGGACACGTTCTGGGAAGAAGCTCGCGAGGGCATCACCGCCCTGGCCCCGCTCGAAGCACGGTCGGCATCGGTCGCTCTGTAGCCGCCATCGGCGCCGCAATGGACCCGCACGTGACGGCCGGAGCGTGCTGAGGCGTTCATGGCGCGCGGAGCACTCGGCCTGGACGTCGTGGTGAAGCAACCTCGGCACCATCGGTTCCCCGCCGGATTGGCGCCGTGACGGTTGACGCTTTCTGGGGGCCCCTCGTCCTGACACTGGTTGACGGCGAGCAGAGTGCTCGGTGCAGCTACCACGAACGGCCGCCTCGCCCTCGTCGCAGTCGGTTATGGCATGACGGAGGAGTTCCTGACCACCGTGATCGCTTCGCTCCGGGACGCAATCGTCGACGCACAGTAAGGAGGCCTGGGAGGGTTGGTCAAGCCAGTGAGGCGAGCAGCCCGAGTTTCTCCGAGTCGGCGGTGCTGAGCTCCGCGTGGTACATCACCACAATGAGCCCGGGAGCTGCCAGTCACTGCGAACTTCTCACGACGCAAGAGCAGATCGCCGACCTGACGATTGTGTATGACACCCGTCGGTGATCCCACCAGGCTGACATCGTGTCGCGCCCACAGCTGACGGAATCGCTCGCTCTTCATGGAGAGTTCCCCGATGAGCGCTTGGAACTGCGGGTCGTCCTCCTCAGCGCCGGTGTCGGCGCGGAGTTGCGCCACCACGCTCGCGGTGTTCTGATTCCAATCAGGATGCGACGCGCGCAGCTCCTCCTCGTTGGTGAAGAGAGAGTCAGCCGGTTGGCCCCTACGATGAGAGCTGGCTCGAGCAGCGTCGCGAGGCGATTCACCACCAAGACGTCCCGGTACTGGTTCATGACGAACGCTGGCACGTTGACCGTGTCGATCAGCATTCGGACCCCATCAGAACGCGTTGCGGCCGGCGGCGCTTCGCCGGTCCGCGGCCCGGCCGTGCTCGCGCCAACTCCGTCCACGTGCGCACGGCTTTGTTCATCGAGCTGGAATGCAGATGCGATTGCCTCGATGACCTGGTCGATGGGTGCTGATCACGGCCCTGCTCGAGCCGAAGGGTAGTACTCACTGCTGATGCCCGCCAGCAGCGCCACCTCTTCACGGCGAAGGCCAGCACACGGCGGCGCTCACCTCGTGCCAAACCGACGTCCTCGGGGCGCAGCAGCTTCGCGCCGGGCACGCAAGAACTCTGCAAGGGGCTTGTAGGGTGTCCACGACCCGAGCGTACGGACATTGGAGCGCCCTGGGCCACTCAACCTGCTCCCTCCGACTACTGGTATGCGCAAGGACTTCCCGCGGTATTGGCGCCGACCGACGATGGTTTCCACGCCGGCCGGATCGGTCGGCGACATCCCGAAGGAAAAGCCATGCCTCAGCGCACCTGGTTCATCACCGGCTCGAACAGCGGTTCCGGACGGCTCATGACCGAGCAGCCTTCTCGAGCGCGGCGACCGCGTTGCCTACCGCCCGCAACACCGAGTCACTCGACGACTTGGTGGAGCAGTACGGCGACCGCATCTGGGTCGCGCAGCTCGACGTCACGAACACCCCGCAGATCCGCGAAGTCGTGGAGCGGGCCTTCAGCGACCTCGGCACCATTGACGTCATCGTCAACAACGCCGGGTACGGCCTGTTCGGGGCCGCCGAGGAACTCACCGACGAGCTGATCGAGCACCAGCTCGGCACCAACCTCGTCGGCCCGATCCAGATCCTCCGCGCCTCGCTGTTGCCGCACCGCACCCGCGCAGGGCAGCGGCCGCATCATCCAGGTCTCCACTTACGGCGGCCAGGCACGAGCCGGGCGCCTCGCTGTACCACGCCAGCAAGTGGGGCGTCGAGGGCTTCATGGAGGGCAACGCGAAGGACCTCGCACCGTTCGGCATCGGCGTCACGATCGTCGAGCCCGGCAGTGCCGCGACCGGCTTCCGGGTCGGCAGCTCCCGTCTGCCCGAGCCGATGTCGGCGTACGACGGCACGCCCGCGGCGATGACCCGCGGCATCCAGAACCCCGCGCTGCCGTCGGTCAGCGACCCGGAGAAGGTCGCCGCGGCGATCATCGGTACCGTCGACCAGAACCCGGCGCCGCTGCGCCTGGTCACCGGGAGCGACTCTCGAAGTACATCGCAGACGCGCTCCGCGATCGGCTCGCCGACATCGAGTCGCAGCACGACAGCGCCGCGCGGACCGACCTGCCGAAGGAAGCGTGAGCATGAGCGACGCGACCAGCCGCGGCACCTTGCAGTCGTCACCGGCGGCACGCAGGGAATCGGCTTCGCCATCGCGCAGACCCTCGCCGACCAGGGGTGGCGCGTCGCGATCCTCGGCCGGACCGTGTCGACGGGCCGGGCTGCCGCGCAGCTCGGCCCGGACCACCGGTTCGTCCGGTGCGACGTCGCCGACGAGGCGCGCATCCCCGAGGCGTTCGCCGAGGTCGAGCGTGAGCTTGGCCCCGTCGAGGTCCTCGTGAACAATGCCGGCGTCGGCCGCGCAGCCGGCCTGGACGACCTGGAGAGCGCCGACTGGGACGCGCTGATGGCCGTCGACCTCAAGGCAGGCCTGGCTCTGCACGAAGGCCGCACTGCCCGGGATGCGCGCGAACGGCGGCGGGGCCGTAGTGAACATCGCCTCGATCCACGCGCACCTCACCCGCCGAGGACTCTTCCCGTACGCCGCCGCGAAGTCGGGCATGCTCGGACTCACCCGCTCCATGGCGCTCGAGCTCGCCGACGACGCGATCCGAGTGAACGCCGTGTGCCCGGGCTACGTCGAGACCCCGCCGATGGTCGCGCAGTACCGCGCCATGGACGACCCGGACGCGGCCTGGGACCACCTGCAGCGCATCCACCCACTGGGCAGGATCGGCACGCCGCAGGAGATCGCGTCCGTCGTCGCGTTCCTGGCATCCCCCGCCGCGTCCTACGTCACCGGAGCGTCGTGGGACGTCGACGGAGGTCTCGGTGCTCGGTTCGCCTCCTGAACGCAGGTCCTACCACGTCGTCCGGTACCGGTGGCCGGTCGGGCACGACATGGCCGTGCGGAGCGCCTACGCGGAGCACCGCGCGGACCTCGACGGTCTCGGCGCCGACGGCGGTCTGCAGTTGATCGAACACCCTGCCGGAGGCCGACGGATTCGTGGACGCCATCGCCGTCTTCCGGTCCGAGCGGGCCGCGAGGGCGTTCAGCGACCACGACCCCCTGTTCGTGCGAGGCATCGCCGAGGCCGGCCCCGTCGAGGGGTGGGATCCGCTTCGCCTACGGCGGGTGACCCCACCCTCCTCCGCTCCGGGCTGATGCCGCGCTCAACCGGAGACGGATCCGGACGGCCGCCCGCCGACAGTTCGCCGAACACGGTGCGGCGATGTCGCTCGACGGGGTCGCGCGGGCGGCGGGGGTCGGCGTCGGCACGCTCTACCGTCGCTTCAGCGGGCGGGACGCCCTCGTGCGCGCGCCCGCGACGAGGCGCTCGACGGTGTGTGCGCGGTCGCGGCCTGCGCGGCACGGATCGACGACCCGCACGATGCGCTCCGGACATTCCTCGTCGGGCTGTTCGAACTGCGGTCGACGGACCGGGCGGTCGATCTCGTCCTCGCGGAGGCGGAGCGGCCGGTCCATGACCGACCTAGCAGCGACCAAACAGCAGGACGGACGTCCTGCGGGACACCACCGCCGGGCTGCTCGCCAGCGCGACCGTGTCAGGTGCCGCACGTCCCGGGTTCGGCGTGCGCGACGCCCCGATGCTCGTCCGGATGGCCGGGGCCGTCGTAGACGTCCCGAGCGCACGGCACCCGGAGCCGGAAGCCCGCTCTCCGAGCGACCGGGTTCCTGCTCGACGGCGCGCTCCGGGGCGGGATGATCCACGGCTCCCTGAAGTCGCCGGACCGTGGTCCGCCCCGGCCGGGACGCGGGCGACCTCAGCGCACCGTAGCGTCCGCCCACCGATCGTCGTCGGTGATGGTGCCGAACGTGAGATCGGTGAGGCGCGCGCCGGCGCGATGACGGTCCCTCCGCCTTCATCCTGGCGAAGGGGGCGGCACGCGCGGCAGCCGTCTGGTGGCGATCGTGGTCGTCATGACGTGCACGGTGCCGTCGCGAAGTTACGCGGGGAGCTCGACGAGATCGCGGACGAAGACGATCCGCTGCCCTGGGACCGAAGCGCGACGGTCCGGTGGCCGGACCGCGCCCGGGCGACGCACGGCGCTTCGTCGGCACTCCGAGCGTCGGCGCGGAGCCAGCGCCCGTCCCAGGACGTCACCGAGCGGAGGGCACCCCTTCCATCACGTCGAAGTTCTGGTCGAACACGTCGTCCGGGTCGAACCGCGCCTTCAGCGTCCGGAGCCGCGCGAGCGTCCGCGGCGGGAACGCTCCGCGACGGCCTCCGGCCGGTGGTCGCTCTCGAAGCCGAGGTACATGCCGTCCATGCGCTCGTGCACGCGCTCCCACGCCCGGTCGAACGCCGCGCCGCCATCCACGGACACGGCTGTGACCGAGAAGTTCTGGTGTCGGTGCGCGTACGCGGTGGCGTCCGGGTCGACGTCGTTGACCGCGCCGCCGACGGACCGGATCTGCACCATCTCCGCGCGGCCGACCGCAAGCAGCCCGGCGATCCGCCCGGTCAGGTCGTCATCGAGGTGGACGGCCAGACCAGTGTGGGTCACCGCGCGCTGCTGCCCGGTGTGCGGGGCCCCGCTCGTCAGCGGGACCGCGGAGTACGGCACGACCACCGACCGCTGGCCCGCGGTGCCGGGCAGCCGGAGGAACCGCTCCAACTCCGGGACCGCCGCGCCGAGGTCGTCCCCCGCGTACACAACGGTCGCCTGCGCGACGGGCGTCGGCCCGGCACCGATGTAGAGGAACGCGGAGACCTCCCGCGCGGCCTCCTCGACGGTCCTCCCCCACGCGAGGAGGAACGCCGCGAGATCGGACGGCTGGTACACGACGGTCGCCTGGACGACGTCGGACGTCTCGGCGGCCTCGAACTCGAAGGACGTGACGATGCCGAAGTTCGCACCGGCGCCGCGCACGGCCCAGAACAGGTCGGGGTCCTCCGTCTCCGACACCCTGCGGACGCGCCCGTCCGCGGTGACGACCTCGGCCGACCGCATTCGGTCGATCGTCAGACCGTGCGCGCGACCCATCAACCCGAGCCCGCCGGTGGTGGCGAGTCCACCGACCCCGACGTCGCCCGAGTCGCCGGAGCTGATTGCCAGCCCGAGCGGCGAGAGCTGGTGCGCTACGGCACCCCACCGCGCCCCGGGTCCGATCCGGACGTTCGTGCCGCCGAGGTGCTCGACGGCCGACATCTGCCGGAGGTCGACGACGTCACCGCCGTCGTTCGTCGCGATGCTGCTGATGCCGTGCCCGCCGCTCCGGACCGAGAAGGGACGGCCGGAGGCGCGGACGATCCCGAGGGCCTCCACGACCTCGCCGGTCGATCGGGGCAGGAGCACCGAGCCGGGCCGACCGCTGCGCGAGTAGACGTGTCGCAGGGCTGCGTACTCCCGCGGTCCGCGGGCCGGACGATCTCCATGGTTCCTCGGTTCAGCGGGAGCCCGGACCGGCGATCGGACCCTCGGCTCGGTCGGTGAAGTACTGCAGAGGCGTGTGCGCGAGCTGACTAGGTGCCGGCGACGAGTCCGGCGACGTGGTCGCCGATCTGGGTGGCGTCGATCCACCGGACGTCGTCGATGCCGGCCTGCTGGCGCGCTCGGGTGCGGACCACGCCGAGCACGAGCTGCACGACGCGCGGTCCCCGGCCGCCCAGCTCGGCGGCGAGGCGAGGGGCAGCGACTTGGTCGCCGCCGCGCTCGAGCGCCACCCCGGCGCTGCCGGGGAACGGGATGTCCGCACTCATCCCGTTGAGCTGAACGAGCACGCCGCTGGGCGCGGTCACCGGGAGGAACGCCCGGAACAACCGGAACACGCTCGTCAGGTTGCCATCCAGCAGACGCCGCCACTCGTCGTCGTCGAGGGCGAGCGCGGGCTTCCGGCCCTGGTCGCCCCACGACGCGACGGACACGACGACCCCGTCAAGGGCGCCGAACCCGCGCGCCAGTGATCGGACGTCGTCGTCGAGCCCCGGGCTCATCGCATCGAGGATGCGGGTGTGCAGCGTCCCGGGGAGTCCCGCGTCCGCCAGCCGCTCCGCGAGCGCCGCAAGTCGTGTTGCGTCGCGGCCGGTCGCGACGACCGTGGCGCCGCTGGCGAGCGCCGATCGCACCACCCCCTCGCCCACGCCCCCGGATCCGCCGACGACCGCGACGGTCCTCCCGGTCAGGTCTGCCGTGCGGGTCGCCCAGGTGTCCGTCGTGTCGCTCATCGTTGCTGCTCCTGTTCTCACGGGCGGTCGTCACCCGGGTCGTTGCCGTCGAGACGGCGGATGTGGTGGTCGAGTGCGCGTAGTGCTGCGTCGAGTCCGTCGAGCTGCGCGTCGTCGAGTGCGTCGCCGAACCAGGCGGCGGCCGCGCGCAGATGGGACCCGACGGCCGCGCGGTGCGCCGCGCTCCCCGTGGGGGTGATCGCGATGGAGGAGCCGCGTGCGTCCCCCTCGGGGTCCGGTCGCCGCTCACGAACCCCCGGCGCTCCAGCCGCCGCAACTGGTGCGCGAGGCGGCTGGAGTCCCAGCCGATCGCGGCGGCACACGCTGTCGGGCGGGCTGAGCCGCCCATGTCGACGAGGTGTGCCAACACCGTGAACCCCGGTTCGGACAGGTCGGCGTCGGATCGGAGGTCCGCACCGACCCGCCGTCGGAGCCGTTCGGTCACCACCCAGTCGCTGCCAGGTGTCGAGTTCTCGGTCGCTAAGTCGTCGCTGCACAGAGTTGGTCAACTGCCTGACGCGTCAGGTATTCCCACGATCCGTGCTCGGACGGGGAGGCGCGGTGCGGGCCCGCCCCGAGCCCCGCTCCGCCTCACGGCGGTGCATCGGATGCCGCGAGGGTGTCCCTCGTCGAGGCACGCTGACTGATTCGTCGCCTGAGTACGGTCGCCGTGCCGGAGCACCCCGCCCTGTCGACCACGACGAACGGATGCGCCATGTCGAACGCGATCGTGCTCACGGCCTTCGGATGCCCGGAGGTACTACGTGCTCCCTGTCGTGCCCCCGGATCCCGAGCCGGGTGAGGTGCTCCTCCGGGTGCGGGCCGCCGCGATCGGGCCCACCGACCTGCACATCCGCGCTGGCGACCTCACCGAGGTGTTCGCGCAGCGACCGGGCGACGTCCTGGGATTCGAGGCCGCCGGCGTGGTCGAAGCCGTCGGCGCTGGCGCCGAGGCCCGGGTCGGGGAGGAGGTCGCCGCCCTCCTGCCGAGGCAGGGCGGCTACGGCGAGTTCGTGAGCACGACCGTCTGGTGGCCCAAGCCCGCCTCGGTCAGCTGGGATGCCGCGGCCGCCCTCCCGGCGTCCGCCGACGCAGCAGTCGGCGCCCTCCGTCAGGTCCGCGTCACGGGCGGTGAGACCTTGGTCGTCCTCGGCGCCGCAGGAGCCGTCGGCGCACTCGTGACGCAACTCGCCCGGTCGCAGGATGTTCGGGTGATCGGCGTCGGTCGACCACACCACGGCTCCTTCGTCCGCGAGCTCGGCGGTGAGTTCCTCGAGTCCGGTCCGGGCGTGTTCGACCGATCGGCGGCCACGTGGACGCCGCTTGTCGCGGCGGCGGGTAGCGTCGGGCTGCTGGAGGCGGTCGCCGCGACCGGTGACCCGAGCAGGGTGGTCACGCTCGTCGGCGGTCCCGAGGTCGCGCTCTCGGGCGCGGTCCTCTCTCATCCGAGCGCCGACCGCGCGCCGGATGCGCTCGCCCTGACGATGCCGCTGCTCGCGTCTGGAGCCCTGCGGATGAAACGGCGACTGGTCATGCCCGTCCGCGAAGCCGCCGAGGCGCACCGGCTGCTCGAGTCGGGCGGAACGTCGGACAAGGTCGTGCTGTCGTTCGGATGAGCGGGAGCGGGGCCCGCCGGTCGGCATCGGATGAGAGGAGTGCACGTGGACGACAACGGACGGACCAGGACGTCGCCGCGACCGACCGCCGCGGCCGCGGTCGAAGGCGCCCGCCACCGGGTACAGTGTGCTCGACGGCGACCTCCGTGGGTCCTCGCGATCGCCACGGCCCTCGACCACCGTCGGCGGGGTGTCGACGAGGCAGTCACGCGAGCGGTGATCGTCGACGGCGTCGGTCGCGGTGCGACGAGGGCGGTGCTGCAGGCCAGCGACGCCGGACGACCGCTCTCTACGAACGCCTCGGATCTAGGGACGCCGGAGACGACATCCTGTACCGCCGCGGGCCGAACGGGGTGACGAGGTGACCTCGACCACGGCTCGACGGCCTGCACCACGTCAAGATCCCGGTGTCGGACCTCGCGGTCGCGCTCGACCACTACGAGCGGGCGTTCGGCGCCGTGCGACTCCCCGAAGCGGACCACTTCCGTCCCGACGGCGAGCTGTTCGCGTACATCTGCCAGGTCGACGGGCTCGACACGTTGCTCGAGCTCCGCCTCCACCCGGTCCGAGCACTCCTGCAGCGGGGCTTCGATCCGCTGACCGTCCAGGTCGGGGGCCGCGAGGACCTGCGATCGTGGTCGGACTGGCTCGGATCGGGCAGGTGTCACACACTCACCCGTGCTCGCCGGGCTCCGCGCGTGGCTCATGGTCGTCCCCGACCCGGACGGCACCGTCGTGCGTCTGTAGCACCCGTGAGACGCACGGACCGGAGAGGTCCCGGCCGACCGCGACTCACCGTGGCTCGACGAGTCGGTACACTCGGGTGAACCATCGCCGTCGCGGCCGCCAAGAGATGGTTTTTCCTGTTCCTGGACTCCCAACTATCGTTCGTGCTGCGCTGACGGGGCTGCTCTCGTAGCGTCGGCGGCATGCCTGCTATCGATCCCGCCGTCACTGACAGCGCGAAGCGCGCGACACGTACTCCAGCGAAGTGCGGTCCCTCCAACTCTGCGTACCGGCCGTGACGGGCGAGACGGAGCCGACGCTGACACAGCGCCAAGCAGCTCGCCGCGATTCGCGGCATGGCGCGTATCCCGTTATCGGACTTGCGCGATCAGAGTCCCCTCGGACCTGCAGGCCCTCTACGCCGAACTGCAGGACGGCCAGGCGCTGATCCCGGGTTTGAAGATGGGGCTCGGGGCTCTCACCGTGCAGCGTTGGGACTCCGGCTACGCGGCCAACGGTTGGACGCTGTACGGAGCGGACCTCACCCTCGACCAGGGTCACCCGTTCGGGTCGATGTTCTCACCGGCACGACGCCGGACGGTCGTGGTCCTCCCGCGTCGGGGAGGTGGCATCCGCCGGTGCAGCAGCTCCGAGTTCCCGGCCCTGCACCCGTCGAAGCCGGAGCTCAGCCGTCTGACTGCACGGCTGAGGAGGTCGCTGCGGTGGTGTTGGATGCACGGGGTCGGATAGGGACTCTTGTCTGCGGTCAACGCGCAGATCTTCAATGGTCGTTCGTCGCCACCGAGGAGTCAGAGAACGCCATCCTCGACACGTCCGGGCTCGGGCTCGAGCGGCTCTCCGAAGACGACCCGAGGCTCACTGGCCGTCAGTCGAGCCGGCCGTCACGGCCGAGCGGGGCCGGCGCTGATGAGTGACCGGCAGTGGGTGCAGGACATCCGGGACCGGCAGACGATCCTGTCGTTGCCGTTCGGACTTGGATGGACGATCGACATCACCCAGACGCTGGTCGCGCTCGAGGCGGCGGGTAGTGCCCGCTCATGTGGAGGCGTTCGACCGGCTCCGGTTCGACGACGGCCGGTCAGGGTTCCTGTCTCACCCCGAACCCGACCGCGACCATCAACGACGACGGCGCCCCGGCTGACCCAACCGAGGACCTCATCGTCATCCCCGGCGGTTCGGAAGGCGGCGTCCTCCTCGCTCGCCCGCCGCTACCCGGACCTGGTGGTCGTAACGGGAAACGGCAACGCGTCTGGGCCGACGGCAAGCAGGTGCACGGGTCATCGATAAGCGGGACGCAACCCCGGGGTGGCGGACCGTGTTCGCCATCGCCCGCACCATCGCCCTGCACGGCGGCGGCACGCGCAGTCCAATGGGACCGCATCGGCATCCCACTCAACGACGTGCGCGCCGCGATGCCCGGCTCTCGGGACGCACGTCTTTCACACGCCGATCGAGGGTGGGAAGCAGCCGACCGCGCCGCCCTGTGCGACTGGGCCTTGGCGGCCTACCCGGGGTACGGCGGGGATCAGAACCTGCTGGCGCCGCAACACGACCATCGACGAGCAGGCGGACCAGCTGATTGCGCTGGGTGGGGTGATGTCGGATCGGTGGGCGGCGCACCAGTCCGGCGTCATCTGTCCCGCCGGACCGGCTGACGGCGTTCTTCGCCCAGCACCCTGACATGGCAGCGCTCGGCTACGAGCCCGCGTCAGTAGACGAGGCGACAGTGTCGGTCGTCATCCCGCAGGACACCACCGTCCTGACCGGCGCTGACGGGTGCTGCACGGACGACTTCATCACCGCGCACGTCCTCTACGCAGACAGCTGGGTGGCCGCGAACACGGACGCGGTGAACGGGCTGCGGCAGCTGCTGCACTTCCCGATCCGACCTCGCCCACGACCTCCGCTGGCACCCCGGCACAAGTGAGGCGTGAAGCTCCCGATGATGTTGCAGCTGCTGTCGCTCGGACTCTGGCCTACGACGACACCCGATTCTTCGGGTCGGTCAGCATTCACTGACCCCGACCATCCCGACGACAAGCCAGACACGGTCCTCATCAGCCACGCCGACGAACGACCCTGGTTCCGCCTCACCAACGTCGACCCGATTGCGCAGGACCCGATGGTTTCGGCGATGGTCGAAGCGGACCGCATCATGCGGTTCCTTCTCCTACACGCCCATGACCGCATCGGTCGAACCCCCGCTGACTTCCCACAACCCCTGACCGCTGCGCACACGCCCATCCCCAGGGAGGTTCCCGCTGATGATGCGTTTAGTGTCCATGCACCTGTCGAACGACCGGATCCTCTGGGGGCATGTCCTCCTCGAGGACACCGAGAACCCGGACGTGCACCTGGCGCAGATCCTCGTCCGCTCCATCGACGTCGAGCCCGGTTATGAGCTCTACGACAGGACTAACACGGTCCTGTCGGACCTGACCGTGCCGGCGGTGCGGGAAGCGAACCGCATCGTGCAGACCCTCCTCGTCCCCGCCTCCGAGATAGCACGACGGGGAGAAAGCCGTCCGAGCGGTGATCCACTCCGGCTACCTGGAGGGATTTCCGGACGACATGCCGTGGCAGTCGCAGCTGTGGATGTACGCGCGCGGGGAAGTCAGCCGCGAACAACTCAGCGCGTACGCCGACGAAGGCCGACAGATCCCCCGCCAACCCGAACACTCCGCCGTCCGGCCCGGCGGACGATCCCCGAGGACTGGTGGCAGACCACACAAGCCCGCATCCGCCGGAACCTCCTCAACACCACCCTCACCGAGCCGGAAGTCGCTGCGGCCCTGCAGATTGGCGTCGATCAGGTCGGTGAGCAGTCTCGAAGCGAACCGGCTGACAAGCTTCGACCTCGACGGCGAAGAACGCATCCCCGACTGGCAACTCGTGAAACCCGCCCTCCCCGAGTTCGGCGACCCGTCGTCACTGCTGCCCGGCCTCGACGTCCTCTACGCCGCAGCACCGCAACCGCTCCTCGACGCAGCAGCGATGACCGAGTTCATGACCACACCCCTGGATCTTCCTCACCGTCGACGAACGGGTCCTGACCCCGCTCGACTGGATGCGGGAAGGTCGGCCATTGACGACGATCATCGCGCTGTTCCGTGGACGACGGTGGCGGCCATGACCCGCCGGCCCGACCTGTTCCTGCTGAACGTCGCCTACGACGCCGCCGGGGTGCACGGACACGTGTTTTTCCGCGATCCACCCAGCAGCGAGCTGCGGCAGGTCATCATCCGCAGCACCGACACCGGCAACATCTGCGAACCCGCACACGGCGACACCCGCACCGGGTGGGAACCCTTCCTCGAAGAAACCCGCTGGCTCATCGCACTCACCCAACCCGATACCTCGGACGAAGCCAGTTGAGTGATGCCAGGGCTCGAGTGGGTCAACGCCGCGTACAGCGGCCGACCGCAGATCACGATGCCGTATGGGCTCGGTGACACCACCGACCTCACCAACGCGCTCGCGGTCTTGAAACTCGCGGGGCTTCGCGCGGTCGTGGAGTCGCACGACACGATCCGCCTCGCCGACGGCCGCCGCGCACGCTTCCCCACCCTCACCCAACGCCCCCGCGACGACGACCCGACTGATGCGGAACTGCTCCTGCTGGCGCCGCGCACTGTCACTGCCACGCAGATCGCGCTCGCGGAACAGACGGCGACTGTGCTGCTGGTCGACGTCGACCGGCGACGCGTCTGGCTCGACGGCAGACAAGCCCTCGGCACGAAGGAACGGTGGAAGGACGCTGCACCATCTACGTCACCTTCGCCGTCGCCCGCATGCTCGCCGTCAACGGCTCCACTTTTGACGGGCTGGTAGCGAGCGGGGCTGACTGCCGGGCAGGTGGATGACGCGCTCGCGCGCCTTGGGAAGCGCGTGCACCGCACCGACATCGGGTGGGAGTCACGGCAGGTCGGTAGCCTCGTGGACTTCGCCATCGCCTGCTACCCCGACCCGGCGGCGTCCGGACCCGATGGACGTCAGACCTGCCGCTCGTCAAGCAGGCGGAACGACTCATCAGGGTCGGCTGCCGCATCTCCGGCCGCGCCATCTCAGACCGCCCCGGCTACCCCGCCATCAGCAAACGCGAGCTGCCTTATCGAGTCGTCGCGTTCACCGAGCAGCAGGTCGACATGGGCGCGCTCGGCTTCGAGCCCGACACCGTCGGCTTCTCAGGCACCGAACTCATCCAGCCCGCCGACCCAACGATCTTCCTCACCGCAGCCGCCGCCGGCTACACAGACCGCACCGACGACATCACCACCGCCAACACGCTCCTCCGCTCCGACTACCGCAACGCCGACGACCGCAGCATCACTGCAAGAAGTACGCGACCGGCTACCAGTTCCTCGCCGACACCGGGTACGACCTTCGACACAACCTGCTCGACTGACAGCGAACAATCGATCAGATCGGACCACCACCAACCTGCCGTCGGTGCTTCACACGAACTTGCGCCACACCTAAGCAGCCAGCTTCGGTCCTCCACCGCGACCTGCTTCCACCCAGACCACGTCCCGGGTGAGGCGATACGCCTGGGCGTCACTTCGACGAATCAGACGATTGGGCAGCTGGAACCACGCGTGTACCGGCATCGGCTCCGGGCTCGCGCACCTCCGTGCCGAGCATCCTCCTCGAGCGAGAACGGCGAGCGAGCACCCAACGATCCGAACGACGACGACCTAAGACCGCGACAGTAGAAGCCCGCACCGACGTTCGCATACGGGGCCCTCACCGAGATCATCACCGGACTAGTCATCTGAGACAGAAGAAGTTGCGGTGCGAGCAGGCCACGCTGGCGCGACCGTTGGAGGACCGGCTACCGGACTGCATGAACCGCCCTATTGGCACGCTGCTTGCCAACACTAAGGAAGTAGGGAGCGGGGGAGGGTCCTAGCCAGGACGCCGCTCGTTCGTCACGGCAAGGTCTTTCCCGGCCCGCCCCATCATGCTTTACGTCCGCGATACTCGTCCTGAGTGCCAGTCGCGGCACCCGAACCTGCCGCTGCTGAGAGGGCGAACCGATGATTGATTTCAACGTCAGCGATCATTGGGCGAACGGCACCACTCTGATTGGCTCAAGTCGTTGGTTTCATCGCTGGACCGGCGTCACGGCTCAAGCAGTACTCCCGCTGCCGACCATCGTCGCGGAGGTCGCTGATTGGGTGCTACTGGCCGGCGACGCGTGGAAGAGCCGCCCAAACCGCGATTCGCTCCAGAGCGACCTCACGCAATCCGTGGACGCGATCGGCCCAGCGCTTCGGTTTGCCATCGCGGCGCCACTGTCATCGTTCGACGAGGCATTCGCTCATCTTGTAGCTCAGTCTCGCAGCTTCCTTGGCACCGCACCCGGATTGCGGACGGCCGTGGCTAGGGTAGACGTCGCAACGTCCGGTCAAGCGCTTCTGGACGCTCTCACATCTGACCAGTCCGTGGGCGCGGCCCGGGACGACTCGTGGCCGCCGCGCAGGACCGGACTCTCAATCATCGCGAGTACCGCCTTTGCCGCAGAGGGCCTCCATGAACAGGTCCGACTGCGCGGCCAGGACGCGGATGGTGTGTTCCGCGAATTGATCACCGTCCTTGCTTTCGGTCGGGACCCGCTCGACGTACCCCTCGGTGAGACGGGTATGCCGTACGACCGAGCGGCTCGCGAACGCGAAGATGCTCGTCGAGGCGTCAGCTACTGAAGAGCCGGTCGTAGTTTGGCTCCCCCCCCCCCCCCCCCCCCCCTCCGGATACAAGGGACGGCTGCACACCGACCTTCACGCCGGCAGCATTGCGTTCTACGATGCGCACTGGACTGTGCCAAATGCCGCACCCGATCGGCCGCCCTTCACGCATAAAGAAGAGCTATGGAAGATTGTCGAGCACGGGTACGCGTTCAAGGTGGCGACCACGATTGATGAAGAGTCGGAAGTCGACACCCTCGTGCGCGTTGATCTTGGCGTTACGGTCGCCTCGGGAGCCGTCGAGCGAGCAAGAGTTCTCGTCGACACGATCGTACACATCGCCATCCACAGGGATGGCGGCATCCGCCCCCGGCTAGCGGAGTCGCACGTGCTTCGGTCCGGAGCGCCCGCTGGCGGCGGCTACTACGCCGTCCATCCACAAACGGGCTTCCCCGATGACACATACAGGGCGGGGCATCACGGCGGAAGCGATCGACCGTCACGGCCCCCGCATCGCTGACGCTCTGTCTCGCGGTGAACTCCCCCGCTTCCTTCAAGCAGCTGTCGAAGTACAGGCTGCGGCCGACTACCCCTTCAGTCGCGACATGGCACTCCGACCTCCCTCAGACGCAGACGTGAGCAGTGTCATCCCCCTGTCCGACCGCGTTGTACAACACGTGGCGGCGCACGCTGCCATGACACCCCGATGACCTCTTTGATCAGCTCGCTGAACGATGCGCCTACAGGCGCGATGGATGAATGACGTCCGCCGCGCAGCAGATATGGCCCTGTTTGACAGTCGGGACCGTACGTTGCAGCGAGAGCTGCGGGCGCAGCTATAGCGCGGCACGGCCAGCACAACCGTGGCTCTTGGTCATCGCTGACCGTGCGAACGACTTCCGTGCTCTATGTCGCTTGGAACACGAGCGAGCGTGGATCGAACGCATGTTCGCCAGCGTCAGCGATCACGGTCTGTACCAAGCACTCGTCGACGAATATGCGGCTGAAGGCCGCATCCTCGAGGCTCGACGGCGCCGCGTTCGCAACGCACTCGTGCACGGCAACCCTGCAAACTTCTCGGTCGTTACGTCCGTGCGCGTGTACTCCGACTACGTCAGCGGCACCGCGTTGCACTATGCGCTCGAGTCGTTTGTCGATGGCACAAACCTCGCGTCCGCGCTCTCGGCACGTGACGACGAAGATGCCGCGATGCATGGAGGACAGGACGCAGCCGCATACTGGCGTCAGCGCATGGCCGCCGGGGAGTGGCCAAGGACGCAGTGAGGGGCAGTATTCGTCCGTCGAGTGTCTGCGGCGGAGGCGGTGGGTTGGCTCAGCCCGTGCTGCACGGGTGGGACGGCGTCGAATAGCGGATCGACTAACGGACTGGGTGGCCGAGTAGTGGCGTCCAGAGTTCGTACCTCCGACCGATTCACAGGCACGAGACCGGGTGGCAGGCTGGCTAGTCATGGGGAACGGTGTGCTTCATCGTGACGACCGATACGCGGTCACAGGCCTTGCAGTCGTTGCCGCGTGGGTGGTGCTCTTCTGCGCAGCTCACGCGCACCACGTTCCTCTCGAGACCGCGTACCAAGCCCACCTCGACTCCCTGAACAACCCGCCGATCCTTCAAGATCCGCCCGCCCAGGTTGCGCTTGCCGAGTTCTTCGTGGGCGCTGTGCTCGTGCTCGCCGTGCCAGCAGCTGCTATCGCGCTTCTCACTGGGCTCAGCACCGCGCGGAACAGCCGAGGCGTCACCTGGGTACGAGTTCTCGGGTGGACGACGTTCGGGATTGGCGCCATCGGAGCGTTGCCCGCGCTCGGCGCTGGCCTCTTCGGTGCGGTCGGAGCGTTCTTCAACGCGTTGACGTTGCTTGGTTGACGACGCTCGGTAACGCGGATAGTTCCCGCAAGCGGATCGGCTATCGGACACCATTTTGAACCGTCTCGCACGGCGTTACTCGCTAGGTCGATTGCAGTTCGGTACTGCCGAAGCGGCGAGCGGGAGGGATGACGATGGTTACTGGAGTGCTTCCCTCTGCGCTACAGGCCCCTGGTCCGGCTACCGGACGCCATGAAAGCGAGATCCGAAGCTCGGATGGTGGCGCTACGCGATCGGACCTTGCTCACCTGTATCGCATCCACAAGTTCTCTCAGTCGTCGGGAGGGTGGGCGCTGTAGGTAGGCGACCCGCCGTCAAGTCCCTGAAGGCAGGTCGAGTTCGGTGTCCGCTGCGACGGGGTAGACCGCTTCGAGCACATAGCTTCGACGGCCCTCGTCCGCGCCTCTGCCAACCACGGTGTAGATAGTGAACCGGGCCTCTACTCGTCGGTCCTCGACCGTCGCCAACTGCGCAACCGTGCTCGCTCGAAGTAGAAGTGGCTCCGGCCGAGAACCGGCTACTTCCGCTTCGTCCTCGATCGGGTTGCCCTTCGGACCAGGCGACGGCAGTTCTTTGCAGCCGACCGAGCCCTCCGCCACATGGTTGTCGGGGCGTTCTTGGAAGTCCCCGTGGAGCGGGCAGGTCACCGTGACGTAAGTCTTCTGGTCGATGAAGACGACCTTCGCGTAGTCGTACTTGTCGCCGTGCCGGTTGGTTGCACGTTGGATGAAACGCTGCGTGCGCAACTCCTGGTTGGCGTTGCGGAAGCCCTTGCAGCTTCGGCATCCCTGGCCGCGCTGCGGGCCCCAGGGCGTTTCGCGGACTCGGCGGTGCTCGCGCGGGGTTTGCTCGAAGGGCCCGTGGTCGGGGCAGATGATGGTGACCTTGGTATCGCCGTTGACGTAGCCGCGTCGGACATGCGCGTAGTCGTATCGGCTGTCGTGCAGCTTCGTCGCGAAGTTGATGAACTCGGCGGCTCGTTCTTCACGGGTAGCGGTGCGGTAGTCCAAGGGGTCCTCCAGGAGTCGTTGTCCTGGAGCTATGCCGGCACGCCCGAACCAGCTGGGAAAGTCGGCTAGGAGCGGTCCTTGAAGGCCGTGTCGGTCTACTTCTCGGCGTTCCTTACGTCAGGGTCCGACCGTCAGGCATAGCCGTGGCATGCCTTCGCTCCCTACCGCCGTTCGAGCGGCGCTCCGCTCACCGAGTTCAACCGAGCACCTCGTCGTGCCGAACCAGGAGACCATCACGTCCGCGACCGCCCTGGGGCGGCCGATGGGCGCCGCCTTCGGCCGTCCGTTCCCACGTCAAGGTCCCGTCGAGCACTGCTCGCACGTCCAATGCTGGGAACCCGCGCCGCTCACCCTCGGGGACTCAACGCTCGGGGCCCGAAGCTCAAACGCAGACAAGGGGACTCTTGTCGCGCAGCTTCGCCCAGAGCCCCTCCACGCGATGCGGAAGTACCGGAACCAGTCTGTTCCCGCCGACCGGTGGGCCAACATCGAGCCGTTCGTGCTGGACGCTGTCGCGCTCGTCGCGCCCGCGTGTGCCTACCTTGCTGAGCGGCTGATGGTTGCGGTGACGCCGTACGTTGACTGGGTCGTCCACGTCAACGGGATGCAGAAGGTCGCGAACGTGTTCCACCCGGTGCTGATCCGCCGGTACATATCCCGCGTCGACCTCCACCTCAAGGACAAGACGCTCCGCGACTACCGGTCCTTCCTGCTCCGGATCTCGGAGGTCGTCCTCCCCGACGAGGGTCCGATCGAGTTTGCGCCGTTGAACGGGCAGTCCGTTACCGCCCCGTACACCGACCTCGAACTGAACCTGCTTGAGTCCTGGGCGCGCGGGCAGTCAACGGCACTGCGACGTCGAGGTGCTGGCGCAGTCCTCGCCCTGGGAGCAGGTGCTGGGCTTGACCCGTGGGAGATGCAGCACCTCCGGCGCAGCGACGTGCGCGTTGACTGTGACGGAGCGCTCGTCGACGTACGGGCTGGGACGCCGAGGTTGGTGCCCGTGCTCAAACGATGGGAGCAGCTCCTCATCGACTCCCTCGCGGACGTGCCGGACGACGTATGGGTGCTTGGCGGGGAGGACAGAAAGACGACCTACAACTTCGTCACGCCGTTCATCAACCACACTGACTTCGGCAACGAACCGAAACCAGTCCCCACGCGAATGCGCGCTACGTGGATCACCACGCACCTCGCAGGCGGCACGCACGCCGGGGAGCTCATGGCTGCCGGCGGACTGCGCAAGCCCGAGCACTTGGTCACGTCCCTGCGGCACATCCCGACGATGGACGCTTCCGAGCACCGTCGACGGATCCTCGGCGAAGCACGCGAAGTTCGGTAACGCCATCAGAGGACACGGAACCGTGCTGCCCGGAGCTGCTGTTCGCGTTCGGGCAGCAGGCGGCCGCGGGCGTGCTTTTTTTTTTTTTTTTTTTTTTTTTTTTTTTTTTTTTTTTTTTTTTTTTTTTTTTTTTTTTTTTTTTTTTTTTTTTGGGCTCGTTGCTGGGCAACCCACCGTCCGATCGTCACCTCGGCAGGGTCGGCTGCGCGACGACGCGGCGGTCGCTGATGATCGACCCAGAACTGCTGGTGCGCGGCGAGCATTGACGACCACTGCGCGTCACGGGGGTTCCAGGCGAAGCCAGGCACCGCTTCAAGTCGTCGAACGGCTGGTACGAGCAGTAGCCGCCCGCAGCGCCGACCTGCCGGAAGTACGTGAGGGCGTCAACGAGGGTCTGCTCGGCGGTCGCAGGGCGAGGACGGGTCGAGTCGGCACGGGGCATCCGTCCGTGCTCGTCGATGAAGTCGTCGAGGTCGTGCACTCGGTCGGTCCAGCGTCGTACGAAGGATTCAACCTCGACGGAGTCATCGGTATCGGCGAGGTAGAACGCCACGCCGCGCCGATGGTCGAGGGTGAGCGTCAGGGCTGACTGCGCTGCGTGGTCGGCGTACTCGGCGTGGAGCGCTGCGAGCGCCGTGGTCGAGGTGGGCATGTGGTCCTCTCCGAGGCCGGCGATCGGCCCCGGAGGGGGTATGCGCGGAACGGGCGGGATCTTGAACGACGCGCGGGTCGCAGACGAGCGGGGTCCACAAACAGGACCAATCCGGCCGCGAAGATCACTACGTTTTCTGAGTCCCCGAAGTAGAAGGCCGCCCGGATCGCATGCACATCGCCAGCGTCACGCGAACGACGCCGACGTCACCGCCACATGTGCGAGCAAGCGACGACACGCCCGGGCTGACGCGACCGTTCGCGCCGGCGGCGGCCCCCGCCGATCCGCGCAGGAATGCGGATCGATCGGCAGCGAGATCAAAATCTGGGACGCGTTCCCACAGCTCATCCCACTTCGCCTGCATAGGCCGGGCATGCCTAGCCAGATCCTCGGGTCACCGCGTCAGTACGTCGCCGCGATGCTGCTCGCCATCCTGTCGTTCCTCACTCGAGGAGGAACACCGGTGAAGTACGTTCCGAACTTCGCGGAGGACCGTTGGAGCGTTGTCCGCGACTTCGTCGTCGGCGCAGTCGCCGAGGCGGCAACGTCCATCGCTCAGCCCGCCGACCGGCTCATCGTCGTCGCGGCACCCTTCGTCGACTGGGTCGTCAACGTCAACGGATGCCCGACGAAGACCGCCGTCGTGTTCCACCCCGTCATCGTCCGGCGCTACATCACACGGACTGACGTCACCTGGTCCGACACCACCCGTCGCACATACCGGTCGGCCCTGATGCGCATGTCCGAGATCCTCGTCGGCGAGGTGCCGCTCGAGTTCGCACCGACGACTCCGCAGAACACCGCAGCACCCTACGACGACCTCGACCTGCACCTCCTCGAGAGCTGGGCGACGGGCCAATCGACCGCGGCTCGACGTCGGAGCGCCGGCGTCACCCTCGCTCTCTGCACCGGCGCCGGCCTGAAAGCCAATGAACTCCTTCAGGTCCGCCGCCGCGACATCACCATCGACACCGACGGCATCCTCGTCACCGTCGCGTCCACCGGCCGCGCCGTGCCGCTGCTCGCTCGCTTCGAAGCCCTGCTGCTCGATTCCATCACCGACGTCGCCGCCGAGGACTGGGTGTTCGGCTCGGCGAAGCGGATCAAGCACGGCATCAGCACCCTCACCACCTTCCTTTACGACACCGACCGCGGCAACGAACCAGACCCCGTCACCACCCGCATGCGGAACACCTGGCTCATCACCCACCTCATCGCCCGCACCGACATGCGCGCCCTCATGACCGCCGCTGGCGTCACCAAGTTTGAACACCTCGACCAGCTCGTCGCCCACGTCCCCGCCCTCGACGCCGCCTCGTACCGCCGTCAGCTCCGCGCCGAGGTCACACGATGACCGCAGCACTCTCGAAGTACCACGACGCCGAACACGTCGACCGGTGGTTCGAACAGAGCCTCGAGATGCCCCTCGGCAAATGGGTTGAGCTTGGCCGCAAGTCAGTGAAGCGCGCTGTCCGTGAAGTATCACTCGTCTGTCGCCACGGCGATGTGCAAGCGGTGATCGAGCGCGCCAAGGCGGAGACCCGCAAGTCAAACGCCGGTCAGAAGGCGAAGTTCAGCGAAGCGAGCGCGCTCATGCTCGTGTTCGTCTCACTCCGCGTCAACGGGAAGATGTCCCTGATGGCGGCCGTGGAGATGCTCATGCGGATGAATTGGAAGCAGCGCCGTCGCCTCGGGATCACCGAGGTTGTCGAAAACCGTCAGGAGCTCATGTACGACCGGGTGTGGGCCGCACTGGCGCGGCTCCGGGACCTCGTCGACGACGAGCCCGGCGACCGCCACGAAGGCATGCTCTTCGGCGAATACCTGCAGGCGGTCGCCAACCGCGATCCCGAGGAAATGGCCGCCCGAACCCGGCGACGAGCCGAACTCATGAGCGCGATCGTCCATGGCTCAGTCCTTCTCCTTCCCCAGGAGATTCGGGACCGATCTGAGGGCGTCCACGCCATCGATGCCACCATCGCGGAACTCGTCGGCATGCACAAGACGTTCAAGAACATGAAGCCGACCGACAAGATGCCCACCAACCATGGCGGCGGCCTCTACGTTCGGCACGGCGACCACGACGGTTCCAAAGAGGGGCCTGGCAAGCGGGAAGTACGGCCAGGAAATCGAGTACTGCATCTGGGTGCGGAACGACCCCGACGCAGACAAAGACTTCCCGCTCTTGTTTACGGCTATCGGAGATCACAAGCCGGGAAAGCTCGCCGGTCACGGGCAGAAAATGCTCGAGTCGCTCATCGCGAACGGCATCAAGATCAAAACACTCATCGCCGACCGCGCCTACACGCCGAACGCCAAGGTCGAAGACCTTCAGCTTCCGTACGCGCAGCACGGTGTGAAGCTCATCATGGACTACGGCATCGATCAGAAGGGAAAGCAGGCGTTCTGGGCGAGCCCAGACGGCAAGCACAACCTCGTGATGTGCGACGGAAGCTGGTACCTCAGTTCGATGCCAGAAGCGCTCCAGCTGGCCGAGAAGACCTACGCCGACGCGAAGAAGGCGGCGAGCAAGATCGAGGACGAGACCGTCCGAGAGGAGCGAATCGCTGCAGCCCACGCGCTGGTCGTTCTCCAGCGCGCACGTCGTTCTCGCTTCCGCCCGAGCCCCGAGGCCGCCACCGCGCCGACGGAGCTCGCCAGTACTTCTACCCAGCTCTTCGACCCGAAGACCGCGTCGACATCGACCCTCAGACGGCGGAACTCGTCGAAATCACGGTGCCGAGTAAGACAGTTCTCATTCCAGGGGTCATCGGCGGAAGCAAGCGGGACGGGGAGAACGTCAAGCACCTCAAGTACGGCCAGGAGTTCGAGTACAAGTCCGAAAAGTGGCGGCGCATGTACGGGCTGCGCAACACGGTCGAATCCGGCAACGCATCCGTGAAGAACCCGGAGCACCTCGCACTCGGAATCGCAATGAAGCGCCTCGTTCGCGGCCCGTGGTTCGCTGCGCTCTGCGCGGCGATGGCAGCCGCATGCGAGAACATCAGCCGCATCGTCGACTGGTACCAGGAACGCCTCGATCTCGCACACAGGAACCGCAAGAACCGCTCGCATCCCGCCGTGTACAAGCAGCGTGACTCTGCCAAGTACTGGGCAGACCGCCGCGCGTCCACGGCACCGCAAGACATACCGGCCGCGGCCTGACCAGGCCCACTCCGAACTGAACACAACCAACCCTGCACGACGCAGAATCAGTCTCGTCGAGCCAACACCCCCTGCCCAGATCTGGGCCAGGGGGTTTTCTGCATCCGCTCGCAGCCCAGCGGGCGCTCCCCACGCCACTCGACCGCGCCCACTGAAGTCGCCTGGACCCTCGAAACGCGCCCAAGAGAGCCTCGAGCGCAATACACCGAAGCGATTCCGCCGATAGACCGATCGGTCCAGAGCTCCGCCTCCAGGATTCGAACCCGGACCTAACGGCACCAAAGGCCGTCGTGCTGCCATTACACCAAGGCGGAACACACCCCGCGGAGTGCCCGACCATCCTCCCATGCCGACGAGGCTGGCCGTGCAGCCCTCGCTTCGGCCAAGATGGTGGGATGCCGCAGGAGGACGAGGTCGATCGCATCGTCGCTGCGTGGGGACGCGAGCGTGCCGACCTCGACTTCGGGCCGCTCGAGGTGCTGTCCCGCGTCGACCGGCTCGCCCGACACCTGGACCGCGCGCGTCGCGCCGCGTTCGACGAGAGCGACGTCGAGCCGTGGGAGTTCGACGTCCTGTCGGCGCTCCGGCGGGCGGGCGACCCGTACGAGCTCAGTCCGAAGACCCTCCTGCAGCAGACCCTGGTGTCGAGCGGCACGATGACGAACCGGGTGGACCGCCTGACGGCCCGGGGCCTGGTGGCCCGTCGCACCGACCCGAAGGACGGCCGGGGCATCCTCGTCTCGCTCACGAGCGAGGGGCGCCGGGCGGTCGATGCCGCGATCGCCGATCTACTCGCCGCGGAGCGGGACATCCTCGCCGGCGTCTCGGACACCGAGCAGGACCAGCTGTCCGGCCTCCTGCGCCGACTCATCCTCGGCCTGGGCGACTGACCGCACCGCGTTCGGCTCCCGACGCGACTGACCGCCCGCCTTCACCCGGCAGGACGAACGGGGCACCCTCCCTTCGGTCCAGCGGCCGATGCCGACGAGCGGTGTTCGTCGCGACGATGAACGGGTGAACAGAGCCCGCGCCATCCTCCGCCGCTACCCGCACACCATCGCGCTCGCGACGGTGCTCGCACTGGTCGTCGGCGGCATCGCGGTGGCCACCGCGGCGATCGGGAGCTCGCACGACCGGGCGACCGCCGCGGACGCGCGCTGCACGGCGGAGTCGCTCGCCGGACGGTGGGACACCGGCCAGCTGTTCCTCGACGCCCGTTCGGTGCGCACCGGCAAGTCCGTCCTGACCGTGCGCGGGGACGAGCCCACGCAGACCGGCAGCACGATGAAGCTCCTCACGGCGTCCGCGGCGTTGAGCGCGCTCGGCCCGGACCGCCGCTTCCACGACCCGGGTGGTGGCTGGCTCGACCTCGGGAAGCGTCGTGCTCGTCGGCGGTGGCGACCCCACGCTGAGCCGGCTGCCGAGCGGGCAGGACGGCGTCTACCCGGGTGCTCCCCACCTGGACGACCTCGCACGCCAGGTCCGCGCGGCGCACCCCGGTCCGATCGACGTCGTGCAGGTGGACACCGGGTTGTTCGACGGTCCGGCCTGGCATCCGACCTGGACGCAGAGCGCGCGGACGAGCGGGAGCGTCTCGAACATCACCGCCCTGATGGTGGACGGCGATCGGGACGACCCGACCGATGCGTACTCGCTCCGGGGTTCGGCCGCGGTCGCTCGGGCGGCGTCGGCGTTCGCCGCCCTGCTCGGTCCGGACGTGCGGGTCGACACGACCTCGTTCGGGGTGCCGTCGGGTGCGACCGCGCTCGGCTCGGTGCGGTCGGCGACGGTGGCCGATCTGGTCGGGACGCTGCTCACGCACTCGGACGACACCCTCGCCGAGGTGCTCGCCCGGCACGTCGCCGTCGCGGAGGGCACCGGCCGGTCGTTCGACGCGATCCAAGCCGGCACGACGAAGGCCCTCCGACACGTCGACGTGCCGACCACCGGCCTCCGGCTGGTCGACGGGTCCGGGCTGAGCCCGGACAACCGCGTGCCGGCGTCGGCCCTGACGAAGCTGATGCGGGCGGTCGCCGAGCACCGCCACGGGCTCGCTCCGGTCGATGCGGGGCTGGCCGTGGCCGGGAAGACCGGCACCCTCGCCGAGCACGGGCGCTTCACCGGTGCGGCCGCGGACGCCCGCGGTCACGTCCGGGGGAAGACCGGGACGCTCGACGACATGTTCGGCTTGACCGGCGTCACGGACGAGGTCGGCGGCGACCGGATCGCGTTCACCGTCTTCGCCGAGGGCACCGCCGACCCGACAGCGCGGACGGACATCGACACCCTCGCGGCCGCCCTGTGGCGCTGCGGCGGCAACGCGGGCTGACCGGCACGGTACGGGAGCCCGCGACGGCGGTACCGCTCCGGCGCATGCACGCGATCACCCTGGCCGTCGCCGACGTCGCACGATCGGCGGACTTCTACCGTGCCCTGCTCGGCATCGACGGCAGCGGGGTGATCGGCACCGAGTACCCCGCCACCGAGACCGAGGCCGGCGGCACCACCGCGATGTTCACCCTCGACGACGGCTTGATCGTGAGCGTCTACGGCCGGGAGGACATGGCCAAGGACGGCGGCGTCCGCCTGGCAGGCGGCCCCAGCAGCACGATCGGGCACTTCGTGGACTCCCGCGAGGCTGCGGACGCGTTCCTCGACCGGGCACGAGCAGCGGGTGCGACGATGCTCGCGGCGCCGTACACGCGACCGTGGGGCATGTACTCCGGCTTCTTCCAGGACCCGGACGGCCACCTGTGGGAGGTCGTCGCGAACCCCGGCGGCGGCGACCCCGCGGACGCGGCTCCATCGGACAGCGGCACGCAGGACGACGTCGACCCCCAGTCCGTCGAGTAGCACCGACGGCACGAACGGGGGATGCTCAACTGCGTTGACCGTGCCCTATGGTGACGACGTGGACTACGGGCGGGCAATCCTCGGAGCGAGCACGGTCGGGGCGGTCGTGCTGGCGGTCGGTCTCGGGGTGGCGATCACACCGGGCGGCGCACTGTCGACGGAGGCCCTCGGCGGTGGCGTCTGCGGGACGTACCCGGACGACGCGACCGCCGCTTCGGCGTGGTTCCTCACGTCGTTCCGCAACGACACCGGACGGGGCGTGCGGGTCCGCGACGTCCGAGCCGTGGACGTGCACCGCGTCACGCTCTCCCACCTCGCCATCGCCACGAGTCCGAGTGACGACAGCCCTGGACTCATCGTCACCACCGAACCAGATCTGCCACGCCAGTACGGCCCCACGGTTCCGGTCGACTCGGGATTCGTCGTGCCGGCCCACGGGGAACTCGACGTCGTCGGCCGCATCGTCCTGCGTGACGGCGCTGACGCGGGGCGTGTCCACGGCTTGGTCGCGACCACCGTCGGTCCGCTCGGGACGATCCGGACCGTGACCGACCCGGAGTCCTTCGGCGTCGGTATCGGCGAGGGCCACGACGCGTCCGACATCGGCTGCACCGGCGCCTGAGCCGGCCGGTCCCCGCTACACCCCGAGCAACTCCGCGACCTCGAGCCAACGCTCCTCGAGCTGCTCGATCTCGGCCTCGTGCGCCGCGAGCTCCGCCTGCAACGCCCCGAGCCCGGCGTAGTCCGACTGGTCGTGCGTGGCGAAGGCATCGAGCAGCTTCTTCCGGTCGGCACCGACCTTCGCGATCTTCCGGTCGAGCGCCGACATCTCCTTCTCGGCCGTCCGGCGCTCGGCACCCGACAAGCCGGAGGCCGCCGCGGCCGATGCGCCGGAACCAGCCGACGCACTGGAGCCGGCCCCGCCGCCAGCCGGGCCCGTGCCGCCTGCCGTGTCGGGCCTCCCGGCAGACGCGGCGGCAGCCGCTGACGCGGTCCCGCCACCGGTGCCGGCCGCCCGGAGCCGCATGTACTCGTCGACGCCGCCCGGCAGGTGCCGGAGGTGCCCGCCGAGCACCGCGTACTGCTGGTCGGTCACGCGCTCGAGCAGGTACCGGTCGTGGGAGACGACGAGCAGGGTGCCGGGCCAGGTGTCGAGGAGGTCCTCCATCGCGGCGAGCATGTCGGTGTCGAGGTCGTTGGTGGGCTCGTCGAGGATGAGCACGTTCGGCTCGTCGAGCAGGATGAGCATGAGCTGGAGCCGACGCTTCTGCCCACCGCTGAGATCGCGAACGGGCGTCGAGAGCTGCTCCGAGGTGAAGCCGAGCCGCTCGAGCAGCTGCGACGGCGTCATCTCCTTGCCGTCCGCCACGTAGCTGGTCTTCTTGCGCGCGACGACCTCGCGGACGCGGTCGTCCGCGAACTGCGCCAGGTCGGCGAGCTGCTGGTCGAGCACCGCGACCTGGACGGTCTTGCCGGTCTTCACCCGGCCGCTCGTCGGCTGCAGCCGACCCGACACCAGGTTGAGGAGCGTCGACTTGCCCGCGCCGTTCGGGCCGAGGATGCCGGTCCGCTCCCCCGGTGCGATCCGCCACTCGATGCGGTCGAGGATCTCGGTGTCGTCGAAGGAGACGCTGACGTCGAGCAGGTCGACGACGTCCTTGCCGAGGCGCGCCGTCGCCGTCTTCGCGAGCGCGACCGTGTCGCGGATCGGCGGCACGTCGTCGATGAGCGCGTTGGCCGCGTCGATGCGGAACTTCGGCTTGCTCGTGCGGGCCGGGGCGCCGCGGCGGAGCCACGCGAGTTCCTTGCGGGCCAGGTTCTGCCGGCGCTGCTCGCTCGCCGCGGCCTGCCGGTCGCGTTCGACGCGCTGCAGGATGTAGGCGGCGTACCCGCCCTCGAACGGGTCGACGATGCCGTCGTGGACCTCCCACGTGTCGGTCGACACCGCGTCGAGGAACCACCGGTCGTGCGTCACGACCACCATGCCGCCCTGGTTCGACGACCAGCGGCGGTTGATGTGCTCCGCGAGCCACTGGATGCCCTCGACGTCGAGGTGGTTCGTGGGCTCGTCGAGGAACAGGACGTCCCAGTCGCCGACCAGCAGCCGCGCCAGCGCGACGCGGCGACGCTGCCCGCCGGACAGCTCGTCCACGCTGACGTCCCACGGGATGTCCGACACGAGTCCGCCGATGATGTCGCGGATCTTCGGGTCACCCGCCCACTCGTGCTCCTCGCGGTCGCCGACGACGACACTGCCGACGAGCTCGCCCGCGGGCAGGATGTCGCGCTGGTCGAGGTACCCGACCGTCAGACCGCGGCGGTGCGTGACCCGTCCGCCGTCCGGCTCGAGTCGCTGGGACAGCAGGGCGAGGAGCGTCGACTTGCCGTCGCCGTTCCGACCGACGACACCGATCCGGTCACCCTCGTCGATGCCGAGGGTGACGCTGTCGAAGACGACCTTGGTGGGGAACTCGAGATGCAGGTTCTCGGCGCCGAGGAGATGTGCCACCCGTCAAGGGTAGGCGGCTGGGCGGGCGGGTGGGTGCGGTGGCGCTCTGGTGGGCTTCGAACCACGTTTCCGACATCGAACCGACGCTGGCAGGTGGTGCGACGTCGGATGCGTGGTTCGTCACGCGAGAGGGTGCCGGGCAGGCGGCCTGGGAGGCGCGGCTCAGCTCCCCGGGGTCGGCTCGCCCTCGCCGGCGGCCTCCTTGGCACGGCGCAGTCGCGCCTGGGCCTCCCAGTACTCGATCTCGCGCTCGAGCTCGGCGAGCTCCTGCTCGGTCCCGGTGACGCGGGTGTCACCGTGGGCGGCACGGGCGTGCCCGAGGCTCGCGTACTGGTCCTCGTGGCGCCGCGGCTCGAGGTAGCGGCCGTGGTTCCGGTCACCGGGGGCCCAGTCGTGCCCGACGGCGAACCACACGATGCTGCCGACGACGGGCACCAGGATCACCAGGAACACCCACGCGACCTTCGGGAGGCCGCGCACTTGGTCGGCTCCCTTGGTGAGGATGTCGATCAGGGCGAAGACCAACAGGACGATCGAGGCCCCGTACAGCAGCACGCTCATGAGCAGCGAGTCTATGGATCGGCTCCGAGCCGCCGCTACGCCCCGAACGCGTGCCGCGTTGCGATCTGGCAACGGTCTCCTGCGGGGTCACACAGGTGCTCGACCGAGGTACCGCCGTACTGCCGTCAGAGGGCCGCGACCCACTCGTCGGTGCCGTCGGCGAAGCGCTGGTGCTTCCAGATCGGCACGTGCTCCTTCACGAGGTCGACCAGGGCACCGCACGCCGCGAAGGCCTCGGCCCGGTGCGGCGACGACACGGCTGCGGCGAGCGCGACGTCCCCGATACCGAGCGCCCCGACCCGGTGCAGCACGGCGATGCGGACCTCGGGGTGCGCCTCGGCGATGTCACGGGCGACCGCGGCGATGACCTCGCCGGCGCTCGGGTGCCGCTCGTAGTCGAGCGCGTGCACGCCCTTGCCGCCGTCGTGGTCGCGGACGACCCCGGCGAAGGTCACCACGGCGCCGTCCTGGTCGGTGGCGACGACGGCCGAGACCTCGTCGACGGTGATCGAGCGGTCGACGACGTCGGCGAGCACGACACGGTCGCTGGCGGGGGCGGCCCCGGTCACGACGCGCTCCGGGGCGCGTGGCCCTCGCCGTGCACCTGGGCGAGCACGTGGTCGAGCAGGCCGTCGAGCACGTCCAGCCCGTCGGCGACGCCGCCGCGCGACCCCGGCAGGGTGACGAGCAGGGCCCCGCCGCCGGTGATCCCGGCGACGCCCCGGCTCAGGAGCGCCGTCGGTCCGGCCCCCGCGAGCCCGCGGCGGCGGATCTCCTCGGTGATGCCGGGCAGGTCGAGGTCGATGAGCGGCGCCACGGCCTCGGGAGTGCGGTCAGTGGGGGTGACCCCGGTGCCGCCGGTGGTGATGACGACACGTGCCTCGCCGAGGAGTTCGGCCGACACCGTCTCGGCGATGGGTCCGCCGTCGGGCACGACGACCGGGTCGCCGACGGTGAAGCCGCGCTCGCGGAGCCAGGCGGCGATGACGGGTCCGGTGCGGTCGAGGGCGGGATCGGTGGACGCCTGGGTGGACACCACGACGACCCCCGCTCGGCCCCTGGTCGGTTGCGAGGTCATCGGTTGCTCCAGTCCCCGGAGCGTCCGCCGTGCTTCTCGAGCACCCGGACGTCCGTGATCGATGCCGTGCGGTCGACGGCCTTCACCATGTCGTAGACGGTCAGTGCGGCGACGCTCGCGCCGGTGAGCGCTTCCATCTCGACGCCGGTCCGCGAGGTCGTGCGCACGGACACCTCGACGACGACCCGGTCGCCGGCGCCGGTGATGTCGACCTCGACGCCGGCGATCGGCAGCGGGTGGCAGAGCGGGATGAGGTCGGAGGTCTTCTTGACGGCCATGATCGCGGCGATGCGTGCGGTGCCGATCACCTCGCCCTTGGGCAGCGAGCCGTCGAGGATGCGCGTGACGACGTCCGGCCGGGTGACGAGGGTCGCCGTGGCGGTGGCCGAGCGGGCGGTGACGTCCTTCTCGGAGACGTCCACCATGTGGGCGCTGCCGTCGGCCCGGACGTGGGAGAGCTGCGGTTCGGTCATCGGATGGTCCAGACGGTCAACGGGTCTCCGGGTTCGACGGTGTCGGTGCCGACCGGCACGTGCACGAGGTGCGTGGCGGCGGCGTAGTGGGCGAGGAGGTGGGAGCTCGGACCGCCGACGAAGTGCACGTGGCCGTCCTGCACCCGGCCGCGACGGACCTGGTGCTTGCCGGCGGGCGAGGTCGCGGCGTCGGCGGATGGCAGCACCTGGACGGTGCGGTCGTCCGCGACCCCGGCGTCGGCCGCGAGGACCGGACGGAGGAACACCTCGAACGAGACGAGGGCGGAGACCGGGTTGCCGGGGAACGAGACCACGGGCACGGGGCGTCCGGCGATCGTCACCGTGCCGGACGCCTGGGGCCCGCCGGGCTGCATCGCGACCGGGGTCACGGCGAGCCCACGGGGCTCGAGGGCCTGGCGGACGACCTCGTACGCACCGGCGCTGATGCCGCCCGTGGTGAGCACGAGGTCGGCCCAGTCCCCGACCGCGTCGTCGAGGGCTTCGAGGAACGCGCGTTCGTCGTCGGGCACCCGGACGGCCCGGGCTTCGACGCCGACCTCGGCGAGCGCCGCTCGCAGCGCGATGCCGTTCGCGTCGCCGATCATCGCGGAAGCGCCGTCGGGGCCCGCACCCGCACCGTCGGCCCGGAGCTCTGACCCGGTCGACACCACCAGGACCCGGAGGCGTCGGACGACCTCGACGGCGGCGACCCCCGCCGATGCGAGCGCGCCGAGGAGCGCCGGCGTCACCGGGGCACCCGCTGCCGCGAGCTCGGCGCCCTGCGGCAGATCGGTGCCGGTGCCACGGACGAAGGTGCCCGCCACGAGGTCGTCCGGAACGGGCACGTCGGTGAGCTCCAGCGCCGCGGGGAAGGAGCCCCGCACGGTTCGCTCCACCGGGAACACCGCGTCGGCCCCGACCGGGATCCGTGCGCCGGTCATGATCGGCGCTGCCGTGTCGATGTCGAGCGGCGGCGGGACCAGCCCGGCGGGGATCGGCGCGACCACCCGCACGACGCGCCCCGCGTCGTCGGCGCGGACGGCGAAGCCGTCCATCTGGCTGTTGTCGAACGGCGGCAGGGGAACCGGTGCGACGACGGCCCGTCCGAGCACCCGGTGACCCCGTCCGGCCCCGGCATCGGTCGCGAGGTCGTCGATGCCCCGTGCCTCCAGGTCGGAGCCGTGTCTGCCGGACAGGACCGGCGCGACGAGCGCGGCGATCTCGTCGCGGTGTTGACCGATCGTTCGCACGCGGGCCTCCGAACAGGTGGGAAGTGTGCCGCTCCCGGTTCGTACCGGGGCGGTCTCAGTAGGCAAACCAGCGCGCAGAACGCGCCGACGACCATTCGGAGGACCTGTGGAGAACGACGTGACCACGACCGGAGCTGTGGACGAGACCGTGGGCATCGGGGTGATCGGCGGTTCCGGCCTCTACGAACTGTTCGAACCGGGCACCGCGGACGAGGTCGACGTCGACACCCCGTTCGGCCCCACGTCGAGCCCGATCAGCATCGGCACGATGGCCGGCAAGCGGGTCGCGTTCCTCACCCGGCACGGCCGTGAGCACTCCGTCGCCCCGCACCGCATCAACCACCGCGCGAACCTGTGGGCACTGCGGTCGCTCGGGGTGCGCGCCGTCGTCTCGTCGAGCGCCGTGGGCGGGCTGCACCCGGACTACGCGCCGGGGACGTTCGTCGTCACCGACCAGCTCGTCGACCGGACGTGGGGTCGCGCGGACACCTTCTTCGAGGACGCCGTCCAGCACCTGTCCTTCGCCGACCCGTTCGACCCGGTCCTGCGACGGGTGGCCGTCACTGCGATCGAGCAGCTCGACGTGCCGTTCCGGCCGACGGGCACCTGCGTGGTGATCCAGGGCCCGCGCTTCTCGACCCGCGCCGAGTCCCTGTGGATGCGCCAGGCCGGCGGCCACACCATCAACATGACGATGACGCCCGAGGTGCCGCTCGCGGCCGAACTCGGCATCGGCACGGTGAACCTGTCGTTCGTGACCGATGCCGACGCCGGGCTGGCCCCCACCGAGCAGGAAGCGGCCGACGCCGGCGAGGCCCCCGTGACCCACGGGATGGTGATGGAACGCCTGGCCCGTGCGAACGAGGTCATCGTCCGCGCCATCGGCTCGATCGTCGCCGCGATCCCCGACGACTACACGCCGCGTGAGCTCGTGCCCGCCGCCGCGAGCGCCAGCGTGGCCGGCGGACACGCCACCACCACCGGAGCCACCGCGTGACCCGCCTGCTCGTCACCGGCGGCGCCGGGTTCATCGGCTCCGCGATCGTGCGCCGCGCCCGGGCCGAGGGCCACGAGGTCCGCGTGCTCGACTCGCTCCGCGACGACGTGCACGGCGACCCGTCCGAGATCGTCCTCGCCCACCAGCAGCAGGGCATCGAGTTCGTGCACGGCGACGTCCGTGACCGGATCGCCCTCGACGCGGCCCTCGACGGCGTCGACGTCGTGTGCCATCAGGCCGCCAAGGTCGGCCTCGGGGTCGACTTCCAGGACGCCCCCGACTACGTCTCGTCGAACGACGCCGGCACGGCGCACGTGCTCGCCGGGATGGACCGGCTCGGCATCGGCCGGCTGGTGGTCGCCAGCTCGATGGTCGTCTACGGCGAGGGCGCGTACACGACCGCTGCCGGGGAGCCCGTCCGGCCACCGGCCCGTCGTCGCGAGGACCTCGACCAGGGGCGCTTCGACCCGATCGGCGCGGACGGGCAGCCGCTCCTGCCCGGGCTGATCGACGAGTCCGCGTCGCTCGACCCGCGCAACGTCTACGCGCAGACCAAGGTCGCGCAGGAGCACCTCGCGTCGAGTTGGGCGCGCGCCACGGGTGGCCGCGCCGTCGCGCTCCGGTACCACAACGTCTACGGTCCCGGGATGCCCGCGAACACCCCCTACGCCGGTGTCGCCTCACTGTTCCGCTCGGCTCTGGCCCGCGGCGAGGCCCCCTCGGGTCTTCGAGGACGGCCGCCAGCGTCGCGACTTCGTGCACGTGGACGACGTCGCCGGGGCGAACGCCGCGTCGATCGCCGCCACCGCCGATCTGCCGTCCGAGTCCTTCCGCGCCTACAACGTCGGCTCCGGTGTGGTGCACACGATCGGCGAGATGGCCGCGGCGATCGCCGGACCCGACGGCCCCCAGCCGGTCGTCACCGGCGAGTACCGGCTCGGCGACGTCCGGCACGTCACGGCGTCGTCGGACCGGATCGCAGCGGAGCTGGGCTGGCGCGCCCGGGTGGACTTCGAGCGCGGCATGCGGGAGTTCGCGACGGCCCCGCTGCGCGCTGCGGTGCAGTAGCAGCGCGGCACCGGACCGGGCCACCCGTCGGACGGGAGGCACGTGGCGAGTCGACCCGCGCCTCCCGTCCGCCATCCGCTGCGTCCACCGCTCCCCCGCCCCCGGGTCGGGACCGCGTCGGGACCGCATCGGCGACGCGTCGGCGCCGCGAGATCGCACTTTCGCCGCCTGCCCACGCCCAGGACGCCGCCGGAGTGCGATCTCGCCGAACCACCGCCGAACCACCGCCGGCCGGACGGCCGGAAGGACCGCCAGCCGGCCCGACCAGACCGACCCGCTGCCCGCGCCGCCGCGTCCCCACAGCAGTGGACGCCCCTGTCCCCCGAACAGGGGGAACCACGCGCACCGAGTGCGCAGAACGTCCAGCGGGGGACGTCGTTCCTGTACCCCGCGGCGCCGCGACGTGTTGGCTCGAAGGCATGGAACGACAGCCGGCCGCCGACGAGACCGACCGATCCTCCGCCGCGACGCGCGCGGAACGGCCCGACACCAGTCGGTCCGCACGAGGGCACCGAATGGCAGTCATGAACGTCGACGTCATCCTCCCCTGTCTCGACGAGGCCGATGCCCTCCCCGAGGTCCTCGGCCGCCTGCCCACCGGCTACCGGCCGATCGTCGTCGACAACGGCTCGACCGACGGCTCCGCCGACGTCGCCCGCGCACACGGCGCACTCGTCGTCACCGAACCCGTCAAGGGGTTCGGCTCGGCCTGCGCCGCCGGCGTCGCCGCCGCGACCGCCGAGTACGTCGCCTTCTGCGACGCCGACGCCTCGATGGACCCCGCCGAACTCGTCCCGCTGGTCGCACGTGTCGCGACCGGCCACACCGACCTCGCACTCGGCCGCCGCGTCCCCACCACGCCCGGAGCATGGGCGCCGCACGCCCGCTTCGCGAACCGCGTCCTCGCCGTCCTCATGCACCGCGCCACCGGCTACAGGCTGCGCGACCTCGGTCCGATGCGCGTGATGCGCCGCGAGGACCTGGTCGCCCTCGACCTGCGCGACCGCCGCAGCGGCTACCCGCTCGAGATGGTCCTCGCCGCGCACGCGGCGGGCTGGCGCGTCGACGAGTCCGACATCGGGTACGCGCAGCGCATCGGTGACAGCAAGGTCACCGGCGCGCTCCGCGGCACCATCAACGCGGTCAAGGACATGTCCCGTCTGCTCCGCACGTACCGCCGAGCAGCGCAGACCGCCAGCCGGGAGGCACGGGGCCGCGTCGTCGCACCGGCACCCGTCGGGCAGTCGGCCGGGTCCACCCCGGAGATGGTCGCCTCGACGACGGACGGTGCGCGCTCGTGACCGCCGACATCACCGTCGCGGTGGTCGCGAAGGAGTGCCTGCCCGGCAAGGTGAAGACCCGGCTGACGCCGGCGCTGACCCCCGAGGGTGCCGCCCGTGTCGCCGCCGCGAGCCTCGCGGACACCCTCGCGACCGTCCGCGCCCTGCCCGCCGCACGCCGCGTCCTGTTCTTCGACGGCACCGTCCTGCCCGAGGGGGCAGACGGCTTCGATGTCATCCACCAGACCAGCGGTGGGCTCGACGAACGCCTCGGCGCGCTGTTCGACGCCGTCGACGGCCCGACGCTGCTGGTCGGCATGGACACGCCGCAGTGCAGCGCCGCCGACGTCGCCCCGGTGTTCGAGGACCCGTCGCGCGACGCGTGGTTCGGTCCCGCTGAAGACGGCGGCTTCTGGTCGCTGTACCTCCGCGAGCCGAACGGCGCGCACCTCCGGGGCGTCCCGATGTCGCAGGACGACACCGGAGCCGTGCAGCTCGCACGTCTGACCGATGCCGGCCTCGACGTGGGCGTCCTCGGGGTCCTGCTCGACGTCGACACCGTGCCCGATGCCGAGCGCGTCGCAGCACTCGTGCCGGACTCCCGGTTCGCCGGGGCCCTGCGCGCCGAAACCGTGGGGAGCCCCCGATGACCATGCACGCACCCGTCTCGTTCGGCGCCGGCGGCGGCGAGCCCTACGCCCGCGCGCTCCGCACCGATGGCCGGATCCGCCTCACCGACCCCGAGCGCCCGGACGCCGAGGTCACGCTTGACGTCGGCCGCTGGAGCGCCGCTGCCGACCGCGTCGACCGTTCGCTCCTCGACGGCGCCGACGGCCTCGTGATCGACATCGGCTGCGGGCCCGGGCGGATGCTCGTCGCCGCGCAGGCGCTGGGCATCCCGGCGCTCGGCGTCGACGTCTCCGCCGAGGCCGTGGCGATCGCCCGGCGCTCCGGCGGCACCGCACTGCAGGGCTCGGTGTTCGAGCCGGTCCCCGACGAGGGGCACTGGGACACCGCACTCGTCATCGACGGGAACATCGGCATCGGCGGCGACCCTGCGGCGCTGCTCGCCCGGTGCCGGGAGATCGTGCGCGAGGGCGGTCGTGTCATCGTCGAGACGCACGTCGACCACGAGGCCGACCGCACCTTCACCGCCCGCGTCGTGGACGCCGACGGCCACCAGAGCGCCGGTTTCCCCTGGGCCGAGGTCGGTGTCGACGCGCTGCTCGAGCACGCCGAGCGCGCCGGGCTGACCGCGCGTCAGAGCTGGACGGCCAGCGGCCGGACGTTCTGCGAGCTGCTCGCCTGAGCCTTCCTTCTTTTGCGTGATGCAAAAGTAGAAGGTAGGCTGGGTGTCATCAAGCCGACGGCGTCGCGGTCGCCGGCCTGGTGACCGACGACCCTCGGCACGACGACGAGGAGCACCCATGCAGAACCGTCAGAACCCCCTGGGCGGCGCCTACGTGACCGGCCTCGAAGCCCGCGACGAGCTCGGCGGCTACGCCGTCACCGCAGCCTGGCGTCCGATCGGCACCTACACCGGGACCGGCATCGGCCGCGCACTCGGCCGGTTCGTCGACACGCAGTTCCGGCGCCCCGGCACCGCGACGTCCTCGACGCGCACCGCGACCGGTTCGCTCCGCACGGCGACCGGATCGTTCCGCACCGCCTGAAGCACTGCCTCCCCAGACCGCGAGCGGTCGTCCTCCCGGGGTCTCCCCCTTTCACTCCGGGCTGGACGGCCGCTCGCTTCGTCAGTGCCGGACCTCGCCGGGTCGGTCGAACCTCACTCCGCTGCGATCGCTGTCCTGCGCGTTCCACACGAGCAACAGGAACGGCCCGACAACCCAGACGAGCCCTCGGCTCCGACGGGACAGCGTGCACCGTCAGACCGCTTCGCCCAGCTGACCGTATCCTTCGGACTCCGCCTTCAGCACGACGACCTGCGAGACACGATCCCGAACGTCGATCAGCCATTCGCGAGTCGATCTCCCAGTGTCAGCAAGGGGAACCAGGCCCGAATCAACGTACGCGACGAAGCCGTCAGCCAACCGCTCGGACCCGAGCATGCCCACGAGGTAGTCGAGTTCGGTCTGCAGCGCTTGGTTGTCGGCCAGGGGTGCTTCGTCGATGTCTTGCGTGAGCACTGCCTCGGCATCTGGCCAGTCGAGTCGCCAATCGAAGTTGAACTCCGCGCCGAGCAGCGACGTCATTCTCGGTGCGTGACGGACCACATCTCGGTAGAAGTCCTCGTCACTCACAGAGCACCCTCGCGGGTGACTGGTCGAGAACGGACTTCACACCGAACACTGGTGAATTCGAGAACGTTGGATCCCACCACTCATCCACGCTTCACTGGTCTGGCTACGGAGCATCGAGCGCGACTCACAGCGGCAACCCCTGCAACGCCAGCCGCGCGTCGGTCAACCACTGACGCACATCTTCACCGAAGTCGCGCCGAAAGTCGACGTCAACGTCGAACGACCGCACGAAATCCTCCACCTCCGATGTCGTCGGAAGTGCCCGTAGAATCGCATCGATCTCACTGACTATGTCAAGGCGCTCTTCCAGAGAACGGTACCCGAAAGCAAGATCAAGCGACTCATTTGCCGTTCGATCTTCGTACCAACCTTGGTAGAACAGGCCTCCGATCAGATTGGCCATGTGCGGTGCTCGCTTTTTGAGCTCTTCAACGTCCAATACGACCCCATACCGTCACTCCGAAGAGAGAATCCCCATCCGTACCGCGTAGACCGTCACCCTTCCGAACCCTTCCGGCGAAGCCCGCGGCTTAACCGGTGTGAGACAACCAGCAACCACTCTTCGCCATTCGACTTGCTCCGCACGAGCCGGGCGGACGACCGGAGGCACAATCGAACTCCTCCGTCTTCAGAGGTCCCGGAGGACCGCCCGTGCACCCTCGAGCCACTTGCGTACCCCTTCCGGGAAATCCCGATCGAAGTCGACATCGACGTCGAAGGACATGAGGTGCTCTCTGACATTTTGCTCGGAATGAAGCTGAGTGAGCAGGAGGTCGATTTCTTCTAACACACGGTCTCAATAGCCTGTCGCGCGCTGCCCGAAGGCTAGCTCTAACGCCTCGTTCGCCGTCCGGTCCTCGTACCACTGTTGTCAAAACAAAGCACCGAAAAGATTTGTCAGCTTCGGAGTTCTTCGTTTGATTCCCGAATAGTCTGTCATTCCATCTACTCGATCATGCATCCGCTGCGTCGAGCTCGGAGATGCGTCCGACGAGGTAGTCCACCCAACCGAGAGCGCTCATGTCTGCATCAACTTCCGGTTGAAAGCCACTGCCAATCGACTCCAACGGGTGGATCACGTCGGTTTCCTGACAAATCGTCCGGATATCGAGCAGCTCCAGCGCCAGCGCCCCACGGGTCGCCGGGAACCCGTCCAGGGCCTTGGACAGAACTTCATTGGCCGAAGACGACTCATCCTTCCAGCCCTGGCTGAACGCACCTCCCATCAGCGAGTCAAATGCGGGGAAATCAAGCAAGGGTCTCAAGTGATTCACCACTGCTGACGCCGTGCGACACCGTCTTGTCCACTCTCAGTGGTGGAGATGTGACGCTGCAGCCGCTCGCCGACACTCCGCAGCCACTGCCGGTCATCGATGCCATCCTCCGCTGGTACGTAGTTGCAGTCGAGTTCGACGAGACGACCAGCGAGGGAGGCTTCGTCGGGAAGGATCGAGTCGAGGTCTCGGACGTCCTCCAGGAGCGTGCGCAATGCCCCTTCGGACCCAACTGTGACGTGATCCTCCAGTGCCTGCTCGGCTGAGTACGGCTCCTCCGCCCAGTCCTGGTGGAAGTACGAGCCCACGAATGCGTCGAAGCCGTGGAAGTTCTGCGCGGTGATGCTCGCCACAGCGGGGTACGCGGTGAACACGGTGTAGCCCGACGGATTGTCGGACGCTCGCGTCAGCACGACTCGCACGCCTTCCAGGTCCTGGGGTTCCGCGAAGGGATTGCCGCGACCAGTAACACCACCCGGCACCGCGTAGATCCGCAGCGGCCGGACGGCCCCTGCAGCCACCCATTGACGAATGCGCTCGTGATTGAAGTCGAGTGCGTACGCCACGGCTTCGTTCGCGCGTTCAACGCTCGGAAAGTAGGACTCCCCGTCCGGACGGCGTGCACAGTCAACACTCGTCGCACTTCTCGTCGGTCGCCCGAGTAACCTTCTTCGTCATTGCACAACCTTTCTCAAGCCCTCGTCGTCTCAATTAAGCCTCAAGATCAGCCGACAAGATAATGCTCGTTGCTTCCGAGAAGTGGGGTCGCCTGTCGAACCCATCTCGACGCGCTTCGGTAGGCCAGAAGGCTGTCACAGAGCATCAGTCGGTAATCTCCAGACCGTCCTGCAGGCGGTCCCGGATCCCGCAAAGCCACGCGCGCGCTGATTGCGCGAAGTCGATCGTGGGCACCAGGCCCGAGCCTACGAAGTCCAAGAAGTCTTCGACATCCTGGTCGGTTTCGAGCGCACTGAGAAGCGACTTTACTTCGCGGAGCAGAGCTCTTTTCCGAGCACTGTCAACCTCGTCGATCCGACAGATCAGCACGTCCTCCGCCGATTGCCAATCGAGCATCCAGTCCTGATTGAAGTCGGCTCCCAACAGCGTGTTCATCTGCGGCGTCCGCGTCAAAACCGCGCGCAGCTCTGCTTCAGTTCTTCGCAACGAAGATCCCTCTCGGATAGGAGGTCAGCACGTTGTACGGGGGCTCGCCCTCACCGGTGTACTTCAAGACGACCCGCACGACTGAGCTGTCGGTCATCGGGGGATGCCCGTTGGGACGGTAACTGCGGCCAACGACCGACTCAGCGGGCCAATCGAAGCCCTCGGTCGGCGCGAGCTCCGGGTGACTAGCCTTTGCCTCCACCCAAGCACGGATGTGTTCGTGGTTGAAGTCAAGATTATCGGCCACGAGCTCGTTGAGGCGATCCTTCGACACAGTGTAGGCACTGTTCGGACGCTTACCTTTGAAGCGAGCCTTGATCCAGTCATCGAGTTCGGTCCCGCTCAGGCCCTCTTTGGCAAGGTGAACATCCAACGTGTGGCCGCCAGCGCGATCAGTGGCGTCCAATCCTCCGCGCTGGAGGAAGGTGCTCGACTCAACGCCGTGCTCGATTGCATCGACGTCGTGGAGACGATGGAAGTCCGGATGCTCTCGCCCGAACCGATCGAGCTCATCGCGGAAGAAGTTCGCGAACGCGTCGTCTCCGACGCCGAGCCCCGGAGAGTACCCGCTCGTCTGCGTCCACTTCGCGTACTCGCGATCGACGAGGTCCGCGAGCGCGTTCACGTTCGACTCCGACGCCCCGCCCTTCATCCAGGCGCGGACGTCTGCTTCCACCCCGCGCAGGCCGAGCTTCCCGAGCCCGGAAGCGAGCTCTTCCGCACGACCAGCTCGCCCGGCCCATCCCTCCGGCCCGAGGAAGCTCGTCCCCACTGCTGACGCTGCCGCACCGGCCGCGACTCCGGGGTTCTCCCTCGCGTCCTTCCACCAGTTCTGAGCGGCGTCGCCCATCGCACCGAGTGCCTGCCCGGACTCGCCCTTGGGGTTCACCGCGGCATCGAGCCACGACATCGGGTTCACCAGCAGACTGAACGCCACGGCGCCGTCGGCCGCACCCTTCCACGCCGAGCCGAGGTTGCCCCAGCTCCAGTCCCCACTGTTGTCCCAGCCGCCGAGGTGCGTGAGACCCAGGATCGTCGTGAGGATGTCGTCCTTGAAGCCGTCCTCGAACTGTTCCGCCCAGGACTTTCCCTTCGCCGTTCCCACGCGAGACCAGGGGAGGTCGATGCCCCGCTCGTTGAGGTCGCTCTCGGAGGGCGCTCTGTACGCCTTCTTCACGCTGGCGCCCGTGGCACGCTTGATCGCGAGCGCGCACTCGGCTTGGGCGGCTTGCAGCAGTGCCACCTGTTCGTTGATCTGCCGGACGAGCTCGTTGTTCTGCAACAGCGCGCCGGGGTCGTCGTACCACGGAACGGTCTCCGTCTCGCCGTCGTACTTCCCCGGGTCGTAGGCGTCCCATTCGGCGGCGGATTTCGGGATGGGGACCTGCTTCGCCCGGGTGACGCCGTCCTTGACGTCGGCGACGAACGCCTTCGCCTCCTTCCGCAGGACGTCCAGCTGCTTCTTCGGGCCGGCTGCCGTGCTCGCGTAGGTCTCCAGCGCCCTGGCCACCTTGCGGGCGATCCCGCCGATCGTGTGGACGTCCTCGGTCACCGGGTCCATCAGTGCGAACACCTGGTCAGACTCCGGCGCTTCGTACACCCCGGACAGCTTCTGCCACTTCGCCGGCAGGTCGTCGGCGACGGTCTTCATCGACGTGCCGCCGGTCTTGATGCTGTCGGCGCCGGTCGAGACCGCGACCAGGTCGAGATCGGCCCCGGGGATCCCGGCCGGGTTGACGAGACCGTGGTCGCCGTACGCGACGCCGCTCACCGCTGGCGCTCCGCTGCCTGGACGAAGAACGAGACGTCGTGGGTGTCTGCCGCGGTCACGCCGGCACGCTGGGCGTTCGCGGCCATGTCCAGGTCGCCCGCTTTGTAGGCGTCGACCGCGTTCGTGACACCCTGCACCCCGCCGATGAGGCGGTAGGTCACCTGGTCCACGTCGTCCTGCGTCTTCGTCAGGAACGCGCCCAGCGCTTCGTTCACCACGTCGCCCGCACCCCCGGCGACCTCGGCGACCCCGCCCTGCACGGACTGCAGCGCGCTGGCGGTGCCGTTCACCGATCCACTGACGTCGTGCAGCACGGTCTGGACCCCGGCCAGGTCGATCTTCCACCCTTGCGTACTCATCGTTCTCCCCCCGTCCGCGTGCCATCGTCGCGGGTTCCGCGGTCCCGCTGCAAGGCCTCGGGATGCATCGCATCTGCTCGGAGATCACCGAGCCGCCGACCGAGTCCGGCAGCGGCGGCCCACCGCTCGCGTTCGGTGCCGTGGAACCAGATCACGAGGCCGGGTGCGTGCGCCGGACCGACGAGGTGTCCGCCGAGCTCGCGTCGGCGCTCGAGCAGGCCGCTGGCGCGCGCGGCGCGCACACCGGAGAAGACCCCGAGCGGCGCTGGCGGCCCCGCGATCGCCGTGTCCACGACCCCGTCGGCCCGGCCACGGCTGGTGGAGAACAGGGCCGACTGCGGATGGCGACCGAGCATGACGGACTGGAGGCCCGCCTCCAGTCCGTCACGCAGCCCACGGAATCCGTCGATCCGGTCGAGGGCGCCCGGTACTGCGACCGTGCAGCGGAGCGTCTCGAAGACGGTCCGCGGGCCGCGCTCCACGGTCAGCACGCCGCCGACCACCGCTCCGCGGGTGCCCGTGACCACGAAGGTGGCCGCCCGCGGCGACCGACGCTCCGCCATGGCCGTCATCCGCGCCGGCTCGAGCGGCGGCAGCCCCTCGGCGAGGGAGGAGGCGACGTCGACGTCGAGCGCCCGTGCGAGGAACCGCGCCGGGGTCGCGCCGAGGGCGATCCCGGGTCGGGCGGGGTGCTCGATCGTGAGGTCGACGTGCAGTCGGTGCCCGACCGGGCCGCGAGCGGCATCCTCGGGGCACTCGGGCCTCCAGCGGAACCCGTGCTGCGCGAGCAGGTGCAGCGCCGCCCAGGAGATCTCGGCACCGGCCGCGGTGTGCAACGTCGCCGCGTCGCCGGCCTGCACGGCGGCGAGCAGCGCCGCGTCCGCGCGGATCGTCTCCCCCATGCACCCGACCCTACCGCCGTTCGCCAACATGTCGGATACGACGAGAACGCCCGAGGGGCCGGGGTGCCAGGATGGACCCATGAACGACCGCGCCGGCACCCCCGCGACCGCAGACGACCTCGTCGACCTCGACGCCCTCATCGCCGCCTACCACGAGCGCGTCCCGGACGTGTCCGTGCCGGAACAGAAGGTCGTGTTCGGCACCTCGGGCCACCGCGGCTCGTCGCTCGACTCCGCGTTCAACGACACCCACATCGCCGCCATCACGCAGGCGATCGTCGAGTACCGGCAGACGCAGGGCACCGACGGCCCGCTGTTCATCGGCCGCGACACGCACGCGCTGTCCGGGCCGGCGGAGCGCACCGCGCTCGAGGTCCTGGCCGCGAACGGCGTGCACGTCCTGGCCGACAGCGAGAACGGCTACGTGCCGACGCCCGCACTGAGCCACGCGATCATCGCCTACAACCGCGCGGGCCACGCCGACACCGCGGACGGCATCGTGATCACGCCGAGCCACAACCCGCCGCGTGACGGCGGCTTCAAGTACAACCCGCCGCACGGTGGCCCCGCGGACAGCGACGCGACGTCGTGGATCGCGAACCGGGCGAACGACATCATCGAGGGCGGCAACGCCGCGGTGCTGCGCACCGAGCAGGCGACACCGGACCGGTACGACTTCCTGGGCGCGTACGTCGCCGACCTCGAGAACATCATCGACGTCGACGCCATCAAGCGCGCGGGCGTGAAGATCGGCGCCGACCCGCTCGGTGGCGCGTCCCTGCCGTACTGGAACCGCATCCGCGACCACTACGGCCTCGACCTGACCGTCGTGAACCCCGACGTCGACCCGACGTGGTCCTTCATGACGCTCGACTGGGACGGCAAGATCCGGATGGACCCGTCGAGCCCGAGCGCGATGGCGTCCGTGGTCGCCCGCAAGGACGAGTTCGACGTCCTGACCGGCAACGACGCCGACTCCGACCGCCACGGCATCGTGACGCCCGACGGCGGACTGATGAACCCGAACCACTACCTCGCCGTCGCGATCGAGTACCTGTACGCGCACCGTCCGGCATGGCGCAACGACGCCGCGATCGGCAAGACCCTGGTGTCGTCGAGCATCATCGACAAGGTCGCCGAGTCGCTCGGCCGTCGCCTGTGGGAGGTGCCGGTCGGCTTCAAGTGGTTCGTGCCGGGGCTCATCGACGGCTCGGTCGCGTTCGGTGGCGAAGAGTCGGCGGGGGCGTCGTTCCTGCGGAAGGACGGCACCGCCTGGACGACCGACAAGGACGGCATCATCCTGGCGCTCCTGGCGTCGGAGATCATCGCGGTGACGGGCAAGACCCCGTCGCAGCTCTACGACGAGCTCACCGAGCGCTTCGGTGACCCGGTCTACCAGCGCGTCGACGCCGCCGCGAGCAAGGACCAGAAGGCCCGCCTCGGCAAGCTCGACGGCGACGCGATCACGGCGGAGACCCTGGCGGGCGACCCGATCACGGCGAAGCTGTCGAAGGCCCCGGGCAACGACGCGGCGGTCGGCGGCGTGAAGGTCGTCACCGACAAGGCGTGGTTCGCGGCCCGTCCGTCCGGCACCGAGGACGTCTACAAGATCTACGCAGAGAGCTTCGTCGGGCAGGAGCACCTCGAACAGGTGCAGCGTGAAGCCAAGGAGATCGTGGACGCCGCCCTCGGCGCCTGACGCCGCCGCGCGCATGGGGTGGTTCGGACGGAGGAAGCCCGACGAGGCGGCACCGAGCCTCGTCGTGCTCGCCCAGCGCGCCCTCGCCGAGCGCGGGATGGAGACCACGGTCGAGGGCCCGGCCGGTGACCTCGGCGAGGCCCGCCTGATCGCCACCGACGGCCGGGTGTTCCTGCTCGAGAACCTCGCGTCGCTCGTGCGCGGCGAGACCCCGGCGGTGCAGGCCGACATCGTCGCCGAGCACTTCGACCGGATGATCCAGGCGTACAGCGAGCCGCCGGTCGAGGACCTCGACCCTGACGAGCTCCGCGAGCGCATCCGGCTCCGGGTGCTCGCCGACGACGCCGCCGTGCCGTCCGACCCGACCGACCTGTCCTACGCGCGACCGTTCGCGCCCGGGCTCGTGCTCGGGCTGTGCGTCGACTACCCGACGATGGTCACGACGATCTCGACCCCGTCGCTCGAGCGGTTGTCGCTCGGCGTCGACGAGCTGTTCGCCATCGGCCAGCTCAACACCGACTCCGAGCCGGTCGACGAGCACACCGAACTCGCGCCCGGCGTCTTCGTCGTCGAGGGCGAGTCACTCTTCGTCGCGTCGAAGGCCGTCAACCTGCCCGCCGTGTTCGGCTCGGCGCCCTACGGCACGGTGTTCGCGATCCCGCACCGCCACCTGCTGCTCGCGGCCCTGCTCCGGGGCGCCGACGGCATCGCCGCGGTGCAGACCCTGGCCGGCATGCTCGTGCAGGTCCTCACGAACACCGAGCGCGGGTTGCCGGGTGGCCCGCTGTCCCCGCTCCTGTTCTTCTCACGGAACGGCCGGGTCAGCGCGGTGTCGGGTTTCGACGAGGAGACCGGCGCCATGCGCATCGAGGTCGACGAGCGGTTCCAGCAGGCGCTGGAAGAGGCCGCAGCGGCCTAGGCGTCGGGAGCAGCCCCGTCGCCGCCGTCCTCCGCCGTCGCGAGGGCGAGCTCGCAGAACATCGCGTCCGCCCACGAGAACCACGGACGCGAGTACTGCGTCGGGTCGTCCACGTCGAACGACTCGTGCATGTCGCCCGTGCCGGCATCCGTCGCCGCCAGCAGCTGCAGGAGCTCCCGGCGCCGCTCGCCCGACGCCGAGACGAGGCCCTCGACGGCGAGCGCGATCGGCCAGATCCGGTTCGGCAGGGTGTGCGGGCTGCCGATGCCGGACGCGGCGGTGCCGGAGAACCAGTACGGGTTCGCCGGTGACGTGACGAGCGACCGGGTCGCCGCCCACACCTCCGGGTCGAGGACGTCCGGCGCGTCGAGCGGCAGGGACAGCAACGATGGGGTGTTCGCGTCGTCCATGAGCAGCGCGCCGCCGAGGCCGTCGACCTCGTAGGCGTACACGGGCTGCCCAGCCGGCCCCGGCACGACGCCGTACCGGGCGACGCCGTCCAGGATCGCGGACCGGAGCACGTCGGCGTCGTCCGCCAGGCGGTCGTCCTGCCAGACGGCGCGTGCGATCTCGGCGACGGCGAGCAGCGCCTGTGCGGCGAACAGGTTCGCCGGCACGTTGTAGCCGAACGTGCAGGCGTCGTCGGAGGGCCGGAAGCCGCTCCACGTCATCCCCGTGACCGCCACCGGGGTACCGCGACCGTCGCGCGCGAGCGTCTCCGTCGCGATCGCCCCCGGCCGGACGAACCGGTACGACGACCGGTCGTGGTCCTGTTCGAGGGCCCACTGCTCGACGATCGTGCGGAACACCCGGTGCGCCCGCTCGTCGAGCACCGCCTCCGAACCGGTCGCCCGCCACAGCGCGTGCGCGAAGGTCACCGGGTAGGCCAGGCTGTCGACCTCGTACTTCTGCTCCCACACGAGCGGGTCGGCGTTGAGGTCGTGGTCGTCGTAGTGCGCGCCGTCCGGCTCGCGGTTGAACGAGTTCGCGTAGGGGTCGTGCTCGATGAGCCGGAACTGGCGTGCCACGACCGACCACAGCAGGTCGGCGAGCGCCGCTGATCCGCCCGCCGAACGGTCGACGAGCCGCAGGTAGGGCGTCATCTGCGTGGTGGAGTCGCGGAGCCACATCGCCGGGATGTCCCCGGTGATCACGAACGCCCCGTCGTCGTCCACCGTGATCGTGTCGGTGAGCGTCCGGACGAGCGCCCGCTCGACGCGGTCGCCGGTGTCCTGCCCGAGTGCGCTCCGGACCCGCTCGGCGGCCCGCCGCACGGTCTGGGTGATCTCGTGGTCGAGTGTCGTCGTCGTCACCGGATCCACGGTACGGCTCCGTCCTCGTCGGTGACGCGCACACGCTGCGCGTCGCCCGGCGGGTCGAGCTCGTCGGCGGTCCAGCAGTCCACCTCGAGCGGTGTGGCCAGGGGGCGGAGGTCGCTCCCCAGGTGCCGAGGGCCTCGGCGTCGAGCAGGAACGAGGACGCGACCGCCCCCGCCGGCGGCACGTCGACGGTCAGCAGGGCGAGGAGCACCCGCCGTCGTGGTCGCACCCCCGGTTCGCGTCGCCGCCCCCAGAGCGGGACCGACACCCGTCGGTGCACGGGGGACGCGTTGGTGACGGTGACCGGCACGCGGACCGTCCCACCGGCCTGGAGGCGCGACACCGTGATCGCGTCGGTTGCCTCCCCGAGTGCCACGTCCACTGCCCGCCCCGGCCCCGGCAGGCCGGTCACGGTGTTCGGGGCGGTGACGTCGACGTACCCGCGCGCGGTCTCGAGTCGTTCGTCGTGCGCGACGGGCACGACCCCGTCGGCTCCGGGCCAGGTCGCCGGCAGCCGTCCCTCGGCGGGCGCCCCGAAGAGCACGTCGACGACCGCGGCGCCGCCCGTGGGACCGGGGAACGGCACGACGAGGACGGCGTCGGCGAGCGCCCGGACCTCGGTGAGGACCCGGGGTCGGCCGTCGACCACGACCGCGACGACCGGCAGCCCCGAGGCGTGCGCGCGCCGGAGCACGGCGAGCTGCGCCTCCGGGACCGCGACGGACGCGAGGTCGACGCCCTCACCGTTGGTGGTGTCCGGCGCCGGGCCGCTCACCGCCCCGTTGTCCTCGAAGCCGTCGTCGTAGGCGCGGCGGCTCGACCCGCCGAGCACCACGACGGCGACGTCCGCCCCGGTGAGTGCCGAGGCGACCGCGGCGTCGGAGTCCGGCAGGGGGTGTCGGAGGCGACTGCCCGCGGTGTGCCGGACCCGGTCGGGGCCGAGCCGCGCCTCCAGGGCGGAGCGGACGGTGGACGTCCCCGGGTCGGGCGCTGGTCGCGGCGGCGAGTAGTCGCCGAGCAGGGCGTCGACGTCGTCGGCGTTGGGCCCGAGCAGGGCGACGGTCGAGTCCGGTGCCAGCGGCAGCGCACGGGTGTCGAGCGCGACCACCGCGCGTCGGGCGGCCCGGTCGGCGAGCACCGCGGTGGCACGCTCCCGCGCCGGGTCGTGCACGGGCGGGACGGGCGGGCCGCCGAGCAGCCCGACCCGTTCCTTCAGGGCGAGCACCCGGCCGACCGCGCGGTCGAGGTCGGTCAGGTCGACGAGCCCACGGTCGAGGGCCTCGTCGAGGTGGGTGTACGCCTCGTCCCACAGGCTCAGGTCGACCCCGGCCCGCAGCGCGACGGCGGCGGCGGTCGCGGGGTCGGGGGTGGTGTCGCGCAGGCGGTCGATCGCGGTGCCGTCGGCCATCACCAGGCCGTCCCAGCCCCACCCGTCGCGGACGGTGTCGGTGAGGAGCTCGCGGTTGCCGCAGCAGGGCACGCCGTCGACGTCGTTGTAGGCGGCCATGAACCCGGCGACGTGCTCCGCGGCGGCGGCGTGGGCCGGCGCCAGGTGCACCTCGGCGAGTTCCCGACGACCGATCGGCGCACCGGACCCGTTGCGGCCGCCGATGCCGGCGCCCTGTCCGGCGAGGTGCTTCGCGACGACAGCCACGTGCTGCTGGTCGATCGGTCCGGCACCGCCGCCCTGCATGCCCCGGACGGTCGCGCGCACCATGATCGCGGCGAGCCGGGCGTCCTCCGACCAGCACTCCTCGGCGCGACCCCACCGCCGGGTCGCGGAGCACGTCGAGCCCGGACACGAGCGCCACGTGGGTGCCGCGGGCCCGCACCTCGGCGGCGACGGCGGCGGCGAGTTCCTCGACGAGTTCGGCGTCCATCGCGGCGCCGAGCGCGAGGTTCACCGGCACGGTGGTGCCGCCGAGCGCCTGCAGGCCGTGCGGGACCTCCTCGACGAACAGGGTCGGGACGCCCCCGTCGCTGTGGGCGACCACGTGGTCCTGGACCGCGGCGTAGGCCTCGGCGGAGCGTTCCGGCGGGATCCCGTTGCGCCAGTGCACGCCCGACCACGGGTCGGCGCGGAGGACGCCGTACAGCGCGCCGATCCCGCCCCACCGGTCGACCTCGGCCCGCAGCACGTCGGTGATCCGCGGGCGCCCGTCGACCCAGCGGACGGCTTCCCACCCCTTCAGCCGCTGGTTGACCTGGCCGATCCGGGCTCGGACGTCGAGCATGCTCGGGGTGGTCGGGGTGGTCTGGGTGGTCCGGGTGCTCGCGGTCATCCCTTGATCGCCCCGGACACGAGCGCACGTTGCATCTGCCGCTGCAGGATCGTGTAGCCGAGGTACACCGGCAGCAGCGTGAACAGGGTGCCGGCCATGAGCATGCCGTAGTTCGTCCCCGCGTCGACCTTGAGCGTCGGCAGCGCGACCTGGATCGTGCGCTGCGCGGTGTCCGGCCCGATCAGCACGAGGGCGTACAGGTACTCGTTCCAGAACGACAGGAAGTTGAGCAGCAGCACCGTGGCGATGCCGGGGATGCAGATCGGCAGGTACACCTGCCGCATCACCTGCCACGGGGAGGCGCCGTCCATCGACGCCGCTTCCTCGAGTTCGCGCGGGATCGTGCGCATGAACTGGGTGAGGATGACGATCGCCAGGGGCATCGCCGTCGCGGGCAGGAGCAGGACGAGGAACGTCCGGGTGTGGAACAGCCCCATCCCCGCGGCGAGCAGGAACGTCGGGAAGAGCGCGGCGAACGACGGGATGAGGAACCCGAGGGAGAACAGCCCCTCGACCACCTTCCCGGCGCGGCCGGTGGCCCGTGCGAGGGCGAACGACGCCGGCAGGGCCAGCAGGAGGGTGAGGACGAGCGCCGCCACCGTCGTGATCGCCGAGTTCGCGATCGCCGTACCGAGGGACGCCTGTCGGATCGCGTCGGCGAAGTTGCCGAGGTCCCACGACGCAGGCAGCGACAACGGGGACTCGAAGATGCCGTCGTTGTCCTTGAAGGACGAGACGACGAAGTAGTAGAACGGCAGGATCAGCAGCGCCGCGTAGATCCACGCCACGGTGCCGCTCGTGATGGAGCCGATCCGGTCGCGGAGCTTGGTGCCGGGGGTCGCTTTCGCCATGGTGGCCTCCCTGGTCAGTGCGTCTTGCGCAGGACGCGGCGGATGATGAACATGCCCACGAGGCCGAACACGAAGAGGACGACCCCGACCGCCTGGCTGTAGCCGAGGTCGGTGTCCACGAAGGCCTTCTGGTACACGAGGTACGACAGCGTCGTGGTCGCCGTGCCCGGTCCGCCCTGGGTGAGCAGCAGGACGTTCTGCGCCGAGCTGAAGAGCATCGACAGGAACTGCAGCATCGCCACGACGCCGATGAAGTCACGGGCGATCGGCCAGTAGACGCCCCACGCCAGCCGCCACGACCCGGCACCGTCCATCCGCGCAGCCTGGACGACCTCGCCGTCGACCCCGTCGAGGCGCGACGCGATGAGTACGGCCGAGTAGCCGATGCCCGCCCACAGGTCGACGACGATGAGCGCGCCGAGGGCGGTGGACGGGTCGGCCAGCCAGGCCTTCCCACCGATGCCGACGGTCTCGAGCACCCCGTTCACCAGCCCGTCCGGGTTGAGCATCGCGTAGAACATCATCGCGGTCGCCGGCGCCGAGATGAGCGCGGGGATGAAGAGCAGGTACCGGAGCACGCGGTGTCCGCGGGGCTTCTGCACCACGTGGAAGGCGAGCAGGAACGCGAGCACGATCATGATCGGCAGACCGACGACGATCTGCACGGAGCTGTTCCGGACGGCCGCCCAGAACGTCTCGTCCGAGAACAGCACCCGGAAGTTGTCGAGCCCGGCGAAGGTCGGGCTGACGAGCATGCCCGGCCAGCTCAGGAAGGCGATCACGATCATCGCCACGACGGGCCCGATCATGAACAGGCCGTACCAGGCGAGCGCCGGGATCGCGAAGGTCGGGAAGCTGCCCCGGGCGGTGCCGACCGCGGTGCGCCGACGGGGTGGGCGGGGTGGTGCGCCGGCGGACCGGACGGGTGGTTCCTCGACGAGCACTGCCATGGGGAGCTCCTAGCGGGACGGGTGGGGCTGCTGGGGAGGGGGACGGCTCAGGCGGCCGTGTAGGCCCGTTCGAACAGGTCGATGATCCGTTCGGCCGAGGTGCCGGTGCCGTACGCGAGCGAGGTCGCGCGGATCATCGGTTCGTACGCCGAGTCGGGCACGAGCAGGTCGGGGAGCATCACCGGCGTGACCTGGTCGTCGGTGAGCTTCGACGCCTGGGCGACCAGCGGGAAGTCGCGACTGACGGTGTCCGTGACGCGGCTCATGTCGCGACCGGAGTCGAGGATGAACTCGCTCGTCACGGCGGCCGAGTAGAGGTACTGCACGAACGGCTTGATGAGGTCGAGCTTGTCGCGGCCGTTCTCGCTGATCCAGATGCCGTGCCCGTTGTAGCTCTTGATGACGCTCGGGTGGGCGATCGCCGCGTGCTGGGACGGCACCGGCCAGCCGCCGACGGTGACCTCCTTCGCCCGTTCCTTCGACACGAGCGCGAGGGCCGACGACATAGCGGGGACGATCGCCGCCTTGCGGGTGTTGAACTGCGTCAGCTCGGAATCCGAGGTGAAGCCCTGGACGGAGTCGACGAAGACGCCGGCGGCGCGGAGCTCGACGAAGTGCTCGACCCCTCGGACGGCCCCGGCGCTCTCGGAGATCTTGCCGGTGGAGAACACCGTCGTGGCCTCGTCCTGCGAGACGAACCCCTGGATGACCTGCATCAGGAGCTTCTGTCCGCTCCAGTCCGACCCGCCGACCGTCACGGGCCCGATCCCGGCGGCGCGCAGCCGGTCCGCCGCGGCGATGAGCTGGTCGGAGGTGGTGGGGATCTCGCTCACCCCGGCCTGCTCGAGCAGCGCGGTGTTGTACGACACCGGCCAGTTCGTCCGGGTGAAGGGGAACGCCCGGACCCGCCCCTCGGAGTCGGTCCACTCGTCGATCGCCTCGGGGATGATGAGGTCGCGCAGGCCCCACTCGTCGAGGTAGCGGTTCACGGGGAGCGTGGCGTGCTCCCCGGTCCACGAGAGCGTGCGACCGACCATGTTGACGATCGCGACGTCCGCTTCCTTGCCGGCGAGCGAGCTGGTCTCGAACACGATCGGCAGGTCCGATCCGTTCGAGAGCAGTGCGACGTCGCGGTCGGTCCGGCGGCGGTAGGCGGCGACGACGTCCGTGAACGTCTGCGCCCCGGCGACCGCGCCGCTGAGCTGGGTGTGCACGCTGAGGGTCCCCGGCCCGCTCGAGGCCGGGGTGAGCGCGCTGCACCCGGCGAGGATCGGCGCGAGGAGCCCGGCGCCGAGGCCGGCTCCGAGGAGGGTGCGCCTGCTGATGCCGTCCGTCACGGTGCCTCCCTGGCAGTGGTCGGTGGAGCGGTTCGCGATGCGTTTGGTACAGCGGTGTACTTCAGGTGACGAGCAACGTATACCGCTTTACACGAATGGGTCAACCCTCTAGTCTCGACGGCATGAGCGACACCACCGCCGGAGCCGTCGACCGTCGTCGCGTGACGATCGCGCAGGTCGCCAAGCGGGCCGGCGTCTCGACCTCCGCCGTCTCGCACGTGTTCAACGGGCGCCCCAACGTCTCCGCCGCCACGGCCGCTCGGATCCGGAAGGCCGCCGACGACCTGAACTGGCGGCCGAACCTGGCGAGCCGGAAGCTCTCGGGCAGCGCCGGCCGGAGCCTCGGGCTCGTGCTCGCCCGGTCGCGCGACACCTTCCAGCGCGACCCGTTCACGATGCGGCTCATCGCGGGGCTCACCGAGCCGCTCGCCGCGATCGGCTGGTCCCTGTCGATGACCCTGGTGCGCGCCGAGGACGAGGCCGAGGTCTACCGCCAGTGGTGGACCGAGCAGCGCGTCGACGGGTTCCTGCTCGTCGACGTCCGCACCGACGACCCGCGCGCCTCGCTGCTGCAGCACCTGTCCGCGCCCGCCGTCATGCTCGGCTCCCCCGTCCCCGGCAGCACGATCCCCGCCGTCACGGTGGGCGACGCCGATGCGACCGAGGCGCTGCTCGACCACCTCGGGTCGCTCGGGCACCGGCGGATCGCCCGCGTCGGCGACGGTCCGACCCTCGCGCACACCGGTTCCCGCGACGCCCGCTTCACGGCGGCGGCCGGCCGTCGGGGCGTCGACGCCCTCGTGCTCGACTGGCGGGCCCACGCCGAGGACCCGGTCGCCGACCTCCTCGGCCGCCTCGACGGGGCCACCGCCATCGTCCTCGACGGCGAGGCGATCGCGGCCGAGGTCATCGCCCACGCGCCCGAACTCGGGGTCCGCATCCCCGACGACCTCTCCGTCGTCGCGTGGGAGGACTCGTGGGTGTCGTCGATCGTCCGCCCCACGCTCACCGCGCTGGACGCCCCCGTCGAGGAGTCCGCACGCACCGCCGTGGCCCTGGTCGAGCGGCTGGTCCGCGGCGACGAGGTCACCGACGCCGAGGTGAGCGGCCGTGCGCTGCACGTGCGGGGCTCGAGCGGCCCCTCGCTCCGTCCGGCGCGCCCGCCACCACGCCCACCCAGGCCACCCGGGCCGCCCCGACCGAGGGAGACCGATGACCACCGCCACCCGCTTCGGCGTGAACTACGTGCCGTCCACGGACTGGATGTTCCAGTGGCAGTCCGTCGACGTCGACGTCGTCCGCCGTGACCTCGAGGCCGTCGCCGGGCTCGGGCTGGACCACGTCCGCCTGTTCCCGCTCTGGCCGACGCTGCAGCCGAACCGGACGCTGATCCGCCGCCGTGCCCTCGACGACGTCGCCGCAGTGGTGGACGTCGCCGCCGAGTTCGGGCTCGACGCCAGCGTGGACGTGGTCCAGGGACACATGTCGGGGTTCGACTTCGTGCCCGCGTGGCTCGTGAACTGGCACGACGGCAACATGTTCACCGACCAGCCGGCGATCGACGCGCAGGCGGCCCTCGTCGCCGCGGTCTACGACGCCGTCCGCGACCGCCCGAACTTCACCGGCCTGACCCTCGGCAACGAGGTCAACCAGTTCCAGCCGCCGAACCCCGCCGCGATGCCGGCCGACACCCCGCAGGTGACGCACTGGCTCCGGTCGCTGCTCCAGGCGCCACGCGACAAGGACCCGCGCCACGTGGTCACGCACAGCGAGAACGACCACCTCTGGTACCGCGACGGGCACCCGTTCGTGCCCGCGCACGCGAGTCGACTCGGTGACGTCACGACGGTGCACTCGTGGATCTTCAACGGCGTGGCAGACCGGTACGGGCCCCTGTCGGACGAGTCCGTCCGGCACGCCGAGTGGATGATCGAGCTCGCCCGCGCCTTCGCCACCGACCTCGAGCGTCCGGTCTGGCTGCAGGAGGTCGGCGCGCCGGACCGGCACCTCGCCGAAGCGGACATGCCCGAGTTCCTCGAACGCACGGTCGCGGCGGCGCTCACCAGCGAGCGGCTGCACGCCGTGACCTGGTGGTGCTCGCACGACGTCTCGCGGGAGCTCGGCGACTTCAAGGACCTCGAGTACTCACTCGGCCTGATCGACGTCGACAACCGCGTGAAGCCGCTGGGCCGTCGCTACGCCGAGGTCGTCGCCGACGCCCGACGGTCGGCCCCGGCACCGACCGCCCGCACCGCGGCGGTGGTCGTCGAGGTGGACGGTGACGACCTGCCGCTCCGACGGGGTGACCTCGCCCCGGGCGGCGTGGTCTTCGAGCGCTGGCACCGCCTCCGGGCCGCCGGCGAGGCCGTGACCGTGGTGACCAGCCGCACCGCGGCAGACCCGGCGGCGCTGGCCGAGCGCGGTGTGACGCGGCTGGTCGAGGCCGCGGCGGTCTGACGGGCGCACGCCGCGCCTCCCGTCCGACAGGTGGTCCGGCCACGGCCTGGAGGCGCGACCCACCTCAGTCCGTCAGCACCCGCTGGTACCGCAGCCAGTCCTCGCAGAGCCGCGTCCACCGGGACGTGTGCGGCTCGCGCACGGCGGTCCCGAGGCCGTGCCTGCCGTGCGGGAAGACGTGCACCTCGACCTCGACCTCGTTGCGGACGAGGGCGTCCGCGTAGGCGAGCGTGTTGGTCGCCCGGACGATCCGGTCGTCGGCGGTCGTCCACACGAACGTCGGGGGCGTCCGGGCGTCCACGCGGGTCTCCATCGAGAGCGCACGGCGCTCCCGCCAGCTCGGTGTGTCACCGAGCAGGCCGACCACGGGCCTCGGCCGGGTCGGCGTCTCCATGCTGATCACCGGGTAGGCCAGGACGCAGAACGCCGGCCGGTCGAGCTCCGGGTCGTCGATGCCGTTGGCGAGCGAGGCGGCCAGGTGTCCACCGGCGCTCGACCCGACGAGGCCGACGCGGTCGGTGTCCACCTCGACGCCGGACCCGGGCGCTCCGGCGCGGAGCCACGCGAACACCCGCCGCGTCGCGTCGATCGGTGCGGGGTGCAGCGGACCGGCGAGGTCGGGCGTCCGGAGCGGGTACCGGAACAGGAAGGCGTGCACGCCGATGCCGGCGAACCAGTCCGCCATCGGTTCCGAGCTCGCACGCCCGTGTTCCTCGTACCCGCCGCCGGGCAGGACGATGACCGCTGGCCGGGGACCCGGCCGCAGGGCCGGGTGGACGGTGACGTCGTCGGGCGTGCTCATGCCGGCGACCCTACTGACCTGCTGTCGCCGCTGCCGCGGGGCTGCCGGTCCGCTGGGGAACCGGCTCAGCGACCGGCCTGTTGGTGCGCGGCGACCTCGGACGGGCTGAGGAGCCGGTCGAACACCCGGACGCCGTCGACCGAGCCGGTGAAGTAGTTCGACGGCGGGAAGTCGGACCAGTCGTTCGAGATGCGGTCGTACCCGACACGCCAGTAGCCGGCGTAGGGCTTCGACGAGGTCACGTCCGCCCTGGACCCGACGAGCGCGCCGTCCAGCCACAGCTCGAGCCGTCCTGCGGTGTACTGGCCGACGACGTGGTGCCACTCGCCGTCCGCGACGCGAGAGGTCGACGTGACGGTCCGCGGCCAGGCGTCGTCGTGGACGCCGAACACGAGCTTGCCGGACGCCCCCACGTACACCGCGCGGTCGTAGGACCCGGAGGCGCCCGACGCCCCGCTCCCGAACCCGATGATGCGACCCTGTGCACGGTCGGTGCGGAACCACGCCTCGGCGGCGAAGACCGCGGGCCCGGTCGTGCGACGAGTGCTGACGACGGTCCCGAGTGCGCCGGAGGTGGCCGTCAGGTCCACGGACGGAGCATCGGCGCACGTCCCGGTCCGGCGCTGGACGCCGGCCGACATGGTGCCGGTCCCGCCGGAGCCGGTCGAGTCCGCGGCGACCGAGCCGCCCTTCTCGGAGAAGTCCCACGCGAACACCGGGTCCCCCTGCACCGTCGAGAAGCACGGGAACGCCGCAGACGACCGCATGGTCGCCGCGGTGACGGTGGACCCGGAGAAGGCCGCACTCGCGCCGGTGGCGGCGACGAGCGCCAGCGCCACGGCCACGGCCGAGACGCCCGCCGCCGATCCCCAGCGGTCGCTGTGGACGCCCGCCGTGTCCCCCAGTACTCCGCGCGGCGAACCGCACCGAGCGCAGGGTGCTCCGGCGAGGATGCGTCGGTCGGCGCGGGACAGCATCACGAAGAGGGCGACGGCGGCCGCACCGGCCGCGAGCGACCGCCATTCCCCGGAACGGATCCACGTGCCGGGGAGGCCGACCAGCGGGACCCGGACCACGCCGACCCCGAGGACCGCGTCCGGGGAGACGGGCGTGCGGTCGGCCGCCGGGTTGGCGTCGCCGCGGAGCCGCAGGGAACCGTCGCGCTCGACCCGCTCCAGGCGGTGCAGCCGGAGCCGGTCGGTGTGGTCGGGGTCGTCGACGAGGAGCACCCGCCCGGGCGTGTGCTCGCGGTCGTCGACCGGCACGGCCGCGACGACGTCCCCGGCTGCGATGGCGGGTGCCATGGAGCCGGAGACGACCGTCGTGACGTGCCACCCCAGTGCGGCGGGCACAGCGGCCCAGACCCCCAGGAGCACCAGCGTCCAGAGGAGGGTGCGCGCCGCGAGCGCGGTGGACACCGGCAGGGCGTCACCCGCGCAGCGGGCGGGACGCGGGTCGGACATCCGTCGCATGGCGGCTCCTCTGGCTCGAACGGTGGGTGGGCGGTGGTCGGGAGTGCGACGGATCAGTCGGACTGGGCTTCCCACACGAAGGTGGTGCCGGCGGCGGCGCCCTGCGCGGTGTTCGGCGTAGCCGGGTCGAGCTCGTACGAGAACCGGTAGGTCGCGGCATCGGTCCCGGTCGACGGCGTCCAGGAGTCCAGACCCGACGCGAACGAGGTGGCGGTCGCGAGGGACGCCAGGGTGCCGTCGTGGATGGTCGACGACGCGGTGAAGGTCGAGCAGTCCCCGGCCGTCCCCAGCGCACCGCGCTCGACGGTCATGCCGAGGTGCTGGGCGACGGCGTCCTCGTCGAGGTTGTCGGCGGTGAAGAGCTTCACCGTGGACGCCTTCGAGGTGTCCGCGGTGACGGTGATGCAGTTGGAGCCGGTGTCCCCGGGGACCAGCTCGGCGACGTCGAACAACGCCAGCCCCTGGTCGTCGTCCTGTAGGGCGACGGCGCTGGTCCGCCACGAGTTGCCGGCGTTGTCCGTGGACGCCGAGAACGCGGCGTACGACGCGGTGGCGATGACGGCTCCGCTCGCCACCACGGCGAGGGGCAGCGCGATCCAGGCGGCGAGACGGCTCTGACGGGTGGTGATGTGCATGGTGCTCCTTCAGCAGTGCGGTATGTGCAATCTGAAATACACTGTACCAACGTTCACGAGCAGGTGCAATGGAATCAGCCACGGCGACCGTGGACCCGTCCGTGACACCGGGCGTACCGTGGCCGCGTCGACCCCTCGTCGCGGAACCGACCGACGTCCCACCGGCGCTGCGCCCGGCTGCCGATCCACTCAGGAACCCGCTCCGGGCGAACGCGCCCGTTGCGGCAGATGTAACTTTGCAGCGAGCGCAAAGTTTTCGGGAGACCCTGCACATGACCCAGACCGCGACCGCACCCGCGGCACCGACGACCTCGTCGAACGCCGTGATGAACCACCGGCAGATCCTGCTGGTGATCTACGGCCTGATGGCCGGCATGTTCCTCGGCGCCCTCGACCAGACGATCGTCGGCACCGCGATCCGCACCATCGGCGACGACCTGCACGGGCTCGACCAGCAGGCGTGGGTGACGACGGGCTACCTGATCGCGTCGACGATCACGACGCCGATCTACGGCAAGCTCTCCGACATCTTCGGCCGTCGCCCGCTGTTCCTCACCGCGATCGGCATCTTCATCGTGGGGTCGTTCGCGGCGTCGTTCTCGACGTCGATGCTCATGCTCGCCGGCTTCCGCGCGCTGCGGGCCTCGGTGCCGGTGGCCTGATGTCCCTGCCGCTGGCGATCATGGGCGACATGCTCGCGCCCCGCGAGCGGGCGAAGTACCAGGGCTACTTCCTGGCCGTGTTCGGCATCTCGAGCGTGATCGGCCCGTTGGTCGGCGGGGTCTTCGCCGGGTCTGGCGAGCTCCTCTTCATCTCCGGCTGGCGCTGGGTCTTCCTGATCAACGTGCCGATCGGCATCATCGCGCTGTTCATGGTGCTGACGTTCCTGCACCTGCCGAAGTTCGGGAACCGCGGCAAGCCCCGCATCGACTGGTGGGGTGCGACCCTCGTCATCGTCACGCTCGTGCCGCTGCTCCTCATCGCCGAGCAGGGTCGCGAGTGGGGCTGGGACTCCGCGGCGGCCTTCGCCTGCTACGGCATCGGAGCGGCCGGCCTCGTCGCGTTCGTCCTCGTCGAGCGCGCCATGAAGGACGACGCGATCCTGCCGCTGAAGCTGTTCGGGTCGCGGGTCTTCTCGATGTCCGCAGTGCTGTCCGTCCTGGTCGGCTTCGGCATGTTCGGCGCGATGCTGACCATCCCGCTCTACCTGCAGATCGTGAAGGGCGTCACCCCGACCGAGTCCGGCTTCGCGATGCTGCCGATGGTGCTCGGCCTGATGATCTCGTCGATCGCGTCGGGCCAGATCATCTCGCGGACCGGCAACTACCAGGTCTTCCCGATCACCGGCACGGCCTTCACGGCCATCGGCTTCACGGTCCTGACGTTCCTCACCGCCGATCGGCCCCTCTGGTTCCTGATGCTCGGCATGTTCGGCATCGGCCTCGGGCTCGGGCAGCTGATGCAGACCCTGACCCTGGCGGCGCAGAACTCCGTCAGCCCGCGGGACATCGGCGTCGCGACCAGCGCGGCCACCTTCTTCCGCCAGATCGGCGGCACCATGGGCACCGCCGTGCTGCTCTCGGTGCTGTTCACCCTGATGCCGACGAACATCACCGCGGCGATGCAGAACGAGAGCGATCTCAAGCCCGCCCTCAACGCCGCCCTCACCCCCTCGGTCGCGAACGCCGCCGACAACAAGGGCGTGATGGACCAGATCTGGAACAAGATCGTGGACCCGGTGAAGCAGAACGTGCAGGACGGCCTCAACAAGGGTGCCGTGCAGGCGAAGGAGGCGGCCGACGCCGCCGTGACGAAGCAGGTCACCGCGACCGTGCAGCAGCAGGTCGCTGCGGGCCGGGTGCCGGCTGCGTCCGCCGACGCGGTCATCGCGCAGCAGGTCGCCGCGGCGAAGCCCGCCGCCGAGCAGCAGGCGCTCGAGACCGCCGCGACGAAGGCGGACGCCGAGGTCGTCGACGGCACGCTCCAGGTCGACTACTCGAACGCCGACCAGCGGTCGAACGTCGTCGACGAGGTCGCGCCGACCCTCGTCAAACAGCTCAAGAGCGGTGACTCGAGCGCGAACTCGTCGTCCAGCGCCGCGACGAGCGACACCTCGTTCCTCAACGGCGCAGACAAGCGTCTGACCCGCCCGTTCCTGGTCGGGTTCAGCGACTCCGCAGTCGTCGTCTACTGGGTCGGGCTCGCCGTGATCCTGCTCGCGTTCGTCCTCACCTGGTTCTTCCGGGTGCCGCCGCTCCGCAAGGTCTCGGCCCTGCAGGAGCAGGCGAACGCCGCGAAGGACGACGCCGACCGTCTGTCCGTCGACGCCCAACGCGCGGCAGCGGACACCGGGTCCCTCGTCTCGCCCGACACCGGGTCGATGGCGATCGTGCCGACGTCGCCGGACGTCCCGTCACAGCCCCGGTCCGCTGGTTCCGCGGTCGGGTCGGGACAGCCTGGAGGCACGACCGCCTCCGCCACGCCGGCACCGACCAATGCCACGCGCGCACCCCTGCCGAACGCGACCACGCACGGCGCGCACTCCGCCGCCGCCCCGGTCGACGAGCCGCCCACCACCACCGGTGCCATCCGGACCCGGGCTGCCCACGCCGCTCCGACGCTCGTCGACGCGACCCCGGAACCGACCGCAGCGGACGCGGCGGACCCGAGCCGCGCCTCCAGGCCGGACGAGCACGCGCACGGCCGGCACTCGGCCGAGTAGCCGACCACCCGACGGGCCCTTCGGACTCGGAACGACGTGCTCGATGTCGGACGACGTCGGCGCTGTCGCTCGTTGCGCACGCGGGTCCGCGCGCGTCGACCCGCCCGCGTCAGCTCGCGGAGGCGGCGGGCGGTCCCGTGATCTCGAACGACGCACCGGGCAGCCGACGACGCATCACGTCGACGGCCACCGGGTTGTCGTCCACGAGCACGAAGCGTCGGCCGAGCGCCCGCGCGACCGCACCCGTCGTGCCGCTGCCCGCGAAGAAGTCGAGGACCCAGTCCCCCTCGCGCGACGACGCCTGCACGATCCTCCGCAGCACCCCCTCGGGCTTCTGCGTCGGGTAGCCGGTCTTCTCCTTGCCGGTCGGCGACACGATCGTGTGCCACCAGACGTCGGTGGGGAGCTTGCCGCGCTCCCGCTTCTCCGCAGTGACGAGCCCTGGCGCCATGTACGGCTCGCGATCGACCGCCGACGAGTCGAACCAGTACCGCGACGGGTCCTTGACGTAGACCAGGATCGTGTCGTGCTTCGTCGGCCAGCGGGAGCGTGACTTCGCGCCGAAGTCGTACGCCCAGACGATCTCGTTGAGGAACGCGTCGCGGCCGAAGAGCGCGTCGAGCAGGACCTTGGCGTAGTGCGACTCGCGGTAGTCCAGGTGCAGGTAGAGGGTGCCGTCGTCGGCGAGGAGCCGCCACGCCTCGAGCAGCCGGGGCTCGAGGAACGACCAGTAGTCGTCGAACCGGTCGTCGAAGCGCATCAGGTCGCCGCGGACGCGCTCGTAGCTGCTCCCCCGGAAACCGGTCACGGTCTCGCGGCGTCGGTCGGCGCTGCCGGTCGTGTCGCGGACCGCTGCGCTCGCGTGCCGGCGCTGGTAGCGGCCCGTGTTGAACGGCGGATCGAGGTAGACGAGCGTGAAGGAACCGTCCGCCAGGGTCGGCAGGACGTCGAGGTTGTCCCCGAGGACCACCCGGTCCGGACCGCGATCGTCTCCGCTCTGCACCCGTTCATTCTGGTGTACCCGGGCGATCAGCCGATCGTGTCCGAGCGCGGGTATCTTCGCCGTCATGGCATCACCCGAGGTCCGCAACGACACGGACAAGCAGCAGTACTCCCTGGTCGAGGACGGCGAGGTCATCGGCTTCGCCGCGTACGAGCTCGACGACGACGAGATCCGGTTCGTGCACACGGAGGTCGACCCCGCGCACCGTGGTGGCGGTCACGCGTCGATCCTGGTCGAGCACGCGCTCGACGACGTCCGGTCCGGCTCGTTGCGTGTCGTGCCGCAGTGCAGCTACGTGAAGGCCTGGATCGAGAAGCACCCGGACTACCAGGAGCTCGACCCGCTGAGTGGCGCCGTGCCGCGGCTCAGTAGCTGCGGTCGTGCGTGCCGGCGCGGGCTTCGTGCCGGCCGGCGCTCCGCACCGCGGGGACCTTGATGAGCACGCTGCCGCTGAGCAGGTCGTGGTCGTCGTCCGCCGGCGTCGGGGCTTCCTCGGGGAGGCGCGACTGCCGTTCGTACTCCGCCTGCGTCTCGTGACGGGTCGGCGCGAAGACCTCGTCCATCATCGAGATCACGCCGCCGGAGCCGCCGCTGCGTGTGGCCTTGTTCGACAGGTCGATCCACCCCACGCGATCGGCGACCCACACCACGACGGCCGCGGCAGCCACCGCCCCCAGCAGGATCAACCAGTTCACGCTGACGAGGCTACGTGGGGTCCCGAGGGCCGACATCAGCCGCGCGGGGGATTCTCGTGATCCGCACACGTCGTCCTGCAGGACGATGTCCGGCCCGGGTGCGCGTGCCAGGATGACGACGTGCTCGACGACGCAGACCGTGACCTGATGCGGGCGTTCGCCCGCTACATCGAGAAGGCGAACGAACTCGCCGCCGCCGAGCAGCAGGCGGTGCTCACGCCCGTCGGTGAACGCATCCGCGAGCACCTCGGCGTCGACCCGCAGTCCGTCCCCGTGGTCACCGAGGAGTTCCCGGACCACCGGCTCGTCGACGCGGACATCGCGCTCGAGGAGCTCGCCGGCACCGCGGAGGACGCACTGGTCGGCATCGCCGGCGACGACAGCCGCTTCCACAGCTCGGTGAGCGAGCTCGTCGCCAACCCGCACACGCGCTGGGCCACGGGCCCGGTGAGCTACGCGCCGCGGGCGACCAGTGCCGACGACACCCGCCGCGTGGTGTCGTTCGGTCTCCGGTTCCTGACGTTCGACGGCACTCCGGTGGCCGTCGTGCAGCGCTCGGCGAAGCCCGAGTACGGGCGCGCACAGGCGACGCTCGAGATCCTCGCCGCCGACCCGGACGCCGGCAGCGCCTTCCTGCTGCGGCTCCGCGCGCTGATGATCGAGCGGAGCGTCCTGCGCGGGCAGGTGCTGTCGTTCGTGCAGTCCGAGTACGGGTCCGACGCCGGCGCGACGTTCCTCCGACGCCCCGAGGTCACCGCCGACGACGTCGTGCTCGGCGACGGCGTGCTCGACGAGGTGGTCGACCACGTCGTCGGGATCGGCGAACAGCGCGAGGCACTCCTCGCCGCCGGGCAGCACCTCAAGCGCGGCGTCCTGCTCTACGGGCCGCCCGGCACCGGGAAGACGCTCACCATCCGGCACCTGCTGGCGCGGACGCCCGGTGTGACCGCCATCCTGCTCACCGGGTCGAGCATCCGGGCGATCGGCTCCGCGGCCGAGATCGCGCGGACGTTCCAGCCGTCGATCGTCGTCCTCGAGGACATCGACCTCGTGGCGATGGAGCGCCACAGCTCCCGCAGCCGCTCCTGTTCGAGGTGCTCGACGCCCTCGACGGGCTCGACGGCGACGCCGACGTGGCGTTCGTGATGACGACGAACCGGGTCTCCGTGCTCGAACGCGCCCTCGCCGACCGTCCGGGTCGGGTGGACCTGGCCGTCGAGATCCCGTTGCCCGAACTGCCCGAGCGGGTCCGGCTGTTCCGTCGGTACGCCGCTGCGCTGCCGTTCTCCGACGAGGCCCTGTCCGAGGCGGCCGAGCGGGCTGAGGGCACCACCGGGTCGTTCGCGAAGGAGCTCATGCGTCGGAGCGTCCTCGGCGCTGCCCTGCGTGACGCCGAGCCGTCGGACCTCGATCTCCGTGCGGCGCTCGACTCCCTGCTCACCGAGCGGTCGGCGCTGACGCGGAAGCTGCTCGGCACCCGGTCGGGCGACGAGGACGACGCCGAGGACGACGAGGACCCCGACGACGAGGTCACCTACTCGGGGTCCTACGTGGCCGTCGCGCCGCTCGCGCACACCACGTTCGCCCCGGGTCCGATGCAGGGCCGGCTCGACCTGACCCTCCGGTCACCCGAGGAGGACGACGACGAGGACAGCCCCGGGACGCGTGATCAGGGAACGCGCTCGAGCCACTCCTGCGTCGCGAACTTCGTCCGTACGAGCTCCTGCGCCCGGGCCCGCTCGGCCTGGGTCACGTGCCCCTCGTGCGCGCCGTAGAGCTTCGCGAAGGTGCCCTTCAGCCGCTCGATGATCTCGGCACGGCTCAGCCCGGTCTGGGACCGCAGCGGGTCCACGCGCTTCGCCGCGCTCGTGGTGCCCTTGTCGCTCATCTTCTCGCGGCCGATCCGGAGCACCTGCACCATCTTCTCGCCGTCCATGTCGTAGCTCATGGTGGCGTGGTGGAGCAGTGACCCGGTGCCGAGACGCTTCTGGGCGGCGCCGCCGATCTTCCCCTTCGTCGAGGAGATGTCGTTGAGCGGCTGGTAGTACGCCTCGATGCCGAGGGACTTCAACGCTTCGATCACCCACTCGTCGAGGTACGCGTACGAGTCGGCGAAGGTCATGCCCTGCACGAGGTCGGTCGGCACGTAGAGCGAGTACGAGATGATCGCGCCGGCGTCCATGAACATCGCGCCGCCGCCGGAGATCCGGCGGACGACCTCGACGCCGTACTTGGCCGCGCCCTCGGGGTCGACTTCGTTCTTGAGCGACTGGAAGGACCCGATGACGACGGCCGGCTGGTCCCACTCCCAGATGCGCAGGGTCGGGCCGCGGCGGCCGGCCCCCACCTCTTCGGTGAGGACCTGGTCGAGGGCGAGGTGCTCGTTCGGGCTGATCGGCCCCTCGTGGACGATCTCCCAGTCGTACTCCTGCCACGTGCTGGCGCGGGACAACGCCCGGCGGACGGCGACGCCGACGGACTCGGGGGTGAAGCCGAGGAGCACGGCGTCCTCCGGCAGGGCGGCCCGGACGGCCGTGGCGATGCCGGCGGCGTCGGTGGTCGCCGGCAGGCCGTTCACCGCCTGGTCGATGAGCGGGAGCGCGTCGTCGGGCTCGAGGAAGAAGTCCCCCGCCAGACGGAACTCGTGGATGACGCCGTCGACGACCTCGAGGTCGACGACGACCAGCTTGCCCCCGGGGACCTTGTACTCACCGTGCATGACGCAACCCTATTCCGGGCGGGTGACGGTCCGGCGGTGGGCCCGGCAACCGCGGGCCTGGAGGCGCGTGGCGGCGCCGCCACGCGCCTCCAGGCCCGGTGGGTCGCACCTGCAGACCGCCGCCGGTCGCGTCGGCGTCAGCGGGCCGTCGCCCGGTCGAGCCACGCGACCAGGTCGGCGACGACCTCGTCGCGGTTGGTCTCGTTGTAGACCTCGTGCCGCGCACCCTCGTACACCTGCACCGTCACGTCCGAGAGCCGACCCCGCCGCCGGTACGCCTGCGCCAGCCGCTCCACGGAGCGCGGCCCGCCGAGCGTGTCGTCGGAGCCGACCTGCAGCAGCATCGGCAGGTCGTGCGGGATGCCCCGTCGCGGCACCCCGAGCAGTCGCAGCGTGTCCGCCAGGCCGAACAGGCCGATGACGTCCGCCTCGACCGCCAGCGGGTCGACCGACATCGCGTCGATGACCTTCCGGTCACGGGTGAGCCACTCGAACCTCGACGGACCGGACCCCGCGTGCCGGGCGTTGAGGTCGCCGCTGTTCATCCACCCGGGCAGCCGGTACGCGCTGGCGGAGAGCACCACGCCGTCGTACGACCCGGACGAGGTGTTCACGATCCGCTGGGCCATGAGCGAGCCCCACGAGTGCCCGAGGAGCACGAGGGGGACACCCGGGGTGTCCTCCTTCGCGACCGCGGTCATCTGCTCGACTGCAGCGATCGCGGCGCGGAGGCCACCGGGGCCGAGCCGACCGAGCTTGGCGTGGTCGCCCTCCCACTGCCCGAGGCCGGTCCGACCGTGCCCGCGGTGGTCGTTGACGTGGACGGTGTACCCGGCGCGGACGAGGTCCTGCGCGAGGGGCTCGTAGCGGAGCCCGTGCTCCCCCACACCGTGTGCGATCTGCACGATGCCCTTCGGCCGCGCCGCCCGCCAGGTGGAGTAGACGATCTCGACACCGTGGGCGTCGGTGAACGAGGCGTCGCCTCGCGCTGCGGAGAAGGTGGGCACCTGTTGATCCTCCCAGATCAGGGACCGGTCCAGCCTGTTCACCCGGCGTTCACGCAGCCGGTGCGGGGCGGGCCTACCGTCCCCGGCATGGACGTCCTCGTCACCGTCGTGCTGGTGATCGTGGTGGCCCTCGTGTTCGACTTCACGAACGGCTTCCACGACACCGCGAACGCCATGGCCACCTCGGTCGCCACGGGTGCCCTCAAGCCCCGCACCGCCGTGCTCATCTCCGCCGTCCTCAACGTGGTCGGCGCCTTCCTCTCCACCGAGGTCGCCAAGACCGTGTCCCAGGGGATCATCCGCGAGGGGCAGGACGGCGTCCACATCTCCCCGACGATGATCTTCGCGGGGCTCGTCGGCGCCGTGCTCTGGAACCTCGCCACGTGGTACTTCGGCCTGCCGTCGTCGTCGACCCACGCACTGTTCGGCGGCCTCATCGGGGCGTCGATCATCGGCGCCGGGCTGCACTCGGTCGACTGGACCACGGTGGTGTCGAAGGTCGTGCTGCCGGCGCTGCTCTCCCCCGTCATCGCCGGGGTGATCGCCCTCGTCGCGACCTACCTGGCGTACACGCTCACGAAGAACGCGACCACGCACGGTGCGGCGACGGGCTTCCGGCACGGCCAGACGATCTCCGCGTCCCTGGTGTCGCTCGCGCACGGCACGAACGACGCGCAGAAGACGATGGGCGTGATCACGCTGACCCTGATCGCCGCGAACTACCAGTCGGCGGGCACCGGCCCGGCGCTCTGGGTGATCCTGGCCTGCGGCCTGGCGATCGGCCTCGGCACCTACACGGGCGGCTGGCGGATCATGCAGACCGTCGGCAAGAAGATCTCCGACGTGCAGTCCCCGCAGGGCTTCGCGGCGGAGACGAGCTCGGCGGCGACGATCCTCGTGTCGTCCCACCTCGGGTTCGCGCTCTCGACGACGCACGTCACGAGCGGCTCCGTGATCGGCTCCGGCCTGGGCAAGAAGCTCGCCGACGTGCACTGGTCGGTCGTCGGCCGGATCGTCGTCGCGTGGGTGATCACGCTGCCGGCGGCCGCGGTGGTCGGGGCACTCGCCACGGCCCTCGCCGCGACGTCGACGTTCGGCCTGGTGATCGTCGCCGTGCTCGCGCTCGCGGCCGGCCTGGCGTTCTTCGTCCTCGCCCGGCGGAAGCCGATCAACGCCGACGACGTGCGCGAGGACGACGCGGACGGTTCCCGGGACTCCGGCGGTTCCCGCGACTCCCACGACGAGGACCCGGCCGTCGCGCCGGCGCAGGCCTGAGGGGCACACGCATGGACATCGACTTCACCAGCATCGCCACCGTGGCGGGCGTCGGGTTCGTCGCCGCGGTCGGCGTGGTGCTCGTCTACACGCTCGGCCTGCGGCTGCTCGGCACCGGACAGCCGACGGACGCGGGCGGTGACCACACGCAGTACGCGCAGGAGTCCGCTCGGTCGGGGCACACGCCGCCGATCGCGCTCGCCGGCGCGGTGGTGTGCTTCGCGGTGTGCGTCGCCGCGGTGCTCGTCGGGATCTGGCTCACGATCCCGCAGTTCCACTAGGGCGTTCCTTCCCATCACACTTGCGGTGGGAAGCGGGAACGGGCGTACCCGGTCAAGAGTTCTGACCAGGTACGCCCGTTTCCACCAGGTACGCCCGATTCGACCGGGTACGCGCGTCAGTGCGCGCTGTAGCCGCCGTCGACCAGGTGGTAGCTGCCGCTGATGAAGGACGCCTTGTCGCTCAGCAGGAACAGCACGAGCGCGGCGACCTCGGCATCGGTGCCGAGGCGCTTCGCGGCGTGCTCGGCCTCGAGCGCCGACAGGGCCTCGGGTGACAGCGAGGCCCGGACGAGCGGGGTGTCGATGAAGCCCGGGCCGACGGCGTTCGTGCGGACGCCCTGCGCCGTGTACTCGAGCGCGGCGACCTTGGTCAGCCCGACGAGTGCGTGCTTCGAGGCGACGTACGCCGCGTTCTCGGCGATGCCGACCGAGCCGAGCACGGACGACATGTTGACGATCGCGCCGCCGCCGGAGGCGAGCATCGCCGGGATCTCGTAGCGCAGGCCGTAGAACACGCCGTCGAGGTCGACCGCGCGCACGCGGTCCCAGGCGGCGACGTCGTACTCGCCGATCGGCTGCGGGGCAGCACCGATGCCGGCGTTGTTCACGGCGAGGTGGAGCGCACCGTACGTGTCGACTGCGAACTGCACCATGCGCTCGTTGTCACCCGCGACGGCGGAGTTGGCCTCGAACGCGCTGGCGGTGCCGCCGGCGGCCTCGATCTCGGACGCGACGCGCTGTGCGGCGTCGAGCTTGATGTCGGTGGCGACGACCTTCGCGCCCGCCGCGGCGAGCTCCTTCGCGATGGACTCACCGATGCCGCTGCCACCGCCGGTGACGATCGCGACCTTGCCCTCGAACTCGGACATGTTCTCCTTCTCTCTTGGCAACACCTGTTGTCTACCCGAAGCGTACACCCGCGAACCAGTTCGTTCGCTGAACTAATGAGGTAGGCTAACGACCTGTGACCGACGCCACCGACCTCCGCATCGCCGTGAACCGGCTGTCCCGGACACTCCGCGCGCAGAAGGCCGACACGACGGTCACCGACGCACAGTTCTCCGCCCTCGCCCGGCTGCACCGCGACGGCGCGATGTCGCTCGCCGACCTCAGCCGGCAGGACGGCGTGACGCCGCCGTCGATGACGAAGACGATCGCGGTGCTCGTCGAGCGCGGGCTCGTGTCGAAGGACGGCCACGGCGACGACCGGCGCAAGGTCCTGCTCTGCGCCACCCCCGCCGGGGCCTCCTTCGTCGAGGAGACCCGCCGCCGCCGTGACGGCTGGCTCACCCCGCGCCTCGCCGACCTCACCGAGGCCGAGCGCCAGACCCTGGCCGACGCCACCGAGATCATGAGGAGGCTGGCCCAGCAGTGACAGCCATGTTCCGCTCCCTGTCCACCCACAACTACCGCATCTGGTTCGCGGGAGCCCTCGTCTCCAACGTCGGCACCTGGATGCAGCGCACCGCCCAGGACTGGATCGTCCTAACCAAGCTCTCCGACAACGACGCGATCGCGGTCGGCATCACGATGGCGCTGCAGTTCGGACCGCAGCTGCTGCTCCTCCCCCTGACCGGCCTCGCCGCCGACCGCTTCGACCGGCGGAAGATGCTCATGCTGACGCAGGGCCTCATGGGTGCCCTCGGGCTGGGCCTCGGCGTCATGGTGCTCACCGACACCGCGACGCTGTGGTCGCTCTACGGGTTCGCCCTCGCGCTCGGCATCGTCGCCGCGTTCGACACCCCGATCCGGCAGGCGTTCGTGTCCGACGTCGTGCAGGGCGAGCACGTCGCCAACGCCGTGGCGCTCAACTCCGCCTCGTTCAACGCTGCGCGACTCATCGGCCCCGCGGTCGCCGGCGTGCTCATCGCCGCGATCGGCTCCGGGTGGGTGTTCGTCATCAACGCCGGCTCGTTCCTGGCCGTCCTCATCGCGCTGCGCTTCGTCGACCCCGCTCAGCTCGCCGAACGCATCCGGGCGAAGCGGGGCAAGGGCCAGATCATCGCCGGCTTCCAGTACGTGCGGACCCGGCCGGACATCATCGTCGTGCTCTGCATGATCTTCGTCGTCGGCACGTTCGGCGTGAACTTCCCGATCTTCACCTCGACGATGGCGCGGGTGGAGTTCCACAAGGGCGCCGGGGAGTTCGGCCTGCTCAACTCCGTGATGGCGATCGGCTCGGTCGCCGGGGCGCTCCTGTCGGCACGACGGGACCGCCCGCGGATGCGCACCCTCGTGATCGCGTCGGCCGGGTTCGGCATCGCCTGCGTCGCCGCCGCCCTGGCGCCGACGTACTGGACCTTCGCGTTCGTGCTGGTGTTCGTCGGCCTCGCCTCGCTCACCTTCATGACGACGGCGAACGCCCTCGTGCAGACGACGACGGCGCCCGCGATGCGCGGCCGGGTGATGGCGCTCTACATGGCGATCTTCGCCGGCGGCACCCCGATCGGCGCGCCGATCGTCGGCGCGGTCGCCGACGCCTGGGGTCCGCGTTGGGCCATCGCGGTCGGTGCCGCCTCCGGGTTCGTGGCGCTCGCGATCGCGCTCGTCTGGCTCATCCGGTGGGAGCGCTTCCGGGTCCGGTACGACGCCGACACCCGCCTGCACCTGGCGATCACGCACGCCGTGCCCGTGGTCGGGACGCGCGCCTCGCGCGCCGCGGTACGGCACGACCTGGAACGCGACGAGGCGGTCGCCGACCGGTCCAGCGCCGTCTGACCCGACCCACCGACGGCCTGGAGGCACGTGGCGGCCCCGCCCCGCGCCTCCAGTCCGGGACCCGCCCGCCCGCAGCCTGCCGTCGCCCCGCCCCGCCCCCCAGCACGAAAGCGGCAGATGGCCGCCGGACGTTCGCGCGCATCTGTCGCGATCGCGACCATGACGGCTGACCGGCCCGGCGAACTGTCGGTCTGCCGCACTCGTGGACCGGCAGCCGGCACCCGGCACCCGGCACCCGGCACCCGGCGGGACGGACCTACCGGGCCGGCTCCGCTGCCGCGAAGACGCGTTCGTCGAGTGCGGCGGCGACCCGGTCGGCAGCGACCGCGAGGCGCTGCCCCGCCGTCCGTGCGACCAACAGCGCGGTGTCCACCGACACTGACTCGAGGTCCCGCCGGGTCTCGGCGAAGGCGCCCACCTCGTCCTCGATGCAGGACGGGGCGACGTCGGCGAGGCACTCGTCGGTCCGCCGCGCGAGGAACCGGAGGGACCGCGGGCTGTGCTCGTCGAGGAGCAGGAACGCGGCCGCGTCCTCGGGGCCGAGTGTGTGGTGGTCGCGACCGCGGTGGAAGGCCTCACCGGCACCGCAGGCACGGAGCGCAGTGGCCCACGACGATCCGGACTCCGGGTCGAGCAGCCCGGAGGCGACCAGCCGCGCCGTCGCCGCACACCGCTGCAAGGGACCGGCCGAGGGTGAAGAACTCCCAGACCTCGTCGCGGCTGGCGTCCGCCTCGACCACGCCGATGGCGAGGGCGCTGCGCTCGCGGACCCACCCGAGGAACTCGTGCGCCCGATCGGTCGAGACCTTCCGCGGCATGCGCGACCGGGTGACGTTGAGGCAGTCCCACAGCTCGGTGGAGACGACGTCGCGCGCACGGCGGGCGTTGTCCCGGGCCACCGCCACGGCCGACGCGATCGAGGCGGGTTCGTGCCGGTCGAGGGCGAGCGAGTCGACGGTCGACGCACGGTCCGGGTCGTTCGCCGGACCGGCCGCACCGACGACCGACCGGAGCTCCGCGGCCACCGCCCGGTCCTGGTCGACCCCGGCCGGATCGCCCCGTGCGACGTAGACGTCGAGCATCCTGGCGACGACGTCGGTGCGTTCGACGGCGTTCCCGACGTGGAAGACGCTCCCCGCGAGTCGGCTCAGCACGTCGGCTCCTGCATGTCGTGAACCTACTGACCGGTCGTTGCCGGGGTGTTTCGTCCCCGCGTCACGGGTGTTGCAGTCGGCCGATCGGCGCACTCGCTAGACAAACTAACTAGAGCGTCTAGCATTGTCGTCATGACTTCCGAGGTGACGACGAGTGCCGCGGGATTCTGGTACGGCGATGACTCCAGGGTCGACGCGGTGGACGTGCTCAACGCGCTCCGCAGGTACCGGACCGCCGAGAGCTCCGCGCAGCGGCGTGCCCGTGAAGCGCTCGGCATCGGCGAGAACGCCCTGCTGGCGCTCCGGGTCCTCCTCGACGCCGAGAAGGCCGACCGCACCGTCAACGCAAAGGACCTCGCCGAGCAGCTCGAGATCACCGCGGCGTCGACCTCGGCGCTCGTCGACCGGCTCGTCCGCAGCGGCCACGTCGTGCGGCACGCCGACCCGAACGACCGTCGTGGCGTGATCCTCACCGCCACGGGGGCGTCGATGCGCGACGTCATGCGCGTGCTCGGCCAGCTGGACTCCCGCGCGATCGAGGCCACCGAACACCTGTCGGACGCCGAGATGGCGGTCATCGTCGCGTTCCTCGACCAGATGGCCCGCGTGGTCGACGACGTGGACTCCGTCCGCGGGCGCTCCGCGTAACCTGCTCCCATGGCAGAAACGGGCTCGCACGGTCCGACGCCCGCGCCGCACGACCCCGAGGACGACATGCCCCTCGCGGAGCTCGACGCCCGCGCCCGCGCCGACGCGGCACTCCGGCGCATCCGGAACGGATCGGACCCGGCGCGTGAGGCGTTCGACCTCGCGAACACCATGAACGACGAGACCGTCGGACGGCTGACGAACGCCGTCCGACGGTTCTTCCGCCGGGGCTAGCGCGGGGTCGCGCCGGTCAGCGCGGGTCGAACGCGGTTCCGACCGCGGCGATGTCGTCGCCACCGTGGCCCGCTGCGCTGGCGTCCGCGTAGACCCGGCCGAGGGCGTCGAGCAGCACGGTGGAGACGCCGGAGGTCCGTGCGGCATCGGTGATGAGGCCGATGTCCTTCCGCAGACCGTCGAGCGCGAACTGCGCCGGGAACTCCCCCGCGATCATCGACTTCCCCTTGGTGTGCGCGTAGGCGGAGTCGCTGGCGCCGCCCGCGATGGCCTCGAGGAAGAGCGCCGGGTCGAGCCCGAGCGACCGGGCGACCGCGAGCGACTGCCCGGTGGCGGCGGTGATCGAGGCGATCCAGGCGTTCGCGGCGAGCTTGAGCGCGGTCCCTGCACCGACCTCGTCGCCCGCGCGCACCGTCTTCGCACCGATGGCGTCGAGGACGGGGTCGATGCGGTCGAGCACGTCGGCGGGGCCGGCCGCGAGCATCGTCAGCTTCCCCTGCTCGGCGGGGGCCTTCGTGCCGAGCATCATCGCCTCGACGAGCGTGATGCCGTACTTGCCGGCGAGCTGCACGATCGTCTCGGTACCGGCGACCCCGATGGTCGAGGCCTGCACCCACACGGTGTCCGTCGGGGCGTCGCCGGCGGCGCTCTCGAGCACGTCGAGCACGGCGTCGGTGTCGAACAGGGTGAGCAGGACGACCTCGGCGTCGGCGACCGCTGCCGCCGGGTCGGTGGCGACGGTGGCTCCCCGCTCCGCCAGGGGTGCGGCCTTGTCGGCGGTCCGGTTCCAGACCGTCACCTCGTGTCCCTCGCGGAGCAGCGACCCCGCCACTCCGGCGCCCATCGTGCCCGTCCCCAGTACCGTCACCCGCACGTGCGTCTCCGTCCTCGAGCGACACCGTGCCGCCCTCCGGTCGACGCTACGCGCTCGAGGTTCGGAGCAGGCCCCGATGTCAGAGCAGGCCGCGGCTCCGGAGCCACACTGCCGGGTCGACCGGGGTCCCGCCGACGATGACCTCGAAGTGCAGGTGCGAGCCGGTCGAGACGCCGGTGTTGCCCACCGCGCCGATCCGCTCGCCGGCCGCGACCGACTGCCCGACGCCGACGCCGATCTGCGACAGGTGACCGTACCGCGTCTGCGATCCGTCGGCGTGCTGCAGCAGGATCTGGTTGCCGTAGCCACCGAACACGCCGGCGGACACCACGCGGCCGGACATCGCCGCGACGACGGCGGTACCGGTGGGAGCGGCGAAGTCGAGCCCCTGGTGGTTCGTCGAGCAGGACGCACAGCCGCGGACCCACCGGGAGCCGAACCCACCCGCCGCCGGGATCGCTCCGGCGACCGGACGGACGGACGGCGCTGCCCCGCCGGTCGACGGCGGTGGTGCACCGGGGATCCGGATCGGGACCCCGCCGATCGCGAACGCGTCGCGGAGGACGGGGATCGTGTCACCCGCGGCGACGCTGTAGCGCTGTGCGTCGAGCGCGGGGACGGCCGCCTGGGGTGGCGCCGCCAGCGCCGACTGCGGGGTCGCGACCGTGACGAAGAGGCACACGGCCACCGCGGTCGCCGTGACCGGGACCGCCCTGGCCGAGGCGACCGCGTGCCCGATCGACCGCAGCGGGAGGGTGATCGCCTGGGTCACGGAGCGGGCCAGGGAGTCGGCCGCGGGCCTGGAGGCGCGGCTCACCCTGGGTGGGTCGACTCGCGCCCGGTCGGTGGTCGGTCCGGGAGCGGTGGTGACCGAGGCGGCGGGAGTGGTCGCCGCCGCCCCGGTGGTCTGGTGGTGACGCTCGGCTTCGTGGGGACGCGCGGTGACGTGGGAACGCGGCGCGTGGTCGTGACGGGCCGCGTCGTGACGTCCGGCCCGCCGGCGTCTCACCTCCGACGCCCCGGACTCGGCCGCCCGGCGGGCTCGACGCGTCTGGTGGCCCTCGGCCGCGGCTGCCGCCTCGAGGTCCGCCGCGTGCCGGGCGGCTCCGCGTGGACGCATCGGCGGGAGGTCGGTCGTGGTCATCGGGAGCGCGGACCGCGGGTCAGGCGCGGACGACGCCGTCGCGGGTGATCTGCTCGAGCTCGGTCACGACAGCGTCGACGACGGCGCGGGTGATCGCGTCGGCGACGGCCTCGACGAGGACGAGCTGCTCCGCACGGACGGCGTGCCCCGCATCGGCAGCGGCGGCGACCCGGACCGGGATCTCCTCGATGGCGGCGACGAGGGCCGCGGGGACGAGCATCGAGTCACGCGAGCGGACCGGGGCGCCCCCCCGACATCGGCGAGGTGGGAGCGGGGGTGAAGCTCGCGCGGGCCGTGGTGGGGAGGGACACGGCGCCGGTCAGGACGGGGGCCGAGGCGGCCTGCGTGGCTGCCGTCCCCGTGGTGCGGCGGGCGATGGAGTCGAAGAGCGGGGTGGAGGACATGCTGCGGACCTGCCGATCAGTGTGAGGCGATCCGTTCTCGGCCGGACCGCGGTGGAGTGTGCCCTGGGCACGCCCTCATTAACACCGATATTTCAAATGTGCAATAGCGTCCGTGGAGATACTCGATGATCAGTCGGGTTGGACGGCCTCGGTCGGGTCGTCGCGCCGGAGCGCCTGCCGCACGCGCTCCACGATCGTCGCCGGCGGGTTGTTGTACGCGTTCGCGGGTTCCTGCCCGCTGAGCTCCTGGATCGCGGCCATCACCGCGTCGGTCGCGTGGCGTCGGGCACGGCCGGAGGACGCCTCGCCGAAGGACGACAGGTCGAGCGGCTTCCCGAACTCGATCGTCACCTTCGCGAGCTTCGGGATGCGCGACCCCACGGGCTGCACGTCCTCGGTGCCGGTCAGCGCGACCGGCACCACCGGAGCGCCACTCGTCAGGGCGAGCCAGGCCACGCCCGTGCGGCCCTTGTAGATGCGGCCGTCGAGCGAGCGGGTGCCCTCGGGGTAGATCGCGAAGGCCTCCCCAGCCTCGAGCCGTTCGAGCCCGAGGTCGAGCGCGTGCTGCGCCGCCGAACCCGCACCGCGTTCGACGCCGATGGCACCGATGCCGCCGAAGAACGCACGGGACACGGCACCGCGAGGCCCGTGCCGGTGAAGTACTCCTGCTTCGCCAGGAACGAGACCTTCCGGGGTGCCATCAGCGTGATCGCCGGGGAGTCGATGAACGAGCGGTGGTTGCTCGCCAGGATCACCGGGCCGCGCTTGGGCACGTTCTTCCGACCGATGATCCGCGGACGCCACAGCATGGCGCGCCAGCGGGGTCACCACCGCGCGGCTGAGCGTGGTGGTGAACTTCGTCGATCCGGACACCGGGCCTCCTCGTGACGGGAGTCTCCGAGTGTAGTGACGCCACGGCCGCATGCCCGTTCGGGAATGTGTCGCTCAGTCCGCGGCGGCGACCACGTCGAGCACGGCCCGGCCGTACCGCTCGAGCTTCGCTCCGCCGACGCCGGAGATCTCGGCGAGCTGGTCCTCGTCCGCCGGCTTCACCGCCGCGATGCCGCGCAACGTCGCATCGTTGAAGACCACGTACGCGGGGACGCCCTGTTCGCGGGCCTGGGCCGCCCCGCCACGCTCGAGAGTGCCTCGAAGAGCCCGGCGGCCCTCTTGTGGCATGTCCGTCACGACCGCTCGCCGCGTGCGGCTGCCGCGGGGCGCCTTCACCGGGTCGCGGCGCATCCGCACCGTGACCTTGCCGCCGAGGACGTCCGCGCTCGTCGGGCTCAGGACGATCGTGCCGAACCCGTCGCCGGACACCGCGGCGTACCCCTGCGCCAGCAGCTGCCGCGCGACCGCACCCGCTCGGCCTCGCCCAGGTCGTTGCCGATGCCGAAGGTCGCGAGGGACTCGTGGCGGAGCTCCTGCACGCGCGGCGAGCGGCTTGCCGACCAGGATGTCGACGAGGTGCGAGACGCCGTACCGCTGCCCGCGCTCACGGTCGAGCCGGACGACGGTGGAGAGGAGCTTCTGCGCCGGCACGGTGCCGTCCCACGACTCGGGCGGGGCGATGCACGTGTCGCAGTTGCCGCACGCCGTCGACTCCTGCCCGAAGTAGGCGAGCAACCGGACGCGGCGGCACTCGATCGTCTCGCACAGGGCGAGCATGGCGTCGAGGTAGGGCGCTGAGCTGCCGGCGGTGCGCGGCGTCGCCCTCGGACTGGTCGATCATCCGGCGCTGCTGCTGCGACGTCGTTCAGGCCGTAGGCGAGCCACGCCGTCGAGGGCAGCCCGTCACGCCCGGCACGACCGGTCTCTTGGTAGTAGCCCTCCACCGACTTCGGCAGGTCGGGAGTGCGCCGAACCGGACGTCCGGCTTGTCGATGCCCATGCCGAAGGCGATCGTGGCGACCATGCGACGCCGTCCTCGCGCAGGAAGGTCGACTGGTTGCGCTCCCGCACCTTGGCGTCGAGACCGGCGTGGTACGGCAGCGCCGCGTCCCTGCTCGGCGAGGGCGGTCGCGGTGCGCTCGACCGAGTTGCGAGGACAGGCAGTAGACGATGCCCGCGTCGCCGCTGTGCTCGGTGCGGATGAAGGTGAGGAGCTGCTGCTGCGCGCCGGTCTTCGGCTCGATGCGGTACTGGATGTTCGGCCGGTCGAAGTCGGCGACGAAGTGCGCGGCGTCGTCGAGGCCGAGCCGTGCCGAGATCTCGCGGTGGGTCTGCGGCGTCGCGGTGGCGGTCAGCGCGATGCGCGGCACGGTCGGCCAGCGCTCGTGCAGGACGCTCAGCTCGAGGTAGTCCGGGCGGAAGTCGTGGCCCCGCGCGCGACGCAGTGGGCCTCGTCGATGGCGAACAGGGCGATCCGCGCGCGGTCGAGCAGGGCGCGCTGTGGACTCGAGCCGCAGTCGTTCGGGCGCGAGGTAGAGCATGTCGACCTCGCCCGAGACCACCGCGCGCTCGACGCGGGCGCGTTCGTCTGCGCCCTGCGTGGAGTTGAGGAACGCGGCCTTCACACCATTCGCCGCGAGGGCGTCGACCTGGTCCTGCATGAGGGCGATGAGCGGCGACACGACGACCCCGACGCCGTCGCGGACGAGTGACGGCACCTGGTAGCACAGCGACTTGCCGCCACCGGTGGGCATCAGGACGAGGGCGTCACCGCCGGACACGACCTGGTCGATGATCGCGGCCTGCTCGCCGCGGAAGTCGTCGTAGCCCCAGACGCTCCGGAGCACCTCGAGCGCAGCGGCACGCGCCGGCGACCCGGCACCGACGGACGCAGCGCTGGCGGGCCCAGCACTGGCGGGCCCAGCATCAGCGGGCCCAGCACCGACGGACACAGAGGCGCCCGCATCGGGCACGGCGACGGGCGCGGGCGTGGTGCTCATGCCACGAGCCTACGGCCGACCGGCGACACCCACGGCGTTGTCCACAGCGTCCGCGCGGTCGCCGGAGCCGGCCACGTCGTCGGGGCGGGCCGGTGCGGTGGCCCAGCCCGTGCCTCCAGGCCGGAGCCACTGTCGCCCGCCCGCCCAGGCCGGGGCCACCGCGGAAGCGGGGTGCCTCGTGCCCGGCGAACCGCCGGTCGAGGCCCCGCCACCGAGCCAGCAGTTCCACCATGCCCCAGTAGAGGAGCGAAGGTGCCGAGGGTGATCAGCCAACCCCAGACCGTCCCGTTCGACGAGTCGAGGTCGATCTTCGACCACCCCGGCGCCTGCAGCACGAAGATCATGATGTTGTTGAAGGCGTGCTGCAGGACGGTGGCCTCCATGCCGCCGGTGCGCAGGACGATGATCGCCGCGATCAGGCCGAACGAGCCGACGTCGAGGATGCCCCAGACGTTGTAGCCGTTCGGGATGTGGAGCAGGGCGAACACGACGGTCGACACCGCGACGGCGACGACCGTGCCGACGATGCGCCACGGGATCCACGAGCCGATCGTCTGCATGAGGAATCCGCGGAAGATGTACTCCTCCGCCACGCCCTGGAACGGCACGAGCAGCAGGACCAGCACGATCGTCAGGGTCAGCGTGCCGACCGAGACCGTCGACTGCCCGATCGCGGCGTGGTCCCACCCGAAGCCGCCGTCGAACGTGAACATGCCCCAGGTCTGCGTGAGGAACATGATCGCGGCGATGACGAGGGTCGGCAGGAGGCACCAGGCCGTCCATGCCCAGCGCACCCGGAACCGCGTCGAGGACAGGATGCCGGCCGGTCCGATCCGCGCGATCTTCACCGCGAGCAGGATGCCGGGCAGCAGCACCACGAGGGACACGAGCGACATCGACAGCACGATCGGGTCGGTCGGGTCGAGCGCGCCGCTCGCCAGGTCGTTCTGCAGGTCCATCAGCCCCTGCGGCCCCTGCGTGGCGCCGATCGGGACGAAGTAGGCGACCGCGATGAGGACCTGCGACGCGAGGTACCAGCCCGCCAGGAAGGCGAGCGCCACGAACGGGCGCCACCACCTCCAGCGTGCGTCGACGCGGGGCAGGCGGTGGTAGGGAACGCTCACGTCACGCAGGCTACCGGGCGGGGCAGGATGGGAGCCGTGCTCACCGTCGTCCTCGGCCTGTCCGGCGCACTCGTCTACGGCTTCGCCGACTTCCTCGGCGGGCTGGCATCGAAGGGCGTCTCCGCGCGGTGACCGTCGCCGCCGTCGCCGCCGCCGTCGGGATCGTGCCGCTGCTGCTCGGGCTCGTGGTGGTGGGCGGCGTCTTCACCTGGACCGGCACACTGTGGGGTGCCGTCGCCGGGGCGTCCGGTGGGGTCGGGGTGCTCCTGCTCTACCGTGCGCTGGCGATCGGCCCGATGAGCGTGCTCTCACCCCTCACCGCCGTGTTCGCCGCCGTCGTGCCCGTGCTGGTCGCGGTGGTCCGCGGGACGGCGCTGTCCGGACTCGCGATCGCCGCGCTGGTGGTCGCCGTGGTCGCCGTCGTGCTCGTCGCCGCGGTCCCGGACTCCTCCGGGGCGCGCGGGTCACGGCGCGCGGCCTGGTCACCGCGGCGGTCGCCGGGTGCGGGTTCGGTGGCATCGTGCTGGCCTACGACCTCACGCCGTCGGACTCCGGCGTCGCACCGCTGGTCGTCGCGCGGGTGCTGCAGGCGGTGCTGCTCGGTGCGGCGGCGGTCGGCACGGCGCTGGCCGGCCGCCCTGGAGGCGCGGGAGACTCCGCCACGTCGGCCGACGCTGCGGGGTCTGGCGCGCCTCCAGGACCGGTGGTGCGTCCGGTGGGTTCCGCGCGCTGGCCGGCTCGTCTGCTGCTCACGGTGGTGGCCTGCGGGGTGCTGGACGCGCTGGCGAACGTGTTCATCCAGGCTGGCGGCTGCACTCGCGCGACGACCCGGTGACGCTGCCCGTCGTCAGTGTGCTCAACGCGCTGTACCCGATCGGCACGGTGGTGCTCGCGGGGGTGGTGCTGCGGGAGCGGTTGACCGCGGTGCAGTGGACCGGCATCGTGCTGGCGTTCGTGGCGTCCGTGGGGCTGGCGCTTGCCTAGGAGGTGTTCGGGCCCGCTCCCGTCGCGGGCGCGGCCGGGTTTCGCGCTGAGCGACACTTCTCGGCTTCCGGAGCGCGTGAGGTGTCGTTCACGCCGAAACTCGGCTCGCCGGGGTCGGGCGGGGCCGGGTCAGACGTCGGGGATCAGGCGCTTGCCGAGCGACACCGTGTGGTCCGGGGCGTAGCCGAGCGACTCGTAGAAGCCGAGCACCTGCTCGTTGCCGGCCCGCACCTGCGGTTGAGCTTCGGGCAGCCGAGGTCGGTGAGCAGCCGCTCGAACTCCGCCATGAACGCCCGACCGAGGCCGGAGCCCTGCAGGTCCGGGCGCACCGCGAGGTAGTTCACCCATCCGCGGTGCCCGTCGAACCCCGCCATGCCCGCACCGACGACGGCGCGCTCGGCCTCGGGGTCCATCGGCTCGGCGACCAGGAAGAGCTCGGGCTGGACGGTCAGCTTCCGGGCGATGTCGCGTCGGGGGTCGTTCCACGGACGGACGAGGCCGCACGACTCCCACAGGGCGATGACGGCATCGGTGTCGGCCGGGGTGAAGGCGCGGAGGACGTGCTGCATCTCCTCACGGTAACGGTGCTGTGGAGAACCTCGTCACGGTGTCGTCGTCGTGGTCTGATAGACCTATCCGACCACCCCTTCCGGATCAGGAGCCCCGTGACCGCACACGAGACACTCCCGTCGCGTCGTTCCACGCGTGACGGCTCCGATCGTGCGAGGCGGGCACCCCGTCGGCGGCAGACCGTGAGCGGCGCGATCGTGTCGCTCATCGCAGAGCTCCTCATCGTCGCGGGCGCCGGCACCGGCCTGTACGTGGTGTGGACCGCGTGGTGGACGGACGTCGTCGCCGTGAACGCGCAGACGCACCTCGTCGAGGGACTCGGGCAGCAGAAGGCCGTCGCCGGCGTCGGCACCGAGCACCGCGGCCCCGCGCCCGTGCTCGCCGAACCGCCGACGGTCACCGACGTGTTCGGGACGATGCAGATCCCCCGCTTCGGCACGGACTACAAACGCCCCATCGGTGAGGGCACCGACCGAGAAGGTCCTCAACACCATCGGGCTCGGCCACTACCAGGACACCGCGATGCCCGGGGCCGAGGGCAACTTCGCCGTCGCCGGACACCGTGTCACCTACGGCAAGCCGCTCAACCAGATCGCCGAGCTGAAGACGGGTGACTCGGTCGTCGTGCGGGTCACCGACGCGAAGACGAAGTTCGACGTCTGGTACGTGTACAAGGTCACGGACTCGCAGATCGTCACCCCGGACCACATCGAGACGATCGCCCCGGTGCCGAACAAGCCCGGTGTGGAGCCCACCGCCGACGACCGCTGGCTGACCCTCACCGCGTGCCACCCGATGTGGTCCGCCAAGGAGCGGTACGTCACGCACGCCAAGCTCGACTACTGGATGCCCGCGTCCGAGGGCACCCCGAAGGAACTCTCGGAGACCGCGAAGTGATCTTCCCGTTCGTGTGGCGGATCCTGCCCGGTCCGACCGCCCTCAAGGTGCTCGAGTTGCTCGTGCTCCTCGCCGCGATCGTGTACGTGCTGTTCACGTGGGTGTTCCCGTGGGTCGCGGCCGACATCCTGCCGCCGCCCGACGGCACCGTGGACGTCTCGCCGTCCCCCTGACCGACCGCGCTGACCGCGCGCGCTGACCAGGCGCGGGTCGCGGTCGTGGTCGTGGTCGTGGTCGTGGTCGTGGTCGTCAGACCGTGGTCGTGACGCGCGAACCGCCCTCGAGCGTCCGCCGCACCGCGATCCGTTCCGGGATCCTCTGCTTGAGCTCCTCGACGTGACTGACGATCCCCACCTGGCGGCCACCCGCGGTGGAGCGCGAGAGCTGCCCGATCACGTCGTCGAGGGTCTCCGGGTCGAGCGTGCCGAACCCCTCGTCGACGAACAGCGTGCCGAGTGACACGCCACCGGCCTCGGCCTGCACCACGTCGGCCAGCCCGAGCGCCGAAGCAGAGCGACACCGTGAAGGTCTCCGCCGCCGGAGGAGGCTGCCGGGAGGCGCGCCGGGTGTCGGTCGTCTGGTCGTGCACGGCGAGGGCGAGCCCCGTGCGTCGCGCCGTGAACCCGACTCGCGTTCGTCCGAGGTCTCGAGGGTGAACCGGCCCGCGAGCATCGCCCGCAACCGGTCGTTCGCCGCGGCGACGACGTCCTCGAAGCGACGCATGAGCACGTAGGTGCCGAGCGTGATGCCGCTCGGGTTGACCGAGGGCTGCCCGGCCGCGATGTCGGCGAGGCGCACCACCGCGCGCGGCTCCGGGCCGAGGTGTCGTCGCGTGCGCGCACGGCGTCGGCGACCTCGATGGCGCACTGCTCGGATGCCGTCGCGCGGTCCTCGGCGGAGGTCGCCGTCCGGGTCGCCTGCTCGGCGGCGAGGGCGGACTGCTCGCGGGCGACCCGCGCCCCTCGAGGTCGAGGGCATCGGCGTCGGTACCGGCGGCCGCCACCACGTCGGGCTCCGCCAGGCCAGCGTCCACCACGGCGCGCTCGCGATCGGCGGTGGCGACGGCGCGCTGCAGCTCCTCGGAGCGCCCACGGTCGAGGAGCGCGGCACGGGCGGCCGCGACGTCGTCGAACTCCTGCTCCGCCAGCACGCGCTCCACCTCGGCCAGGCGCTCACGGACCGCGCCGGAGGCGGCGACCGCGAGGCCGTCCGCCCGGGACACGGCGTCGAGCCGATCGACCAGCGCGTCGAGCCGTGCGACGCCCGCGCCCAGCGAGTCCGGTTCGTCGTCGAGCAGCCCGGTGACGCGGTCGACGGCCTGCTGGACGGCCGCCGTGTCCTGACCGAGCCGTTCGGTGTCCGCCGAGGCCGAGGCCACCAGGACCGCCCGCTCGGTGTCGACCTCGTTGCGCTGCCGTTCGAGGGTGCGGGTCTGCTCGTCGTGCGCGGCACGCTGCTGTTCGAGGGTGCGGACGCGGACGGCGGCGGTGTGGGCTGCCTCGACCAGGGCACCGGCAGCGGCAGCGAGGGCGTCCACGGTCACCGCGTCGGTGTCGCCGAGCGCCTGCACGAGCCGCTCGTGCTCCGCTCGGTCGACCGCGAGGGCAGCGGCGCTGTCGGAGAGGTCCTGTTCGGCGCGGTGTGCGGCCCGGCCGGCGGCCTCGATCGCCTCGGCCGTGGGGTGGTCGTCCTGCGGGAGCGCGACGGCGGGGTGCTCGACGGCGCCGCACACCGGGCAGGGGTCGCCCGTCTGCAGGGCCGCGCCGAGTTCCCCGGCGAGGCCGGCGATGCGACGTTCGCGGAGCTGCTGCTCGGCGCGCACCAGGTCGTGCGCGGTGGTCCAGGCCGCCCCGACGGCGGCCTCGGCAGCCGGACGGCGCCGTTCGGAGAGTGGCTCGGGCGTCGAGGTCGGCGCGGAGTCGCCCGACCCGCTCGACCTCGTGTCCGAGCGGCTTCGGCGCCGGCGGCCGTCTCGGCGGCGGCGCGGGCGTCCTCGACGATGCGTGCCCGTTCGGCCGGTCGGGCCTCGAGCGCGGTGTCGAGGTCGGCCAATCGTCGTGCGAGCTGTTCGGCGCGGCTCGCGGCGTCGGTGATCGAGCGGCGGCGGGCGGCGAACCCGGTCTCCACCGCGACGAGGTGTCGGACCGCGGCGATGGACTCGGCGACGGTGGCACGCTGGCGGACGAGGTCGTCCCCCGTCGCACTGACCTGGTGCCGGGCGCGCAGGGCATCCGCCGCCGACGCGGCCTCGGCGGACCGGACGCGGGCGGCGTCGAGCCCGTCCGCGACCGCGGCCACGCGTGCGGCCCGGTCGGCGAGGGCCAGACGGGTGCGTGCCGCGTCGACGTCGGGTGCACCGGCGTCGAGGACCGAGCGGCGTCGGAGGAGCTCAGTGCGCCGTTCGAGGGCGGCGGCACGGGCGGTGACCGCCTGCTCGTGCGCGGCGGCGGCCGTGGCGGTGCTTGCAGCTGCTGCCCGTGCCGCCTCGGCCGCGTCGGCCGCAGCGCGAGCCGCCACCGTCGGGGTGACGGCGGCTTCGTCGAGGGTCGTCCGAGCCGGCCGCCTGGGCGAACCGGCTGAGGGCGTCGCGCACGCGGGCGTCCGCACCGTCGACCTCGGCCTGCACGGCGCGGCGACGGGCGGCGAGTTCGTCCGCCGTGCGGTCGTAGACCTGCGTGCCGAACAACGACTGCAAGGGCTTTCGTCGCTCTTCGCCCGGCGAGCGCAGGAACCGCGCGAACTCACCCTGCGGCAGCACGACGGTCTGCAAGGAACTGCGCCCGGTCGAGCCCGACGATGCGGGTGATCTCGACGGCGACCTCGGGGATGCGGGACGACACCGGTTCGCCCGCGACGTCGGCCGGACCGGCGAGACGGAAGAGCTGCACGGACGCCTGCTGCTTCACGGTGCCGGTGCCGCGCTGCTTCGGGCGGTCGTACTGCGGCGTGCGGCGGACCCGGTAGACGCCCGCACCCGTCTCGAAGACGAGCTCGACGAAGGGCTCGACGGCGGGGTCGGCGTGCTGACTGTGCAGCCGGTCGTCGGTGGCGTCGGCCCCGGCGAGCTTGCCGTACAGCGCGAACACGACGGCGTCGATGATCGTCGACTTGCCGGAACCGGTCGGCCCCTCGAGCAGGAACACCCCCGAGGCGGCGAGCGCGGCGAAGTCGATCGACACGAGGTCCGGGTAGGGACCGATCGCGCGGAGGTCGAGGCGGTGCAGGTACATCAGCGGTCCCCCTCGCGCTGCAGCGCCAGGGCTGCTGCCTCGTACGCCCTCGGTCAGGATCGCCCGGTCGTCGTCGGTCGGCGCGGCGCCCGTGGCGAACGACACGAAGTCCGCTGCGACCTCGACCGGGTCGGACGTGGCCGTGACGGCTCGCGCCGCGGCACGTTCGCCGCGGTCGGCTGAGCTCGTGCGTGATCGCGAAGGGCGTACGGGAAGTGGTCCTTCACCCGCGCGTACATGCGTTCCGGGTGCACGGTGTCCGTCACGGCCACCCGGACCCAGGCGTCCGCCGCGGACCGGAAGGCACCGGACTCGATGTCGTCGATGCTGCCGCGGACGTCGACCAGCCGTCGGGGCACGGGTGCCGGGACGAGTTCGACGGTCACCCCTCCGGAGGCGTCGAGGTCGACCACGGTCACCGACTTCTGCTGGTTCCGCTCGCCGAACGAGAACGCGAGCGGTGACCCGGCGTACCGGATGCGGTCGGTCGCGCCCACCCGCTGCGGGCGGTGCAGGTGGCCGAGCGCCACGTAGTCGACGCCGTCGAACACGCTCTCGGACACCCGATCCACCCCGCCGACGCGGATGTCCTGCTCACTGTCGCTCGGCTCGGTCCCGCCGACGAAGGCGTGCGCTACGACGACGCTGCGCGTGCCGCCCGCTGGGCGAGGTCGGCGCGGACACGGTCCATCGCGGCACCGACGACGGCCTGGTGGGACCGCGCGAGGGGCTCGTCGGGGACGGCGGCGAGCGCGTAGCGGGGGAGTCCGGGTGCAGGTACGGGATGCCGTAGACCGCGACCGGCCCGGCTGCGTCGGAGACGACGACCGGGGTGCCGATGCCCGCGGGTTCGGCCAGGATCCGGACGCGGGTGCCCATCACCCCGGCGCCGAAGCCGAGTCGTGCGGCGGAGTCGTGGTTGCCCGGGGTGAGCACGACCGTGCTGGTGCGGGCGAGTCGTTCGAGCGCGTGGGACAGCATGCGGACGGCGTCGACCGGCGGGATGGCGCGGTCGTAGACGTCGCCGGCGATGACGACGAGGTCGATCGCGCGCTCGTGCACCTGGCCGACGAGCCAGTCGAGGAACGCCTGCTGGTGGTCGAGCAGGTCGGCACCCAGCAGTGTGCGGCCGAGGTGCCAGTCGCCGGTGTGCAGGATGCGCATGCCGTCACGGTAGCGCCGGCCGGGGACAGTCCCGGGGTGCCCCGCGGCACCCTGTGGAGAACCGGCCGGGTCAGTTCGCGCAGCTGAGGTTCGTGCCGACGAGCGCTGTCTGGATGCGGGCCGTCACGGTGCTGTCGACGTACCAGGACCCGGCCCAGTTCGTCCGGATCTTCACCGTCGACGGCGCCGAGCGACAGGATGCCCTGACCCGTGACGCGGATCGGCGCGGTGCTGCCCGTGGGGCCGGTCGCCGCGATCGTGCCGGCGTTCGTGTTGAGGACGGAGAACGAGGTGGCGGCCGGACCGCCGTAGGCGAAGCCGATGTTCACGGAGCCGTCCCCGTTGGGCGTGCAGGTCAGCGCCGTCGCCGGGGTCGCGGTGCCGGCGGCGAACGTCGTGGCGGTGGTGGTGGTCCTCGACCACGGTGCGGCGACCGCCTGGGCCGGCAGCGGCCATGCCGGCACCGCCGGCGACCACGAGGACGAGGGCGGCACCGCCGAGTCGGCGCAGCCGACGCACGCGACAGGCGTGCCGACGCAGGACACGGCGGCTCTGGACGGGCGCGGGGTCGGCCTGGAGGCGCGTCGCGGCGCCGTCCGCGCCTCCAGGCCGTCGTCCGCACCGTCCCCGTCACCGTCACCCGACGAGCCAGCGGAACCGGAACCGGACGAGCCGCCAGGACCGGCCGGCCGCCTCGGCGAACCGCCGGAGCGACCCGTCGATCGTGCAGAGCGCGAGGACCGCGACCAGCGCGAGCACGAGCATGCCGACCGGCACCCACTGGCCCGATGCGGACCCACGTGATCGGGGTCCCGACGAACGGCACCCGCAGGAACGCGACCCCGTGCACGGCGGAGCGCTCGAGCGGGGTGGAGTCCTGCTGCGGGTTCGCGTCGCCCTTCGTGACGAGGGTGCCTCCGGGGCCGTCCTCGACGTAGCGGTGCATGCGGAGGTGCCCGGGCTGGTCCGGGTCGTCGGCGAGCAGGATCTTGCCCATCCGGACCTCGCCGGCCGACACCGGACGCGAGACCACGACGTCCCCGGGGGCGAGCCGGGGCTCCATCGAGCCGGTCATCACCGTCGTCGGCTGCCAGCCGATCACCGCGGGTGCGGCGGCCCACAACGCGAGCCCGAGCAGCGTGGCGACGACCCCGCGGGCGAGGGTGGCGACGACGACGCGCCCCAGTCGACGGCGTCACGGACCACTTCGTGCGGTGTGGGACCACCGTGCACTGTGATGCTCGTCATGACTGCCTTCGACCGGGGGGCGCGTTCTGGAGGGATGACGGACGGGTCCGCGTCGGGTGCGGTCCCGGTCGTCGCCGGATGCAGAGGACGGGGAGCGTTCGGTCACGCTCCCGTCGGGCCCGCTCAGCTGTTCCTGGGCCTCCCAGGTGAAGCCGAGGGCCGCGGTGCCGCCCTGCACGGAGTTCGGGGCGGTGCTCGAGACCGTGTAGGTGAAGCGGTAGACGCGCGACTCCGACGCGGTGCCGATCGGGGCCCACGTGCCGAGGCCGCTGGCGAAGTTCGCCGCGGTGAAGTTGCTGAGCAGGCCGCTGTAGAGGGTGCCGCTCGTGGTGGCGGGGGTGAAGCCGGTGCAGGAGCCGAAGCCGCCGCCGGTGCCCTGCTCGACCGTGAGGGTCATGTTCGCGTCGAGGGCCTTCGTGGCCGAGGCGTTGGTGCCGTACAGCTTCACGGTCGAGGGCAGCGAGCCGGTCGAGGTGACCGTGATGCAGTTCGCTCCGGTCGAGCCCGGCTTGAGGCCGGTCGCGTTGAACAGCGCGGTGTTGTTGTCGTCGTCGGTGAGGGCGACGCTGCCGGCGGTCCAGTTGCTGGTCGGGTTGACCGTGGTGGCCGAGAAGGCCGAGTACGACGCGGTGGACACGACGACACCCGAGGCCACGAGAGCGGCGGGGATGGCGATCCAGGCGGCGAGACGGGCGGCGCGAGGGGTGACACGAGACATGGCGGAGCTCCTGATCCGAGGTGGCGCCGGGTCCGCGGTGGTTGGCCGCGCTACGTCGCCGTGGTGATTGCTACGACGATCAAGCTACTTGGCCGCCGTGCAGCTCACAAGCCGGAGGAATGCCCCACTGCTGGGGGTAGTTCAATCGCTGAGATACTTGTTCAATGAGCTGCACGGCGGCATACCCGTACCGCCCCGCCGATCGCGCGAGCGATCACCACCCGAGAAGAGCCGCCCGATGACGGACACCGCCCCCGCGATCCCCGCCCCTGCGCTCCCCCGGCAGCACGACCACGAGCTGCCCCCGGCGCCGGTCTCCCCCACCGTCAGCGTTCCGGAAACCGCACCGGACACCGACGTCGCGAAGCTGATGACGGCCTTCCGCGTGCTCCAGATGCAGCACGCCCGGGTGCTCCACCACGAGAGCTCCACCCGGGGTCTGAACGCGACCGACGCCCGGTTCGTGTTCTTCCTCGCGGCAGCGGACGGCCAGGGCGTCACCCCGAAGCAGGCCGGCGAGTACCTCGAGCTGTCCACCGGGGCGATGACGTCCCTGATCGACCGGCTCGAGAAGCGTGCCCACATCGAGCGCCGCCCGAACCCCGAGGACCGCCGCAGCATCCTCATCCACCTCACGCCCTCCGGCGCCGAGGTCGCGCGCGGGATCGGTGCCGTCTACACCGCCGCCTTCCGTGAGGTCATCGCCCCGGACGACCGGGCCGCGCTCGCCGACGCGTTCGACCGGCTCGGCACCGCCCTCGACCGGCACTCCCGCGCCGTCCACGACGCGACCACGTTGGCCGGCCTCGCCGTCTGAGGGCCGCGCGCACGAGCCCCATCCGTGTGACGGACCGTGTCGGGGCCGCCGCGTAGCGTGGCGGCATGACCCCTTCTGAACTCCTGATCGAAGCGTTCTCCCGCGTGCCGTCGACGGTCGCACGCGCCGTCGACGGGCTGTCCGAGGACCAGCTGGCGTCGCGCCCGGCGACGGGAGCGAACACGCTCGCCTGGCTCGCGTGGCACATCGCCCGGGGGCAGGACACGCAGATCGCCGACCTCGCCGGCACCGAGCAGGTGTGGACGGCCGACGGCTGGGTGGAGCGGTTCGGCCTGCCGTTCCCCGCCGAAGCGCCCGGGTACGGCATGTCCCGCGACGACGTCGGACGCGTCCGCGCCTCCGCCGACCTGCTGCTCGGCTACCTGCAGGCGGTGCACGAGCGCACCGTCGCCTACGTCGGCACGCTCGCCCCGGAGGACTTCGACCCGGTCGTCGACGACGCCTGGGACCCGCCCGTCACCGCGGGTGCCCGCCTCGTCAGCATCCTCGATGACTGCACGCAACACGCCGGCCAGGCTGGGTACGTCCGCGGGCTCCTCTTCTTCAACCGCTGACGCGGTCCGGACAGACAGACGGGAGGGCCCGTGGCGATCCCGCCACGGGCCTCCCGTCCGTCCACTGCTCGCGACTACCGCGCGGCGAGCTCCGCCACGATCCCGTCACCGGGAGCGGCGTCGACCAGGTCGGCCTCGATCTCCGCGTGCTCGAGGATGCCCTCGATCTTGCGGCGACGGCTGCGCGGGACGATCGTCACGACCGTGCCCTCCTTGCCGGCACGACCCGTCCGGCCGGAGCGGTGCATGTACGCCTTGTAGTCGTCCGGCGCGTCGGCCTGCACGACGAGCGACACGTCGTCCACGTGGATGCCACGGGCGGCGACGTCGGTCGCGACGAGCACGTTCACCCGGCCGCTGGTGAGCAGCTGCAGGTTGCGCGTCCGGCGCGACTGGTTGAGGTCACCGTGGAGCGACGTCGCACGGATGCCGGCGTCCTCGAACTGGTCGGCGAGGCGCTCGGCGTAGGCGCGGGTGCGGGCGAACACGATGGTCTTGCCGTCGCCGGACACGAGCTCCTCGAGGAGCTGGTCCTTCTGGCGCTGCTCCACCACGAGCACGCGGTGGTCGATCGTCGACGAGGCCTGGTCCTCACCGGCGACCTCGTGGACGGACGGCTCGTGCAGGAACTGCTCGACGAGCGACGCGACCTGGGCGTCGAGCGTCGCGCTGAACAGGAGCTTCTGCGCGCGGTTGCCCTCCGGGGTGACCTCGGCGGTGGCGGAGAGGATCTCCTGCACCGGCTCGAGGAACCCGAGGTCGCACATGTGGTCGGCCTCGTCGAGCACGGAGATGACGACCTCGCTGAGGTCGAGCGTTCCCTTGTTCATGAGGTCCTGCACGCGACCCGGCGTGCCGACGATGATGTCGACGCCGCGCTCGAGGGCGCCCACCTGGCGGCCGTACGGGACGCCGCCGTAGATCTGCGTCGTGAAGAGGCCCACCGAGCGGGCGATCGGCTGCACCGTGCGGTCGATCTGCAGGGCGAGCTCGCGCGTCGGGGCGAGGATGAGCGCACGCGGGGCGCGGCCCATCTTGCGCTTCGTGCCGCCGCCGTTCTCCATGAGCTTCTCGACGAGCGGGGCGCCGAACGCGATGGTCTTGCCGGAGCCCGTGCGGCCGCGGCCGAGGACGTCCTTGCCGGCGAGCACGTCGGGGATCGTCGCCGCCTGGATCGGGAACGGGCTGGATGCTCCGAGCTCGCCGAGCGCACGGGAGATGTTGCCGCCGATGCCGAGGTCGCCGAAGGTCACGCCCTCGACGTCGGCCGCGATCGTGGCCTCGGCCTGGAGCTTCTCGAGCTTGACGTCGTCGGCGGGGACGAACGGCTTGCGCTCGGCGTCGTCACGACGGGGAGCACGGTCGTCGCGGTCGAAGCGACGGGGTGCGCGGTCGTCGCGGTCGAAGCGACGGGGCGCACGGTCATCGCTGTCACGACGGGGTGCGCGGTCGTCGCGGTCGAACCGGCGCGGGGCGCGGTCGTCACGGTCGAAGCGGCGGGGCGCACGGTCGTCGCTGTCACGACGGGGTGCGCGGTCGTCACGGTCGAAGCGGCGCGGGGCGCGGTCGTCGCTGTCACGACGCGGGACGCGGTCGTCACGGTCGAAACGACGGGGTGCACGGTCATCGCGGTCGAACCGACGCGGGGCGCGGTCGTCGCTGTCACGACGCGGGGCACGGTCGTCACGGTCGAAGCGACGCGGGGCTCGGTCGTCACGGTCGAAACGACGGGGCGCACGGTCGTCACGATCGAAGCGACGCGGAGCGCGGTCGTCGCTGTCCCGACGCGGGGCACGGTCGTCACGATCGAACCGGCGCGGGGCACGGTCGTCGCGGTCGAACCGGCGGGGCGCACGGTCGTCACGGTCGAAACGGCGACCACCGCGGTCGTCACGCTCCGGGCGACGCGCGCCGGCGTCACGGGGCTCCCAGTTCGGACGCGCGGGACGCTCGCCCTGCGACGAGCGGCCGCGGCGCTCTTCGGCGTCCCAGCGCTGCTTCTGACGCGGCTGCGACGGCTCGGCGGCACGGAAGCCGCGGTGCTTGCTGCTGCGCGCGGCAGGGGTGCCGTTCGGGTGACGGACACGGTCGGAGGCACGGTTGTCCGCGCCGCCCTTGTTGTACGGGGCCATGGCTACTTTCTCGGGGTGCAGACGTACCGCAGCGCCCGACAGCGACATCGGCGGGGGCTGCTTGCGGAGGGGGTTCATCCCGTCGCGGATCGACGTGATTCCAGCCCTCGAGCAACACACACCCAAACGAAAAGCCCGTGATCACAATGTCACGGCGTCGAAGGCCGACCGAGTGAGTCTACGTGATCCGGCGCACGCTGGCCAGCCCCGCGACCGGCGCGAGACGCGCGGCGGGGGCGATCCGTTCCTCCAGGCCGGTCGCCGGGATCAGGACTCGGCGAGCCGCTGTCGCTGCTCGGCCACGTCGAAGTCCGCTGCGGGCCACGAGAGCTGCATGTCCTCGAGGGTGCGGAGCAGGAGCTGTTGGACCGCCAGCCGGGCGTACCACTTGCGGTTCGCCGGCACCACGTACCAGGGCGCCCGCACGGTCGACGTCCGGTCGAAGACGGTCTGGTAGGCCTGTTGGTAGTCGTCCCACAGCAGGCGCTCGTCGATGTCGCCGGGGTTGAACTTCCAGTGCTTGTCGGGGCGGTCCAGCCGCTCGCCGAGCCGCTCGCGCTGCTCGTCCTTCGAGATGTGCAGCATCACCTTGACGATGCTGGTCCCCGACTCGGCGAGACGGTCCTCGAAGTCGACGATCGCGCCGTACCGGCGCTCGATCTCCTCCGGCGGCGCGAACGATCGGACCTTCTGGATGAGGACGTCCTCGTAGTGGGAGCGGTCGAAGACGCCGAGCTGACCGGCGCCCGGCAGCTGCCGTTCGACCCGCCAGAGGAAGTCGTGCTCGCGTTCCTCGGCCGTCGGCGCCTTGAAGCCGGCGTAGTGCACGCCGTTCGGGTCCACCGCCCCGACCACGTGCGAGACGATGCCGCCCTTGCCTGCTGTGTCCATCGCCTGCAGCACCAGGAGCACGCGGCGCTGGTCGCCCGCGGTGGACGCCGCCCACAGGCGTTCCTGCAGGGCGGAGAGACGGGAGGCCCCGGCGGCGAGCGCCTCGAGCCCGTCGATCTTCCGGCCGGGGAAGCCCGGCGTGCCGTCCGGGTCGACGCTGTCGAGGCGGAAGCCCTCCTCGACGCGGAGCAGGGGTTCGGGGTCGGCGTTCCAGGCCTTGCGACGGCTCACGGGTCCTCCAGCGGTGTCGCCTCTCATCCTGGCACCGCGGGTGGTGCGGCGTCCGGGCCGATCATCCCGGCGGTCGGTGCCGGTTCCGCCGCTGGGTGGACGCCGGGGTGCGGGTGCCGGGTTACCGTTGTCGTGATGAGGTCAGGCCGTCGCACGCTGCTCGCGCTCGTCGCCGCGGTCGTGGCGCTCGGCGTGGTGGCTTCGTGCAGCTCGGATCCGGTCGGCGACGAGAACCGCACGGTCACCGGTGGGCCGGTCATCTACCCGCTCTCGCTGCGGTACCACGGCATCGACGTCGTCGCGGACGTGCCGTACGGCGCGGACGCGCTGCAACGGCTCGACGTGTGCCTGCCGGCGGACAGCGCGCCGGGCACCACGGCGACGCCGAGTGCCACGGAGGCGGGATCGGCGGCGTCGGCATCGGCGTCGGCGTCGGCGTCGGCTTCCTCGGCGTCGGCGGGTCTTGCCGGCGCGGCTGCCGCGGCTGGGGCGGCTGCCGCTGAGCCGTCCGCGTCGGCGTCGGCTGTGTCCGGGGTCGGCGGTGTGGCCGGCCGCGCCGAGGCCGTCCGCGAGGCGAGCGGCTCCCGCCCCGCGGTCCTGATGATCCACGGCGGCAGTTGGTCCCACGGCGACAAGGACACCGCGGCGTACCGGTCCGTGTGCAAGTACCTCGCCTCGCAGGGGTTCGTCACCTTCAACGTCGACTACCGGCTCGCCCCGACCGACCCGTTCCCAGCCGGGCTCGACGACGTCCGGCGGGCGCTCGACTGGGTGTTCCGCCCGACGACACTGTCGACATACGACGTGGACAGCACGCGCGTCGGGGTGTTCGGCGGCAGTGCCGGCGGGAACCTCGCCGCGATGCTCGCCGTCACCGACCACGAGTCCACCGCCTACGCCGAGGGCGACCGCATCCGGGCCGTCGTCGACCTGAGCGGGCCGACCAACCTGACGACCCGCTCGACCCGGGCCGACGGGGTGTCCGCGGCCTTCCAGCGGCGGCAGTTGCTGTACCTCGGGTGCCGGACGTACGCGGACTGCCCTGCCGCCACCCGGGCCTCGCCGGAGTACCACGTCACCGAGGACACGGCGCCGTTCTTCATCGGCCACTCGACGGACGAGTTCATCCCGCTGTGGGAGTCGCAGGAGTTCGCGGCGACCCTGCGCGACCACGACGTGCCGGTCACGTTCGTCGCGGTCGAGGGGACGGCGCACTCGATCGCGCAGCTCGACCAGGCGATGAGCAAGCGGGTCGTGACGTTCCTGCAGCGCCGGCTCGGCTGACCGGGGCGCGAGACTCGTGCTGGCGGTGACTCGGGCTGAGCGACAGTTCTCGCGGCCGAGAGCGCGAGAAGTGTCGCGGAGGCCGAAACTCGGGTCCCGGCAGCGCGGACGGCCGGGGCGGGCGGGCGGGGCGGCCGGGGCGGGCCGGCGGGCGCGGGTGCCGCGCACGCGTGCCCCGGGCGGGTGGCACCCGGAGTCGGGACTGCCGTCCGGGCCCCCGCGCGACGAGACTTCCGGGGTGACCGACACCTCGACCCGTCCTGCACGCGCCACCGCCACCCGGTGGGAGCGGCACTCCCCGCTGCAGACGTTCGCCGAGCTCTCCCTCGGCCTGTCGTTCACCGCCACCGTCGCCTTCGGCGGGTACACGGCCGCCACCGGTCAGCTCGCCGTGGTGTCGCAGGTCGCCGGGGTCCTGTTCCTCGTGACACTCACGTGCGTGCTCGTCTCGTGGTTCCGCGCCGTGGAGCGCGAGGACGGATCGCCCCGACGGGTGGCTCCCGTCCGTGCCGTGTCCGTCGACCCGATCGCGGCGGTCGACGCCGAGTACCGCCGCTAGACCGGATCCGACTCCGTCCGCACGACCGGCTCGGAGGCCCCAGCCCCGGACGCGACCGGCTCGGAGGCCCCAGACCCGGACGCGACCGGCTCGGACGCCGCAGCGCGACGGTCCTCCCGGCGCTCGCGTGCGCCCTCCACCACGGAGTACAGCGCCGGCAGCACCACGAGCGTGAGCAGGGTCGACGACACCAGGCCACCGATCACCACGAGCGCGAGCGGCTGCGAGATGAACCCGCCCTGCCCTGTCAGCCCGATCGCCATCGGCACGAGGGCGAAGATCGTCGCGAGCGCCGTCATCAAGATCGGCCGGAGACGCCGTGTGGCCCCTCGACCAGGGCCTCGCGCACGCGGAAGCCCTCGCCGGCGGTACTGGTTGACGAGGTCGATGAGCACGATGGCGTTCGTCACCACGATGCCGACGAGCATGAGCACACCGATGAGCGACGCCACCCCGATCGGGATCCCCGACGCGATCTGCAGCAGGATCGCGCCGGTCGCGGCGAACGGCACCGAGACGAGCAGCAGCAGCGGCTGGAGCAGGCTGCGGAACGTCGCGACCATCACCACGTAGACGATGAGGATCGCGACGAGGGCAGCGAGCAGCAGCTGGCTGAACGCGGAGGACTGGCTCGAGGCGACACCACCGATCGACGCCGAGGCACCGCGGGGCAGGTCGAGCCCGTCCACCGCCGTGGTGACGGACTGTACGGCGGCACCGAGGTTCGTGGCGTCCGGCGTGACGGTGATCGTCGCGGTCCGCACGGCGTCGGAGGTCGTGACCGTGGTCGGCCCCTCGGCCTGCTCGATCGTCGCGACGTCGGCCAGCGGCACCGGCCCGGTCGAGGTCGGCACGGACAGGCCGCGCAGGGCCGCCGACGTCGTGGGCGGATCGGCCTCGGCGATGTACACGTCGAGGGAGGCGTCGTCGATCTCGACGGTGCCCGTGTCCTGCGGCGAGACGGCCGCGGCGACGAGCCCGCCCACCTGCGTCTCGGTGAGACCGAGCGCTGCCGCCTTCACCCGGTCGACGCGGACGGCCAGGTACGGCTCGGCTGAGGACAGGTTGCTCGTGGCCCCGGTCGTGTCGTCGACCTTCCGCATCTCGCGGAGGACCTGGTCCGCCGCGGTCCGGAGCTGCGCCTGGGTCGGTGCGGTGACGTCGACCTCGATGTCGCTGCTGCCGCCGAACCCGCCGCCGGCCGAGGACACCGTGATCTCCCCGGCCCCGTCGAGACCGTTCAGCCGCTTGCGGGTGTCGGACTGGATCCGCTCCTGGTCGGCGTCGGAGTCGGTCGTGACCGCGTACTGGACGGACGCCGTCGCCCCGCCGCCGAAGGCCGCCTGGATCGACTGCCCGCTCGTGCCGATGGTCGTCTGCACGGTGTCGACGCCGTCGACCGCGCGGAGCTGCTGCTCGACCTTGCGGGCCTCGTCCGACTGCACGTCGAGGCTCGATCCGGGGTCGAGGTCCTGCGTCACGGTGAAGGTGTTCTGGCCGGAGTCGCCGAGGTAGTTCGTCTTGACGAACGGCAGTGCCGCCGCGGTGCCGCCGAGGACCACGAACGCCAGGATCAGCACGGTCCACGGCGTCCGGAGCACCCAGCGGAGCACCGGCTGGTACCCCCGACGCAGCCGGTCCGGAGCGGCGGCGTCGTGCAGGTCAGCGGCGGACGCGAGCGCACCGGTGGTGGCCGACGGGGCCGCCGCGGCCGGGTGCGGCCCCGTGCCCGCGTGCTTGTGCGTCTTCGGCGGCCGGAGGAACCAGTACGCCAGCACCGGCACGATCGTCAGGGCGACGATGAGCGACGCGACCAGGGCCATCGTGACGGTGAGGGCGAAGGGCCGGAAGAGCTCCCCGACGAGCTCGGCGACGAACGCCACCGGCAGGAACACGACGACGGTGGTGAGCGTCGACGCGGTCACGGCGCCGGCGACCTCGCGCACGCCGTCGAGCACGGCCTGCCGTCGGTCGACGCCCGGCTGCAGGTGCCGTTTGATGTTCTCGATGACGACGATGGAGTCGTCCACCACACGGCCGATGGCGATGGTGAGCCCGGCGAGCGTGATGATGTTCAGCGTGTAGTCGGCCGCGCGCATGCCGATCGCGGCGAGCAGCACCGAGGTCGGGATCGAGATCGCGGTGACGATCGTGGAGCGGACCGACAGCAGGAAGAGCAGGATCACCACGACGGCGAACCCGAGGCCGAGCAGCCCCTCTTCTGCCAGTGAGTCGATCGACTGCTGGATGTAGGGCGCCTGGTCGAACACGACGGTGAACTGCGGGTTCCCGGAGATCTTCTTCTCGATGCCGGGCAGGGCGTCGCGCACCGTCGTCGAGACGTCGACCGTGTTCGCCTCCTGCGTCTTGGTGATCGCGATCGTGAGCGCCTGCTCGCCGTCGACGCGGCTGATCGACGTGCGCGGGGACTCCTCGATCGCGACCTTCGCCACGTCGCCGATCGTCGTCGCGCTGGTCCCGCCGGTGAGCGGCAGCGCCTCGATGTCGTCGAGTGAGGCGATCCGCGCTCCGGTCTGCACCGACAGGGTCGAGCCGTCCTGCGTGATCGTCCCGCCGGGGATGAGCGTGCCGTTGTCGTCGAGCGCGTCGGAGATCGCGGTGCGCGCGAGCCCGCGGGAGACCAACTCGTCCTCGTCGGGGGTGATCACGACGCGGCGCCCCGGGTTGCCGTAGACGTCGGCCTCGCGCACGCCGTCGAGCTTCTCGAGGTCGGGGATCGCAGTCGCGTTCAGCCGGTCGACGAGCTGTTCCTGGTCACCCTTCGCCGAGACGGCCAGCTGGATGACCGGCAGGTCGTCGAACGACCCCGTCACGATCTGCGTCTGCACGGAGTCCGGCAGCGACAGCGCGTTGACGACGGTCTGGATCTTGTCCTCGGCGCTCGCCAGGTTCGACCCGTAGGCGAACTCGGCGGACACCACGCTCTGCCCGGTCGACGACGTCGCGGTGGTCGACTTCAGGTCGGGCACCGCCTGGATGCCCTGCTCGATCTTCGTGGAGACGTCGTTCGACACCACCTCGGGCGTGGCGCCGGGGTACGCGCTGACGATCGCGACCTGGGGGAACTGGACGCTGGGGATGAGCTCCTGCTTGAGGCTCGTCAGCGCGATGCCGCCGAACACCGCGACCACGATCGTGACGAGCGCGATGAGGGCCCGGTTGCGGAGGCTGAAGACCGAGAGGAGGTACACACTCCGATCCTTGCAGGGCGGACCCGTGCGCGGACGCGTTCACGCGGATCCGTGGAGAGCGGCAGCGGCTCGTCCGACGAGGCGCGCGGACCGCTCAGCCGCCGAGCGCCAGGTAGACCGCCAGCACCCCGACGGTCCCGAGCACGCCGGTACCGAGCGCCACGACCCGGCCCACGGACGACCGCGCCGTCAGGACCGCCACGGCGAGCACGGCGACACCGACGACGATCTCGACCACCCAGGTCACCGGCCCGGTGGTGTCGGCCACCTGGAGCAGCGCACGCACGCCCTCGCCGACGAGCACCGCTGCCGTCGCGCCGAGGGCGGCACCACGCCACCGGACGTCGCGGGAGCGGATCGACACGGCGACGGCACCGGCGAGGACCCCGGCGGGGATCCCCATCAGCACCCAGAAGTTCGTGATCGACAGGACGTCCGCGAACCCGCGGAGGATCGAGGCCGCCCAGTAGCCGACGTGCATGAGTTCGAGGAGGACCACGCCGAGCACCATCGCGAGCGGCAGGGCGACCCGTCCGGCCCTGACCCCGGCGAGCAGGCAGAGGGCCGCGGCGACGACGAACCACGGCCCCGCCGAGTTCGCGATGGACGACAGCCCGGGGACGGCCTGCCCGAACGAGGTCAGCACGCCGGCGAGCAGCGCTCCGGTCAGCGCCATCGACACCCGGGCGGCGGCGGGCACCGCGTGGGCGGGAGCGGCGGCGGGAGCGGCGGGGACGGACGAAGCGGTCATGGTGCCCACCATCCCGTCCCGACCGGCCACCGCACATCACCCCACGGAGCGAGATGTCGCGCACGGCATCACCCCGAGGGATGACGGGGCCCGTCGGCGACGCTCCGCTCAGACCACGGCGGCGAGCGATCCCCGCACCCCGGCGCTGTCCCCGCCGATCCGGGCCCACGACCGCTCGAGCACGTCGACGAGTCGCACGCGATCGGCCGGCGGCATCGTGAACGGCACTCGGAGGAACCGCTCGAAGCCGCCGTCCGGCCCGAACACCCCGCCGGACGGGAGCACCACGCCCTCGCCCCGGGCGGCGAGCACCAGTGCGCTCGACACCGGCCGCCCGAGTCCCACCCACGTCGTCAACCCGCCCGCCGGCGACGGGACGTCCCACTCCGGCAGCCGCGCGCGCAAGGCGCCCACGACCTCGTCGCGACCCTGTCTGAGCGACTCGCGCCGCGCCTCCAGGACGGCCGCCGTGCGCGGGACGAGCTCCCGCGCGACCAACTGGTCGAGGACTGGCGTGCCGAGATCGCCCGTCGGGCGGGCGAGCAGCAGGCGCTGCAGCAGGTCGGGCTCGGCGCGGATCCAGCCGATCCGGAGGCCACCCCAGAAGACCTTGTCCGCCGACCCGATCATGACGACGGTCGCGCCGGACCCGCTGGCAGCCAGGGGCGGCGACGGCTCCCCGTCGATCCGCAGCTCCCCCATCGTCTCGTCCGCGATGAGGTTGTGCCGACCGAGGCGGCCACCGACAGCAGCGTCTCCCGCGTCGACCGGGACATCGTCGCGCCGGTCGGGTTGTGCAGCTCCGGCATGACGTACGCGACCGCCGGCGCCGTCCGCCGCAGCGTGGTCTCGAGGGCCGCGGCGTCCCACCCGCTCCGCGCGTCGACGGGTACCCCGACGAGGCGGCCGCCGACCTCACGGAAGGCCTCGTGCGCGTGCGGGTAGGTCGGCGACTCGACGAGCACGGCGTCCCCGCGGCGGACGAGCACGCGGGCGAGCAGGGCGATGGCGTGCTGCGCGCCGATGGTGACGACGACCTGGGACGGGTCCGTGGGCAGCCCCCGCTCGGTGTACCGGCCGGCGATCGCGGCCCGGAGGCCCGGGTCGCCGACGGTGTCGTACCCGATGCCGGCGAGCGCCGCGGGCACGTGCCGCACGGCGCGGTCGACGGCCTCGGCGAGGCCGGGGGCCGCGTGCAGGGCGGCCTTCCGGAGGTCGAGGACGTCGTCCTCGACGACCCCGCCGAGCCGCTCGGGGTCGGGACGGCCGATGAGTCCGGCGGGCAGACGGACGACACTGCCCGAGCCGCGCAGGGAGACCAGGAAGCCGTCCTCGCGCAGTCGCGCGTAGGCGTTCGCGACGGTCGTGCGCGAGACGCCGAGCGCGGCGGCCAGGCCGCGTTCGGCGGGCAGGCGGACGCCCTGCGGGATGCGTCCGTCGATCACGAGGACACGGACCGCGTCGGACAGCGCCTCGTACGCGGGGGCGTCGGTCGCGGCGCGCCAGTCGGTGAGGAGGAGCGCGGCGGATCGGGCACTGAGGAGGACCGGGGGCACGAGACCACGGTAGCCGAATTGGCCCTCGACGTGCAGTCCAATCAAGACCACCATCGCAGCATGTCCCGCCCCACCGCCCTCACCGTCCGCTTCGTGCAGCTCTTCGTCGGGCTGTTCCTCTACGGCGCCTCCACCGCCCTGCAGGTCCGCGCGGTCGTCGGCGTCTCGTCGTGGACCGTCCTGACCGAGGGGCTCGAGAACGTGGTGCCGTGGTCGTTCGGCGTCATCACCGTGGTGTCGAGCGGCGTGATCCTGCTGTTCTGGATCCCGCTCCGTCAGAAGCCGGGAATCGGGACGCTGCTGAACGCCCTGGCGATCGGGCCCTCGGCGGACCTGGTGCTCTGGCTCGTGCCGACGCCGGCGGACCTGGTCGGCCGGATCCTGCTGTTCGCCGCGGGCCTGCTGCTGCTGGCGGTCGCGACGGCGTGCTACATCGGGGCCGGGTTCGGCACCGGCGCCCGCGACGGGCTGATGGTCGGGCTGCACCAGCGGTTCGGCTGGCCGGTCTGGCTGGCCCGGACCGTCATCGAGGTGTCGGTCGTCATCGTCGGCTGGTTTCTCGGCGGCGACGTCGGCGCCGGCACCGTGGTCGCCGCGTTCGCGATCGGCCCGATGGTGCAGCCGCTCATGCCACTGTTCCGGCGGTTCCCGTGGAGTCCGGAACGGACGCTCGCTGCGGCCGCGGAGCGCTCCGGCCTGGAGGCGCGCCCCACCCCCGGCACGCAGCCCGCGCCCCCCGCGTCCGCGCCCGCCACGCCCGCCCGGTGACGCCCGTCGTGGGAGCAGGAATCGTCGGGTCCGGTTCATCGATGCGACGATTCCTGCTCCCTCGATGAGAAGCACCTCGCCACACACCCCTTGCGGCAGCGCACGACGCGATATAACGTGTCCTCCACAGACGCGATACATCGCGAGTTGGAGGAAGCAACATGGCCCAGGAGAAGTGGCTCGTCGAAGAGCCGAAGGTGATCGACACCGGCATCGTCCGCACGCTCCGCGTGGGTCTCGCCGGTGGTCAGGTCGACGTCGTCGCCCACGACGAGCCGACCGCCCGCATCGAGGTCCACAGCGTGTCCGGCAAGCCCCTCAAGATCGAGCTCGACGGGGACACGCTCACCGATTGACCACCCGCAGATCCGGTGGGACGACCCGCTCGGGTTCCTCCGCTCGTTCCGCGGCAAGGCCCACGCCGACGTCAGCATCCTGGTGCCCCGCGACGCCGGGGTGACCGTCGGGGTCGTGTCGGCCGGCGCGCTGCTCTCCGGCACGAACCGCGGCGCGACGCTGAACACCGTGTCCGGCGACGTGGTCGTCGACGGGCTCGCCGAGGACCTCACCGTCAACGCGGTCTCGGGCACCACCACGATCCGCGCGCTCGACGGCGCCCTGACCGTGCACACGGTGTCCGGCGACGTCGTCGCGACGGGCGAGATCCCCCGCTTCTCGGCCGACGGCGTCTCAGCCGACGTCGTGCTCGACCTGCACGGCACCCCGGACTCGGCCCGCGTGAACACGGTCTCCGGCTCGGTGAGCGTCCGACTCGAGGACGGCGTGCCCTACCGCTGCACCGTCAGCACGGCCTCGGGCAAGCTCCAGTTCGACGACTCCGAGATCCGCGGCGTCCGCGGCGCGTACGTCAAGCAGGGCGGAGAGCTCTCCGGCCAGTGGCTCGACCTCAAGGTGAACTCGGTGTCGGGCGACATCGCGGTGCTGCACGCCCCACCGGTGACGCCCGAGGACCCGTTCACGGCGACCACGACGAACGACGGCGAGGTCCCGGAATGAGCCCCGTGTTCGCGCACGGCCACCTGCGCCTCTACCTGCTCGTCCTGCTGGCCGACCACCCGATGCACGGGTACGAGGTCATCCAGGCGCTCGGCGACCGCTTCGGCGGCACCTACGTCCCGAGTGCCGGCACCGTGTACCCGCGGCTGTCGAAGCTCGAGGAGGAGGGCCTCGTCTCGAAGTCCGTCGACGGCCGCAAGACCGTCTACGCGATCACCGACGCCGGCCGTGCCGAGCTCGATGCCCGAGACCGACGAGATCGCCGCCGTCGAGAACGGCGTGAACGACTCGGTGAAGACCCTGGCCGACGGGGTCCGTGCCTCGGTGGGCGAGGCCATGCGATCGCTCCGCGCCGACCTCGCCGCCAGCGCACAGGCGCCGCGCGGGCAGACCGCCGACGAGCCGGTGGACGTGCCGTCCGAAGGGGCGCGCGCACTCCGCGAGGTCGAGATGGTCCTGTCCTCGTTCCGGCAGCAGGTCCGGGCGGACCTGCGTCGCCGCGCGACGCGCGGGACGCTCACCTCGGACACCGTGACGCGTCTGCGCGACGGCCTGGAGGCACTGCGCAAGTCCATCTGACGGCCGTCGGCCGACAGGTGGTCGCGCCCCGCGCCTCCCGGCAGTCGATCGCCCCCCGCCCGCAAAACGCAACCTCGGCGGTTGCTCGCAGCGCTGTACCGCTGCGAGCAACCGCCTTCGTGCGTTTTGCGGAGCCACGCCCGCATCCCTCAGAAGCCGCCGTCGGCCAGCGCGTGCATCGCGTCGCGGAGGGCCCGGGCCGCACCGGGGCCGGCCCACTCGTAGGCGTGTGTGAACCGCTCGTCCTGCACGTACATGTCCGCGAGCGTGCGGAACCGGTCCGCGGTGAGCTCCGCCGGGGGTGTGGCCTCGGCAAGCCAGGCGAACTGGCGGCGAGCCAGCGCGAGCCCGGCGTCGGAGGCCGGACCGTCGCCGGACGCGGCGAGCGCCGCAGCGTCCGACGCGATCGAGCGCTGCTCGGCCTGGAACGCCTCCTTCGCGGCGGGGTCCTTCGACTCCCACCAGCGGGCGCCGCTCGTCCCACGCGTCGGCGCCCCAGCGCTCCGCGACCTCCTGCTTGTACTTCGTCTGGTCGAACCCGTCGAACGTGTCGGTGGTGTTCATGTCCGCTCCTTCCTCGATCCTGGTGATGGTGGTGCGCACCGCGGCGAGCTGTCGCGCGATCCGGTCGCGCTCGCGCTCCAGCCAGGCGACGTGCGCGGTGAGGGCGGTGACGTCGTCCTGCTCCCCGTCGAGGACCCGGCGGATCTCGGGCAGGCCGAGACCCAGGCCGCGGAGCAGCAGGATGCGTTGCAGCCGGACGAGCGCGCGGTCGTCGTAGCGGCGGAGTCCACCGTCGCCGACCGCGGTCGCCGGCAGCAGGCCGATCGCGTCGTAGTGCCGCAACGTCCGGCTGGACACCCCGGCGGAACGCGCCACGTCGGCGATGCCGTGCGGAGCTTTCGCAGCTGCGTCGGCGCTGCCTGTCGAATCCCTCATGCAGAGGACGGTACTGGTTGACGCAGCGTCAACCGCAAGGGGTCTCGCCCCTTCCAGGCGACCGTGGTTCGACCGAGGCGGAATAACCGTCCGGCCGCCCGTGTTGACTCGCGTCCGGAACTGAGTAGGTTTGCCGCTCGTGACGAACGAGATCCGGTCGTTGAAAGCACGACTGATCGGGGATCCCCTCCCCTCCGAGAAGCTCGAAGGACAGCTCCTCCCGAAGCACCTGGCCCTGCCGATCTTCGCGAGTGACCCGCTGTCCTCCGTGGCGTACGCGCCGCAGGAGCTCCTCATGATCCTGCTGCTCGGCGGGATGTCCTTCCTCACCTTCGCGCCCTGGGTCGCCGCGCTCGTCGTGCTGCTGCTCGTGGTGGTCGTCGCGTCCTACCGGCAGCTCATCAAGGCGTACCCGTCGGGCGGCGGCGACTACGAGGTCGCGCACCGGAACCTCGGCGAGAAGGCCGGGCTCGTCGTGGCGTCCGCGCTGCTCGTGGACTACGTGATGACGGTCGCGGTGTCGGTGGCCTCCGGCGTGGACAACATCATCTCGGCGCTGCCGATGCTGAACGAGTTCCGGGTCGAGCTCGCGATCGTCTTCGTGGTGCTGCTCGCCGCGGCCAACCTGCGCGGCGTCCGCGAGTCGAGCAAGGCCTTCGCGGTGCCGACCTACCTGTTCGTCACGTCGGTGTTCGTCATGGTCGTCACCGGCCTGATCCGGGTCGCGGCGGGCAACGCCCCCGTCGCCGAGTCGGCCGCGTACACCGTGCAGAACGTCGAGCACACCACGCAGGCGGCGTTCATCCTGCTGCTCCTCCGCGCGTTCGCGTCCGGCTGTTCAGCGCTGACCGGGGTCGAGGCGATCGCGAACGGCGTGCCCGCGTTCCGACGCCCGAAGATCAAGAACGCGCAGATGACCCTCGTGCTGATGGGGTCGATCGCGATCGTGCTCTTCGTCGGGCTCATCTCGCTCGCGCTCATCTCCCGCGTGCACTACGCCGAGCGCGCCTGCGACCTGCAGGGCTTCGCCGCGTGCGCCACCACGCCGCAACGGTCCCTCATCGCGCAGATCGCCGCGGCCACGTTCGGCAACGACTCGGTGCTGTTCTTCGTGATCCAGGCGACCACCGCGGCCGTCCTGCTCCTGGCGGCGAACACGGCGTTCAACGGGTTCCCGCTGCTCGGCTCGATCCTCGCCCGCGACTCGTACGCGCCGAAGGCCCTGTCGACGCGCGGCGACCGGCTGATCTACTCGAACGGCGTGATCGTCCTGGCGCTCGTCGCGGCAGCGCTGCTCATCGTCTACCGGGCGAACGTCACGAGCCTCATCCAGCTCTACATCATCGGGGTGTTCGTGTCGTTCACGCTCGGGCAGAGCGGGATGGTGCGGCACTGGACGCGGTTGCTGCGCGAGGACCGCGGGAGGTCGGCGCGCGCGGGCGGCGCGGGCGGCGCTGGTGCCGACGAGGCGCCGCTCAACCGCGGCCAGGTCTACCGCTCCCTCACCATCAACGCGATCGGCGCGACGTTCACCTTCGTCGTCCTCGTCATCGTGACGATCACGAAGTTCACCCACGGCGCGTGGCTCGTGTTCGTGATCATGCCGGTCCTGTTCGTCCTGATGCTCGGCGTGAACCGCTACTACCGCGACGTCTCGCACGAGGTCGAGGCCGACGTCGAGACCCGGTTCGGCGCCACCGGCGACCACGCGATCGTCCTCGTCAACAAGCTGCAGAAGCCCGTGCTCAAGGCCCTCGACTACGCCATCGCCGCCAAGCACGCGAGCTTCGAGGCCGTGCACGTCGCGATCGACGACGCCGACGCGGCACGACTCCGCGCGCAGTGGGCCGAGTACGGCATCGACGTGCCGCTCACCATCGTGCCGAGTCCCTACCGCGACATCTCGATGCCGCTCATCAAGTACATCAAGGCGCACCGGACGGAGCACGGGTCGGAGGTCGTCACCGTCTACACGCCGATCTTCATCGTCGGGCACTGGTGGGAGTCCCTGCTGCACAACCACCGCGGCCGCCGGATCCGGAAGAAGCTCCTGCTCGTGCACGGCGTCACCGTCGCGCTCGTGCCGTGGCTGCTCGACTCGTCCGAACTGCTGTACGGCCGACGCTCCCGTCCGCTGCCCGGCCAGGAGCGTCGCGGCGAGCCGATCCGGCCCACCCTCCGACGCTCGCCGAACGGCGACGCCCCGCGCGAGGCCGAGGACGACCGGCTGCTCCGTTCGGCGCAGCGGAACAGTCTGCAACCGCGCCGAGCCCACCCGTCCCGCGGGTCCGGCCGAGGGCGTCGACCAGACCCTGTGCACGGGTGAGATGCGCGTGCTCGTGCCGTCGCCCCCGCGCGGCGACGGTCGTGCGCAGGGTCGAGGCGCGTCGTAGCATCTGACGTCATGACGATCTCCGACCTGCGCACCTTCGCCACGTTCGACGGGCACGGCGGCAAGGTCTCGAAGCGCGTCGAGGTGCTCGACCACGAGCCCTCCGCCGGCAGTGGCCACGATGGCCTCGTCGCTGTCCGCGGCGAGCACCCGCTCGGTGCGCTCGACGAACGCGCCGCCGACGAGTCGGCAGCGCTGGAACGCGGCGTCGAGAGCATCGGCTGGGTCGACCCGGCCACCCTGCGGGACTGGTACCGCCCGGACCGCGTCGTCGTCTCCCGACTCGAGGCGCGCCGGTCCGGCATCGAACCGGGCACGTACGCCGATTCGCGCGGTCGCGGTCGGGTCCGGATCGACGGCCTGGAGGCACGACTCGCCCCCGACGGCCGGCCCGCGTTCCGCGCACTGGCCGGTCCGGGCGACGCCCCGGTCGCCGACGTCCCGCTGCCCACCGACCAAGCCGTTCGGCTCGTCGCGGTGCGGCCGGTCGACGAGGGCCTCGAGATCGTCACCGCCCCGGTGTCGCCGTTCCTGTCGCCCGGCCGGTACCCGGCGTTCGGCGACGACGTCGTCGGGCTGCCCCCGCGTTCGGTCACCGGACACGTGCACGTCAGCGCCGCCGTCCTGCTCGACGGCGAGCTGCACGACGTCGACCGCATCGACGAGCGGGCGGCGACGATCTGGATCCGCCGGGGCGACCGGACCGTGCCCATCGCGGCGAGTTCGGTCGGCCCGGACCTGGTGCGGTACACGGCCGTCCCGGCCTGACGCGCGGCGGTTCGGGGGACGCCGTGGTGGGCGTCGCGGTCGGGGGTGCGGCGTAGCGTCCTCGGCATGAGCGATGCAGACCTGAACCCGACCCCGCCGACCGGCGCCGACGAGGCACCGGAGACCCTCGGCGGTCCCCGTCCCGACCCCTCCACCACCGCCAGCAAGGACCCGGAGGACTGGGTCACCGGCGACGAGCCGATGACCGGCCCGCAGCGCAGCTACCTCGACACCCTCGCTCGTGAAGCCGGCGAAGAGCTCCCCGCCGACCTCAGCAAGGCCGAGGCCTCGGAGCACATCGACCGCCTGCAGCAGCAGACCGGGCGCGGCACCGACTCCTGAGTCGCACACCATCCGACGCGGACCCGCAGCTCGATCGCCGAGCGCGGGTCCGCGTTCTGCCGAACCCGGAGCGAGCGTCTCCTGGTGATGTCCTGGTGAAGTCCGAGCAGTCTCCCGGACGACGGGGAACCGATGACGCGTCACCGGTTAGCTTCGGCGGCATGCGAACGACATCGACCTCCATCGGCCTCGACCGCGCTCCGCATCGTCCTCGGGGCGGTCTTCATCGCCCACGGCGCCCAGAAGTTCGCGCAGGGCATCCCGAACGTGGTGCAGGGCTTCTCCGGCATGGGCGTCCCGCTCGCCGAGGTGGCGGCCCCGGTCGTCGCCGGCCTCGAACTCGTCGGCGGCGTCCTGCTCGTGCTCGGCGTCGCGACCCGCATCGTGGGCGTCCTGCTCGCGGTGGACATGGTCGTCGCCGGCCTCCTCTCGCACAGCTCGGCGGGCTTCTTCTCGCAGGACGGCGGCTTCGAGTACGTGCTCGTGCTCGCGGTGGCGTCCCTGGCGGTGGCGCTCACCGGGCCGGGGCGGTTCTCGCTCGACGCCGTGGCGCTGCGGGCGTCCCGCCGTCGTCGTGGCGTCGAGAGCCCTTGCCCGCCTGATCCTGCCTGCCTGATCCCTGCACGCCTGGGCACGGGCTGCGCTGCGTGCGCTGCGCTGCGCCGCGTCAGTCGTCGGCCAGTGCGTCCAAGACCTGCCGCGCGATCCGCCGACCCGCACGGTTCGCCCCGATCGTCGACGCCTGGGGCCGTACCCGGCCAGGAACAGCCGCGGCTCGTCGACCGAGTGCCCGTCCTCGACGACGATCCCGCCCGCCGCGGTGCGGAGGTGCAGCGGTGCGAGGTGCCGCAGGTCGGCCCGGAAGCCCGTCGCCCAGATCACCGCGTCGGCGTGCACGTGCTCGCCGTCGGCCGTCACCACCCCGGTCTCGTCGAGCCGGACGAACATCGGGGAACCGCGCAGCACCCCGCGGTCGATCCCGGCCCGGATCCGCCGCGACACGGGCACACCGGTGCCGCTGACGATGCTGGGGAGCGTCTCGCCGGCCCGGGCCGCTCGAGTCCTGCTCGTCGACGGCGGCCACGGCGGACTCGACGTCGAGGGCAACCGACTCCGACCACACCACCGGACGCCGCGTGAACCACCGCGTCCGCGCCGCCCACGCCGTCCAGCTCGAGCAGGAACCCGATCGCGCTCGTCCCACCGCCCACCACGACGACGTCCTGCCCGGCGAACTCGGCGGCGCTGCGGTACTCGGTCGTGTCGATCTGCCGACCGCGGAAGACGTCGCGGCCGGGGTACCACGGCACGAACGGGGTTCCCCACGTGCCCGAGGCGTTCACCACGACGTCGGCCGTGATCCGGCTCGAGCGACCGTCGGTGGTCCGCACCGTGACGCACAGTCCGGACGTCGCGCCCGTTCCTGCGCCGTCGTCGATGCGTGAAACGGACGACACCGAGACCGGTCGTCGCACCCGCAGGTCGTAGTGCTGTTCGAAGTGGCGGTAGTACTCGCCGACGACGTCACGCGCGGGCCGGGCGCGGTCGGCGTCCTCGAACCGGAGGCCCATCGCGTTCATCCCGGGCAGGTCGTGCACCCGGTGTGCGGCGCCGCAGCCGGAGCACCTCCCAGCGGAACTGCCACGCCCCGCCGGTGCTCGGAGCCCGGTCGAGGAGCACCAGGTCGCTCCCCGGCGTCAGGCCGAGCCGACGCAGGTGGTATCCCACCGAGAGCCCGGCTTGTCCGGCCCCGATCACCACCACCCGGGCGTGCTGATCGGCTGGGGCCAGGGCGTCGTCTGTCATCACTTCGATTCTGCTGGGGGCGGGGCCGTCGCGGCGACGTCCAGATCGGGGTACATGGTAGAGTGATCGGCAGATTTCCAACCACGAAACCGTTCGGTTCCCCGGGTGACTCCTCGCCCGCCAGGACCGGACCAGAGCCGATCACGAGGGGGTCACGCATGGGGCGCGGCCGTCAGAAGGCAAAGCACACCAAGGTCGCCCGGGAGCTGAAGTACTTCAGCCCGGAGACGACTACGGTGCGCTCGAACGCGAGCTCTCCAGCCGGGCAGCACTCGGACGAGAACTCCTACGTCGACCGCTGGGCAGACCAATACGGTGATGACCAGATCGAAGAGGACGACGAGTTCGAACCACAACAGGACCAGAACAAGTCCGCCTGACCCCGGCTCACCGTCGACGCCGCGCGCCACTTCGGCAGCGCGGCGTTCTCGTGTGTGCGGCGCGTTCGTGCGTGCGTGATGTCGCAACTTGCACACGCATGATGCGACTTCCCACAGGTCGTTCGACACGTGGAACGTCGCATCATGCGCATGCACACGGTGCGTGCGCATCGATCGACATCCCACGCGTCGATCGACTCGTGGAACGTCGGACCATGCACGCGAAGGATGCGTGTCCATGTTCCGACAGGCGCCGCAGGCCGACCAGCGCCCGCCGGCGCCGCTCAGACCCGCGCCCGACGCCGCTCAGACCCGCGCCCGACGCCGCTCAGACCCGCGCCCCCGCGCGCAGCGCCTCAGCCGGCGTAGGACCCCACGAGCCGCACCCGCGCCGCCGTCGACGCCCTTCGCCCCCTGCTCGAACCCGTCGAGGTCACGGGCGGACGTCGCGATCGTGCCGACGCTCCACGACGCGAGCCCCGCGGCATCGAGCGACGCGATGACGTCCGACGCGGCGGCGGCCGAGACGACCGCGAACATGCCGATGCCGAGGTTCCACGTGCCCTCGGTGTCCTCGATGGGGGTGCCGGCCATGTCGGCGAGCACCCGGAAGACGGGCAGGGGCTGCCACGTTGAGCGGTCGACCTCGACCCAGGACCCGACCGGCAGCACGCGCGCGGGGTTCGCCGCGATGCCACCACCCGTGACGTGCGACAGCGAGTGCACGGCGCCGGGGAAGGCGTCGAGGAGCGACAGGAGCGGGGTCGTGTAGAGGCGCGTCGGCTCGAGCAGGGCTTCCCCCACCGAGACGCCCGCGCCGCCGAGCTCGGGCAGCGAGTCCGTGTACCCGACGCCGCGCTGGCCCAGGATGTGGCGGACGAGCGAGAACCCGTTCGAGTGCAGCCCCGAGGACGCGATCGCCACGACGACGTCGCCGTCCTGCACGAGGTGCGCGCCGAGCTGCGATCCGGCCTCGACCGCGCCCACGGCCGCACCGGCCACGTCGTAGTCGTCCGGCCCGAGGAGCCCCGGGTGCTCGGCGGTCTCGCCACCGACCAGTGCCGTGCCGGTGTCCGCGCAACCGCGGGCGATGCCGGCGACGATGTCGGCGATGCGCGCGGGGACGACCCGTCCGCAGGCGATGTAGTCCGTCATGAAGAGCGGCTTCGCGCCGACCACGACGATGTCGTCGACGACCATGCCGACCAGGTCCTGGCCGATCGTGTCGTGCTTGTCGATCGCCTGCGCGATGGCGACCTTCGTGCCGACGCCGTCGGTCGAGGTCGCGAGCAGCGGGCGTTCGAAGTCCTTCAGGAACGAGACGTCGTACAGTCCGGCGAATCCGCCGACCCCGCCCAGCACGGACGTGTTGTGGGTCGCCGCGACGGCGGACTTCATGAGCTCGACCGCGAGGTCACCGGCAGCGGTGTCGACGCCGGCCTCTGCGTACGGGTTGGGCATGCGTAGTCCTCCGCTAGGGCATGGCAGACTTGTTCGGTACCACCCGATTCTACGGTCTGGAGCACACCGCGAATGTGCGGCATCGTCGGCCTCGTTGCGCAGGGGCCTGCAAACCAATCCATCTACGACGCTCTGCTCCTCCTGCAACACCGGGGACAGGACTCGACGGGCATCGCCACGGTCGAGGGTCACATCCACCACATGCACAAGACCCGTGGTCACGTGCGGGAGTCCTTCCGCACCCGTGACATGCGTGCCCTCCTCGGCACGATGGGACTCGGGCACGTCCGGTACGCCACGAAGGGTGCCGCCAGCAACGAGGAAGAGGCCCAGCCGTTCTACGTGAACGCGCCGTACGGCATCGTCCTCGTGCACAACGGGAACCTGACGAACACGCGGGAACTGACGCGTGAGCTCTTCGACATCGACCGTCGGCACCTCAACACGAGCTCCGACACCGAGCTGCTGGTGAACGTGCTCGCGCACGAGCTCCAGGGCCAGGTGCGCGGCAAGGACCTCGACCCCGGGCAGGTGTTCGACGCCGTCGAGCGCGTGCACGAGCGGGTCGAGGGCTCGTACGCCGCCATCGCGACCATCGCCGGCCACGGTCTGCTGGCGTTCCGCGACCCGTTCGGCATCCGGCCGCTCATCCTCGGGCACAAGTTCGACGACGCCGGCAAGTCCGAGTGGGTCGTCGCGTCCGAGTCGCTGGTGCTCGAGTCCGGCGGCTACGAGATCGTCCGCGACGTCGCCCCCGGCGAGGCCGTGTTCATCGAGATGGACGGCACGATGCACGCCCGGCAGTGCGCGCGGAACCCGCGCCTGGTGCCGTGCTCGTTCGAGTACGTGTACCTGGCCCGTCCGGACTCCGTCATGAACGGCATCTCGGTGTACGACGCCCGACTCCGGCTGGGCAACCGGCTGGCCGACACGATCGCGCAGTACGCCCCCACCGGCGACATCGACGTGGTCATGCCGATCCCGGACTCGTCCCGGCCCGCAGCGATGCAGGTCGCGCGGAAGCTCGGCATCGAGTACCGCGAGGGCTTCTACAAGAACCGCTACGTCGGCCGCACGTTCATCATGCCGGGGCAGGCGGAGCGCAAGCGTTCGGTGCGCCAGAAGCTCAACGCGATGTCGTCCGAGTTCAAGGGCAAGAACATCCTCATCGTCGACGACTCGATCGTGCGCGGCACGACCAGCAAGGAGATCGTCGAGATGGCCCGGGCAGCCGGCGCCAACGAGGTCACCTTCACGAGCGCCGCTCCCCCGGTCCGCTACCCGCACGTGTACGGCATCAACATGCCGACCCGCGCGGAGCTCATCGCGCACGACCGGAAGATCCCGGAGATCAACAAGGTGCTCGGCAGCGACCACCTGATCTACCAGGAGATCGGCGACATGCGCGACGCGATCATCGAGGGGTCCGACGTCACCGACCTCGAGATGAGCTGCTTCACCGGTGAGTACGTCACGGGCACCGTGAGCCCCGAGTACCTGTCCTGGGTCGAGGCGAACCAGCTCAGCTGAGTGGGGGTCGCGAACGCGACCGCCGACGGACAGGAGGCGCGGTGCCAGCTGGCACCGCGCCTCCTGTCCGTCCTGCTGTTGCGTCTACTGCGTCCGGTCACCGCGGTCGGTCGCGTCGCCGTGGTCCTCGATCTCGCCCTCGACCGTCTCGGGCGGGAAGCTCGACCTCGACGCGTTCCGCCGTCAGGCGGCTGCGCGCCGTGCGAAGACACGGTCGAGCACGACGGCGACGATCGCGCCGACGAAGCCGCCGATGGTCACGCCCCAGAGGCTGAAGTACCCCACCAGGCTGCCGAAGCTCGCGGTCTCCTGCTGGTCGCCGCGGTCGATGTTCATGGTCGCCGACACCACGATGAGCGTCGCGATGAAGCCGAGCACCGCTCCGCCCAGGATGAACACGCCGAACTTCGGGGCACGACGGATCGTGACCTCGTCGGAGGAGGAGACGGCGTTCGGCGCCGGGGCCGGTCGTTCGTCGGGTCGGTCGGTGTCGCTCACCCGTCCATTGTCCCCCACTGTGGGACGTGCTCGGGCCTGCACGACGGGCCCGATCCGGGAGAGGATGGTTCCGGACCGGTCGGTATCCCAGGGGGAGGAGTGACGCGCATGCGAGGAACGCAGTGCACGTGGTGCTCGTGTCCCTGCCCGGGTGGCGTGGCCGATCCTGCAGCGGCGGGAAGAGGACCGGGCCGTCGCCGTGGTCGCCGAGCACCGGTGGAGCGTCGCCCTCGTCGGCGCGCCGGGCATCGGCAAGAGCGCCGCGGCCGCCCGCGTGACCGACCGGGTCGCCGGACGCGACCCCTCCGGACGCACGCTCGTCGTGCCGATCACCGCCGTCGCCGCGAGCCGGGCGATGCCGTTCAGTGCCGTCGCCGAGCGCTTCGGCGAGCTGCCGGCGTCGCTCGCCGAACTCGTCGGTGGCGGCCGGGCCGAGCAGCGCCTCCGCGCGACCGAGGACCTCGCCGACCGCGACGTCCTGCTCCGCGTCGACGACGCCGACCACCTCGACGCGATCTCGGCCCGCTACGTCGCCTGGCTCGTGCGTGAGCAGGGTGCACGGCTCGTGCTCACCTGCCGAGACTTCGCCGCGCTGTCCGAGCCGCTCCGGTCCCTCTGGCAGGACGACCTGCTCGAGCGGATCGACCTCGCCCCGCTGTCCCTCCACGAGACGTCGTCGCTCATCGCCGAGGCGCTCGGCGCCCAGCTCGAGACGGCGTCGGCCGAGCGCGTGCACCGTGCGACCGCGGGCAACCCCCTCTACGTGCGCGAGGTCGTCCGAGCCGCGCTCGCGTCGGGCGCACTCGAGCAGACGGCGTCCGGCTGGTACTGGCGCGGGCGCGTCACGGCGTCGAGCAGCCTGGCCGACATGTAGCCCGCACCGAGCTCGGCACGCTGCCGGAGGACCTGCGGGACGTCGTCGACATCGTCGCCCTGGCCGACCCGATCCCGCTCCCCCGGCTGCTCGGGCTGGTGACCGGCGGGGACGTCGACCGGGTGGTCGCACTCGGACTCGTCCGGATCGACTCGCTCGAGGACGGCACCGCGGTCGTCCGGCCCTCGCACCCGCTCGTCGGCGAGGTCGTCCGTGCGCTCGTCCCCGTCGCCCGCCGGACCGCCCTGTTCGCCCGGGCGAACGCCTTCGGACCGACCGACCCGAGGGTGCCCCACCCGCCGCTCGACTCCGTGCAGCGCTCTGGTCGCTCGAGTGCGGCGTGCTGCCCAGCGTCGAGCAGCTGCTCGACGCCACGCAGGTCGCGGTCCGGCTGCAGGAGCACGAGGCGCGATCGCCCTGGCGTCCGCGGCCATCCGGACGACCCTCACGGCCACCGAACGCGTCGCCGCGCACTGCCTGCGGTCCCTCGCGCACTCGTACAGCGTCGGTCGAGAGGCCGGTCGCTCGGACGCCGAGGCCGCGTGGGCCGTGGCCCGTTCCGCACCGGGTGAGGTCGACGACGCGGCCGTGATCGAGGCGTGCGAGACGCTCGCGAACATCCGGCAGTTCCACGACGACGACACGGCCGCCGCGGTGGCGCTCACCGAGCACGCCGCACGGATCGTCTCCGGCGAGGCCGCCGAACGCCTCCGCCTGCTCCGACTCGCGCACCTCGGTTGGGGTGGGCAGTTCGAGGAGGTCCGCGACGAACTCGAGCGCTCCGGCATCGTCCACGCGCCGACCGTCCCGTTCGCGTTCCTCTGCCTGGCGCCGTGCGCCGTCATGGCGCTCGCCACGGCCGGACGGCTCGACGACGCCGCGGCGTTCGGCAAGCGGTGCCTCGCGACGGCCGTCGAGCACCTCGAGGACGCTCCGTGGAGCGTCGGCGAGATCGTCTCGGTCATGCACCAGCTGCAGGTCTGGCGCGGAGACATCGCCGACCTCATCACCGAGGTGCCGGTCCGTCGGTCGAACCCGTACCTGAAGTACGACTTCACGCTCGAGCTGATCGGCGAGGGCAACCTCGCACTCGCGCAACGCCGGTGGGACGACGCCGTCGCCGCGTTCTCGGCAGCGTGCGAGCGCTACGACGTCGCGGACCACGGCGGCTTCGCGGCGTACCCGTGGGCCCGGCTCGCGATGGCGTACGCCTACGCCGGTCGAACGGAAGCGGCGACCGCGGCGCTCGAACGTGCCCGCTCGACGCCCCTCCGGAGCGATGCGGATCACCGGTGAGCAGATCGCGGTGACGATCGCCTGGACCGAGGCTGTGCTCGGCAACCCGGCCGGGCTCCGGCACGCCGACGAGATCATCGAGCGGTCGACGGCCAGCGGCTCGTGGACCCCGGTGATGTACGCGGAGACCCTGCACTACACGAACGACATGCTGGGCGGGCGGGACGCCGCGGCGTCGCTCGACCGGATGCGCACGGCGGCGGCGAGGGTCGACGGACCGCTCGCCGGCGCGATCGTGGAGTACGCGGACGCGGTGCGGGCCGGCGACCGTACCCGGACGATCGCGGCGCAGGGCGTCCTCGCCGGGCACGGCATGGCGGTGACGGCGGGACGGACGAAGACGCCGCTGACGAACCGAGAGTACGAGGTGGCCTCGCTCGCGGCGAAGGGACTCAGCAACCGTCGGATCGCGGAGACGCTCGGGCTCAGCGTGCGGACGATCGACGCGCACCTGTCGCGGGTGTTCACGAAGTGGGACCTGCACGCGCGGACGCAGTTGAGCGAAATGCTCTGACGCCGACGGGCCGCGTCGGCGCCGCGTCGGCGCCGCGTCGGCGCCGCGTCGGCGCCCGTCGCGTTCACCGGACGACCGGTCCTGGGTGACGCAGGATCGTTGCGGAATGCAGCACGACTCGCCGGAACGGTTGACACGATGTGTCGGATGTCGCGTACCTTTGTCCCTGTCGCCGGGTTCGGACCCGTTCGGGTCGGGTCCGAATCCCGGCGGCTTCTCCGACCTGCGTCGTTGAGGGCCTTCGTGTTCCACGGTACGGCGAGGGTCGATGCGGTCACATCAGTAGGTGTTACCTAATTCGGGTAGCGCGGCTAACGACTGCCAGCCGCACCAGCGGTCAGCCGTGCAGCCGGACCAGCAGTCCGTCGTCAGCGGTCAGTCGTCCAGCCGCACCGGCACGAAGTCGGTCAGGTCCGCTCGGGATCCGGACGCGCTGACCCGTGACTGCGCGACCGCCTCGTCCCATCGCAGTTCCCCGGTGGCGAGCGCGAGCCACGTGGTCGCATCCGTCTCGACCACGTTCGGCGGGGTGCCACGGGTGTGCCGCGGGCCGGGCACCGCCTGCACCGCCGCGAACGGCGGGACCCGCACCTCGACGCTGTTGCCCGGGACCGCGTCGGCGAGCCGTTGCAGCGTCCAGCGGACGGCCGTCGCGATCATCGGCCGCGCCGTCGTCCCCTGCTGCACGGCGGCCAGCGCCGCACGTCCCTCGGCGTCCTCGATCCTCCGCGGTGGCATGTCCACAGGCTAGCCGTCGCATCGCGACGGGCGAGTCGTCCTCGGTAGGGTGATCGGGTGCGAATCCTCGTCCTCGGTTCCGGTGCCCGCGAGCACGCGATCATCACGGCCCTCCTCGCTGAACAGGCAGGGCACGTCATCACGGTGGCGCCCGGCAACGCCGGCATCGCCGCCGACGTCGAGACGGTCTCCCTCGACCCCACGAACGGCGCGCTCGTCGCCGAGTACGCGCTCGAGAACGGCGTCGAACTGGTGGTCGTCGGACCCGAGGCGCCGCTCATCGCCGGTGTCGCCGACCCCGTCCGCACCCGGGGCATCCCGGTGTTCGGCCCGAGCAAGGCCGCCGCGCAGCTCGAGGGCTCGAAGGCGTTCGCGAAGCGGATCATGTCCGAAGCCGACGTCCCCACGGGGCGTCCGGTGTACGCCGGTACGGCAGAGGAAGCCGTCGCCGCCATCGACGAGCTCGGCGCACCGTACGTCGTCAAGGCGGACGGGCTCGCTGCCGGCAAGGGCGTCCTCGTGACCGAGGACCGGCAGGCCGCCGTCGACCACGCCACCTACTGGCTGCAACACGGCCACGTCGTGGTCGAGGAGTTCCTCGACGGCGAAGAGGTCTCGCTGTTCTTCCTGAGCGACGGGCACGACGTGCGGCCGCTCAGCCCCGCGCAGGACTACAAGCGCCTCGGCGACGGCGACGCCGGACCGAACACCGGTGGCATGGGCGCCTACTCGCCGCTGCCCTGGCTCGCCGACCGCTGGCCGTCCGAGCGCGCCTTCGTCGACGAGGTGACCGACCTCGTCGCGCTCCCCACCGTCCGTCGGCTCGAGCACGAGGGCACGCCGTTCGTCGGACTCCTCTACTGCGGCCTCATCGTCACCGAGCAGGGTGTGCGGGTCATCGAGTTCAACGCCCGCTTCGGCGACCCGGAGACCCAGGTCGTCCTGCCCCGCCTGGCGACGCCGCTGAGCGCGCTCATGCTCGCCGCCGCCACCGGGCGGCTCGCCGCCGCCCCGATGCCGGAGTTCCGCGACGAGGCCGCCGTCACGGTCGTCCTGGCCAGCGAGGGCTACCCGGAGAACCCGAAGACGGGTCGCATCATCACCGGCATCGACGACGCCAACGCGCGCGAGGGCGTCTCGGTGGCACACGCCGCGACCGGGGTCCTCGACGGCGAGCTCATCGCGACCGGGGGCCGCGTGCTGAGCGTCGTCGCGACCGGCGCCGACTTCGCCGAGGCCCGCGACCGCGCGTACGCCGGCCTCGGGGACATCACGCTCGAGGGCGGCCAGTTCCGCACCGACATCGCCGCGAAGGTCGTCCGATGAGCCCGGCACCCGTGCTCGACGGCTGGCGGCACGTCTCCTCCGGCAAGGTCCGCGAGCTCTACGTGCCCGAGGGCACCGCCGACGTCGCCAGCGCCTCGGAACTCCTGCTCGTCGCGTCCGACCGTGTCAGCGCCTACGACTTCGCGCTCGAGCCGCCGATCCCCGGCAAGGGCGAACTCCTCACCCGCCTGTCGCGGTTCTGGTTCACGCGCCTCGCCGACGTGCCGAACCACCTCATCGCCCCGTCGGCCGGCGGCACTCCCGTGCCCGAGTCCGTCGCGCCCCGGTCCATGCACGTGATGCCGCTCGAGATGTTCCCGGTCGAGTGCGTCGTCCGCGGGTACCTCGTCGGCAGTGGGTGGGCGGAGTACCAGGAGTCCGGCAGCGTCTGCGGCGTCGCCCTCCCCGAGGGGCTCTCGAACGGCGACCGGCTGCCGGAGCCGATCTACACGCCGGCGTACAAGGCGCCGCAGGGCGAGCACGACGAGAACATCTCGTACGAGCAGACCGTGTCGCTCGTCGGGGCCGAGGTGGCGGAGCAGCTCCGCGACCTGTCCCTGCGGGTCTACTCCGAGGCCGCGGCGATCGCCCTCGAGCGCGGGGTCGTCATCGCGGACACGAAGTTCGAGTTCGGGCGGGACGCCTCGGGGCAGGTCCGCATCGCGGACGAGGTCCTGACGAGCGACTCCAGCCGCTACTGGGACGCCCGGTCGGGGAACCGCACGGAGTCGTTCGACAAGCAGATCGTCCGCGACTGGCTCAGTGCCCACTGGGACCGGCAGGGCACGCCCCCGGTGCTGCCCGAGGCGATCGTCACCCGGACGGCCGAGCGCTACCGCGAGCTCATCGAGCGCCTGGGAGCCTAGCGCGCCGCTCGCGTACGTCGAGGGCGCACGAAGTGTCGCCCCGCGGCGCCGAGTCCGACGATTCGTGCACCCTCGGCGCACCACGCGCGGCATGTCGTGCGCCCACGGACCCCGGGACGGGAGGCGCGGTGCCAGCCCGCCCCGCGCCTCCCGTCGGCGCGCGACGTGCCGCTCGCGTTCGTCGAGGGGGCACGAAGTGTCGCCCCGCGGCGCCGAGCGCGACGATTCGTGCGCCCTCGACGCATCACACGCGGCATGTCGTGCGCCCTCGGCGCGAGCGGCTACCAGCGCGCCCCGCGCCCCGCGCCAGCGTCAGTCGCGCGCGACGACGACGACCGTCAGGTCGTCCCCCGGGTCGTGCGTCACCGCACGGGTCCGCACCCGACCGAGGAACGTGTCGATCTCCGGGGCGTCCCGCCACATCGCCCCGAGCGCGCCCAGTGACGCGAGCGTGGAGTCCCACAGCTCGAGCGCACCGTCGCTGACGAGCAGGAGGACGTCGCCCGCCTCGAGCTCGAGGGTGCCCGTGACGCGGTCCGCCCCGACCGGGTGCAGCCCGATCGGCAGGTCGTAGGAGCGCAGGACGGTCTCGGTGCCGTCGGCGTGCAGCTGGATCGCCAGGCCGTGCCCGGCGTCGGTGAACGTCATCCGGCCGGTCGCGGGGGTCAGGCGGCCGTGGAACATCGTGGCGAACGACTCGGCACGGCTGAGGTCGGGTCCGACCTGCGCCTCGAGCGCGGCCACCGCACGGTCGGTCGGCTCGGAGCCACGGGCGAGCAGTGCGCCGCGGATGGTCGCGGCGAGGAGTCCGGCGGACATGCCCTTGCCCATCACGTCGGCGACCGTCACGACGAGATCGTCGCCGGTGACGTGCCAGTCGTGGAAGTCGCCCGAGACGACGCCGTGCGGCACCGACATGCCGCCGACGCGGTAGCCGGGTAGCGCCAGCGCCGAGGGCTGCAGGCCGGTGAGCACCGTGCGGAGGCGGTCCTCGTCGGCGCCGGCGGCGAGCTCGCGTTCGGCCCAGACACCGAGCTCCTCGAGCAGCGCGAGGTCGTCGGGCTCGAGGGTGCGCGGTGTGGGGTCGATGAGGCAGAGCGTGCCGACCTTGACGTCGTCGTCCCCGACCCGGAGCGGGACACCGGCGTAGAACCGGACGTTCGGGTCGTCGACGACCATCGGCATGTCGGAGTAGCGGACGTCGGCCCGCGCGTCGGGGACGACCACCGGCCCGTCGACGCCGAGGGTCCGGCCGCAGAAGGTGTCCTGCAGCGGGATGGTGGGTCCGAAGGCGTCGTCGCTCTGCTGCGACTTGATCGTGATCGTGTCGAGCCCGGCCAGGTTGAGGAACGAGCCGCTGACCCCGAACGCCTCACGCGCGATGCGGGTGATCCGGTCGAACCGTTCCTCTGCCCCGCCCTCGACCACGTCGAGCGCCGCGATGAGTGCCGCGCGCCGGACGGCGTCCGTGGTGGGACGGTCGGAGACGACGGGGTCGGAGTGCATGCGTCCACGCTAACGCGCCTACCGGACAGTCGACGTCCCCAGTACGGAGGACGCAGCCGTGACAGATGTCACGGCGTGATCGTGACGTCCGGCCGAGGTCCGACTGTCCACCCGGCACGAGGGTGGACACCATGAACGACACACCGGTCATCCAGCTCCGCGGCCTCCGCAAGCGCTTCGGCGCCGTGGCCGCGGTCGACGGCGTCGACCTGACGATCCGTCCGGGCGAGGTCGTCGCCCTCCTCGGCCCGAACGGCGCGGGCAAGACCACGACGGTCGACCTCGCGCTCGGTCTCTCCATCCCGACCGACGGCGAGGCCCTGCTGTTCGGCGAGGAACCCCGTGCCGCGGTCGTCGCCGGACGCGTCGGCGCGATGCTGCAAGGGCGGCGCGCTGCTGCCGGACACGACCGTCCGCGACGCCGTGGCCCTCGTCGCGGCCGCGCACCGCCGTCCGATGCCCGTCGACGAGGCCCTGCGCCGGGCACGCTGCACCGAGGTCGCGGGGCGCCGGGTGAACAAGCTGTCCGGCGGGCAGCTGCAGCGCGCGCGGTTCGCGGTCGCCGTGGTGTCCGATCCGGACCTGCTGGTGCTCGACGAGCCGACGGCCGCGATGGACGTCGAAGCGCGGCACACGTTCTGGTCGTCGATGCGGGAGTTCACCGATGCGGGGCGCACGGTCGTCTTCGCGACCCACTACCTCGACGAGGCCGACACCTTCGCCGACCGCATCGTCATCATGCGCGCCGGACGCGTCGTCGCCGACGGCTCCCCTGCCGCGATCAAGGCGATCACCGCCACCCGGGCCGTCCGGTTCAGCGGGGTGGGACCCGACGCGCACGTCGCGCTGCGCGGTCTGCAGGGCGTCGTGGGCCTGGAGGCTCGACACGACTCCGTCACGCTCCGTTCCGACCGCAGCGACGACACGCTCAAGGCCCTGCTCACCGCGTTCCCCGAGGCATACGACATCCAGGTGGTCGCCTCGACCATGGACGACGCGTTCCTCGCCCTCACCGCCGACCCCGCCACCGCCGGCGCGGGCACCGCCCCCGAAGGAGTCCTCGCATGAGCACCGTCACGACAGCCGGCCGCCTGCCGATCCGGTACGTGTACCTCGAGACGAAGCGCCAGCTGCGGAACGTCCGCGCGATGGTGTTCACCTTCGCCGTCCCGGTGGTCATGCTGCTCGTGTTCGGGTCGGCGTTCGGCGGGCAGCTGGATCCGACGACCCGCCTGCAGTACCTCGTCGTGACGACGCTCCAGATGGCCTCGTACGGCGCCATGATGGCCGCGCTGAGCCAGGCGTTCGCGATCGTCAACGAGCGCTCGATCGGCTGGAACCGGCAGCTCCGCGTCACGCCGCTGTCCGGGTGGGGGTTCATGGTGTCGAAGGTGATCGCCGCGATGGCCTTCGCCGCGATGTCGATCGCCATCACCGTCCTCGTCGCGGTCGTCGGCCTGCACGCCTCGCTCGACGCCGGACACTGGCTCGCCGCCGCGTTCGGGATCTGGTGCGGCGTGGTGCCGTTCGCCCTCATCGCGATCCTGATCGGGCAGTTCGCCAAGCCGTCGTTCGCGCAGCCGCTGTTCATGGTCGTGTTCATGGGCCTGGCCATCCTCGGCGGGCTCTGGGTCCCGCTCAGCGTGATGCCGGACTGGATGGGCTCCGTCGCCCACCTGCTGCCGTCGTACTGGCTGAACCGCATCGGGCAGATGGGTGCCGGGGCGACCGGTGACGCCGGCATGCTCGAACCCGCGGTGGTGCTCGCGGGGTGGGCGCTCCTGCTGTCCGCGGTGATCGTGTGGCGCTACCGCCGCGACGCCGCACGCCAGTGACCGACGGCACCACGGCGACCGACGGCACGCCGGTGACCGACGGCCCTACGCTGGCACCGATGTCCGAGGCGACCAGCACGACCGAGGCGCGGGGCGCGGCGGACGCGCCACGCGCCTCCAGGCCCGCGCCCCGCTCGTTCCCGTGGGCCGTCCCGCCGGACGCGACCGACGACGAGATCCGCGTCGGTCGGCGGCGCTGGTACGCCGGTGCGGTCTTCGCGCTCCTCTGGCAGGTGCTCGAGGTCATCGCCGTGTGGACCGACGGCCGGAGCCTCCGCGCGCACGTGGTCTCGACGATCGCGCTCGCCGTCGTCTACGCGGCGTACCTGTTCGCGCCGGAGCTGATGTGGCGTCGGAGCCTGCGCGGACGGGTGGTCGTCCTGGCGGGTGTCGCCGTGCTGGCCGCGCTCCTGCTCTTCGTGGTCGGGCCGCTCGCGGTGTGGACCTGGCTGCTCGTCGCCGCGCTCTCCGGGTTCGTCGCCGAGCGGTTCTGGGTCGCCGGCGTGGTGGTGCTCGGCATCGTCGGCGCGCAGTTCCTCGTCGCCGCGAGCACGGGCTGGGACACCGCGGTGAACAGCGGGATCCTCTTCGCGCCGGTGATCACGGTGTCCGTCGGGGCGTCGATGCTGTTCTTCGGCCGGCAGCGCGAAGCCGAGCAACGACTGGGGTTCGCCCAGGACGAGATCACCCGGCTCGCGGTCGTCGAGGAGCGTGCACGGTTCTCGCGCGACCTGCACGACGTGCTCGGGCACTCACTCACGGTGGTCGCGATGAAGTCGGGCTCGCCTCTCGCCTGGTCGACGTCGACCCGGCGCGGGCGAAGGTCGAGATGCAGGACGTCGAACGGCTGTCCCGCGATGCCCTGCAGGGGCTCCGCCGAGCGGTCAGCGGCTACCGCGAGGCGGACCTCGACGCCGAACTCGTGTCCGCCCGGGCAGCGCTCTCGGCGGCGGCGATCGAGGCGGCGCTCCCCGCCGACGGGTCCGCCGCCGGCGACGAAGTGCGGAGCCTGTTCGCCTGGGTCCTCCGCGAGGGCATCACCAACGTCATCCGGCACGCCGCGGCCAGCCGGGTCCGGGTGACCCTGGACCGGACCACGCTGACCATCGAGGACGACGGGACCGGTTCGACCGCGGGCGCGACCGCGACGGCGGGCGCGCGAACCGGCGGGGCGTTCGACGTCACCGGCGGGAACGGGCTCCGGGGCCTCCGGGAGCGCGCCGACGCCGTCGGGGCGACCCTCACCACGGGAACGAGCGACCTCGGGGGCTTCCTGCTCCGGGTCGAGAGGAGTCGTCGATGACCGCCACGATCCGGGTCCTGCTCGCCGACGACCAGGCGCTCGTGCGCGGCGCCCTCGCCTCGCTGCTGTCGCTCGAACGGGACATCGAGGTGGTCGCCCAGGTCGCACGCGGCGACGAGGTGCTCGACGCCGCACGGGCCTCCGGCGCCTCCGTGGCCCTGCTCGACGTCGAGATGCCCGGTGCCGACGGTCTCACCGCGGCGGCGACCCTGGCCCGCGAACTGCCGACGTGTCGGTCCCTCATCGTGACGACGTTCGGCCGGCCCGGGTACCTCCGCCGTGCCCTCGAGGCCGGGGCCGCCGGGTTCGTCGTGAAGGACACGCCCGCGGAGCAGCTCGCCGACGCCGTCCGCCGGGTGGCCGGCGGCTTCCGCGTCGTCGACCCGGTGCTGGCCGCCGAGTCCCTGGCGGCCGGGCCGTCCCCGCTCACCCCACGCGAGACCGACGTCCTCATCGCGTTCCGCACGGCGTCGACCGTCGCCGGCGTCGCGGGCACGCTGCACCTCTCCGAGGGCACCGTGCGGAACCACCTGTCGTCCGCGATCGGCAAGACCGCGGCGCGCAACGCGACCGAGGCCCTGCGGGTCGCGGCCGACAACGGCTGGCTGCTCGGCACGGGGTGACCCACGGCGTAGCCTTGGAGCGTGCTCCGTCGTGTCGCCCCAGTGCTCGTCCTCGGTGTCGCCGCCGCGCTGACCCTCGCCGGCTGCGGCGCCCACGACTCGACCGGACAGGTCTCCGTCACGGTGTCGTCGAACGCCGCCGACCACGCCTACGAGGTGAAGGTCTTCACCGCCGAGACCGGCAAGCTCTCGGAGCACCAGCGTGTCTTCCCCGGCGGCACCGCGGACTTCGCGGGCGTGCCCCTGGGCCGGGTCACCGTGCGCGCCGCCGACCTGTGTCCGCAGAAGACGACCGTGTCGAACGGCGAGGTCGCGAGCGTCACGCTCACGACGACGGGCTGCTGACCGCTCCGGCCATCGGACGTCACCTCCGCGGGGTGGAACGGGTGCGGGCCGGGAGGCGCGGTGCGCGTCGGACGCGCGCCGTGCCTCCCGGCTGTGGTCGCGCCTGCCGACCGGGTCGCGCCTGCCGACCGGGTCGCGCCTGCCGACCGGGTCGCGCCTGCCGACCGGGTCGCGTCAGGCGGCGGCGTCGGTGGTGCTCGTCGCGGTGACGGCGCGCTCGATCACGTCGGCGACGTCCTTCGGGTGGGTCTGCATGACGAGGTGCGGCGCAGGCAGTTCCGTCACGTCCTCGATGCCGGCGCGGGTGTAGCCGAAGCGCTCGACGTCGGGGTTGATGGTGTGGTCCTCGCTGGAGACGATCGCCCAGGCCGGCGTCGTCTTCCACGCGGCGACCGATGCGGGCTCGCCGAACGCCGCACCGGACAGCGGACGCTGGGACACGGCGAGCACCTCGGCGACGCGGGGGTCGAGACCACCGGCGAACACCGCGGGGAACGCGTCGATCTCCACCGACACGTCGGTGCCGTCCTCGGCGCCTGCGACCGGGTACGGCGTGTACACGAGGTTCGCGGCGAGGTCGGAGTCGGGGAAGCCGCCCTGCAACTGCCCCAGGCTCTCGCCCTCGTCGAGGACGTACCCAGCGACGTAGACGAGGCCCACGACGTTCTCCGCGGCGCCGGCGACGGTGATCACCGCGCCGCCGTAGGAGTGGCCGGCGAGGACGACGGGACCGTCGACGTGCTCGGCGACGGCCCGGACCGAGGCGGCGTCCTCGGCGAGGCTGCGGTTGTAGACCGGCGGCACGATGACGGTGTGCCCGCGGTCGAGGAGCTCCCGGGTGACCGGGGCCCAACTGGCGGCGTCGGCGAAGGCGCCGTGCACGAGGATGATCGTGGGTGTCGTCATGGTTGCACTCCCTGTGTGCGTGGAACGTGGCGGACACGGCCGGACGAGTCGTCCGGCGGCCGGCGGGCGAGGTGCCCGGCGTGGTCACGCTAGGGGCCGACGGCCGCTGCGGTCCTGTCCCTGCCGTTCCCCGTCACGTCGTCCCGACCCGGGGAACGTGGGCCGATCCCGTCGCACGCACCGGTGTCCGAGGCCCGTCGGCCGCCCCGGGCCGCGGTGGGGCACCCGTGACGGCGTCCGGGGGTCGTCCGGGGTACTGGCGGGGTCCCCCTCCGTCCGGACGGCGATCGGTAGCGTGGCCGGATGGACCACGGAGACGGACCGACGACGGCGTCGGTGCAGGAGTTCGTGGACGCACTGACCGAGCCGGTCGTCGTCCTCGACCGGTACCTCGACGTGGTCGCAGCGAACCGGATCGCCGGGGCGGTGTCGGCGTCGTTGACCGTCGGGACGAACCTGGCACGGTTCACCTTCCTCAACCCCTACGTCGAGGACTCCGCCGACGACTGGGAGGAGTCGGTGCACCGGACGGCCGCGATGCTCCGGGACTCCCTCGAGCAGCACGGCGAGGACCCCCGCTTCCGGGAGCTCGTCGGCGAGCTGATGGCCAGGAGCCCCGCGTTCGCCTCCGAGTGGGCGGCCGGACGCGGCGGTCCGCTCCGACGCGGGGTCACGACGTTCGAGAACCCCCTCGTCGGGCGGGTGGTCCTGCGGTGGGAGCAACTCCGCCGGGACGACGACCACGAGCACGTCATGGTGCTGTGGGCGCCGGTCGACGAGGCGTCCGCGCGGGGGCTCGACGCACTGCGGGACCTGCTCCGGGGTGAGCCCGAGCCCGACGGCGGGGCGCCGTCCTAGCCGGCGGTCTGCTCGCCCTCGACCGGGGTGCGACGGTTGATCCGCTGCTGCACCTGTGCGGCCAGGTAGGCGACCGCGGCCGCCTCCGGGGTACCCGGGTCGACCCAGAACGTGACGAGCACGTGGCTGCTCCCCGGGATCGCCAGGTTCTGCCAGCGGAACTCGACCCAGCCGATCGGGTCGATCCAGTGCCGGGACTGCCCGGTCCGCTGCTCGGCGACGTCGTGTCGCGCCCAGATCGCCGGGAAGTCCGGGTCCTGCAGGGTCAGGGTGCCGACGATCTCCTGCAGTCGTGGGTCCGCGGGGTCGGCGTGCAGCCGCAGGGCCGCGACGACGCGGTGTGCGGTGCCGCGCCAGTCGACGGCGTGCTCCCGCGAGGCGTCGGTGAAGATCTGCAGGACGAGGTTCGCGCCCGGTTCCATGTAGCCGGGGCCGAGGGCGCTCGCGAGGGCGTTGGACAGGATGATGTCCTGGTTGCGGTCCATCACGAACGCCGGGGTGTGTGCCCACTGTGCCAGCAACGACCGGACGGAGTCGTCCACACCGGGGGGCGCGGCACCCGGTTCACGCACCCGTTCGGCATGGGCGAGCCGGCGCATGTACCCGGCGGCCTCGGCGTCGAGCAGCAGCGCCCGGGCGAGGGCGGCGAGCACCTGGTCGGAGGGCTGGTGGTCCCGGCCGCGCTCGAGTCGCAGGTAGTACTCGGCGCTGATCCCGGCGATCTGGGCGACCTCTTCGCGACGGAGCCCTTCGACGCGGCGCCCCGGCTCGCGAGCGAGACCGAGCTCCTCGGGCTGGACCAGGGCACGACGAGCGCGGAGGTACTGTCCCAGCTCGGATCGTCGCTCGTCCACGGGAGCAGGATAGCCGAAAACCGCACGCAGAGAACCACCGTTCTCAGTCGGTCAGTCGAACGTGCGGCCCGTCCTGCGCATCGACTCGTTCGGACCCTCGCCGAACCGCCGCCGGTAGTGCGCAGCGAAGCGTCCGAGGTGCGCGAACTGCCACCGGTGCGCGACGTCGCGCACCGTGCGGATGCCACCCCGTGGGGCGGTGAGCTCGAGGTGCACGCGGTCGAGCCGGACCTCGCGGAGGTACCGCATCGGCGACACTGCGAGCCGCCGCCGGAAGAGGTCCTGCAACCCCCGTTCACTGAGTCCCGCGCCGACCGCGATGTCCGCGACCTCGATCGGCTCGCCCGCGTGGTCGTGCACGAACCGGATCGCCCGACGCAGCCGGTGCTCGACGTCGGAGCGCGACCGGGTGAAGGTCGACAGGACCACGGTCGTCACACGACGGTTCAACGCGGCACGGTCGGTGGTGCCCAGCTCCGGGTCGACGATCCGGTCGCCGACCTCCCGCAGCAGGGCGAGGAGCAGCGCCACCCCCGGGTCGTCGGGGTCGGGCTGGACGAAGACCGACGGTTCGTCCGTGTCACCGAGCGCCGAGGGGGCCACGTGCAGCAGGGTCATCGCCGTCGCGTCGGTGTCGAACGCGTACGCCACCGGCGCGGAGAGCATCATCGGTCGCCCGGCCGGCACCTGCCACTCGCTGCCGTCGTCGTCCGTGAGCACGGCGTGCCCGTCGGCGAGGACGAACACCACGTGATCGGGCCGCGGACCGATCGTGCCGGCCTGCGGACCCGCGGTGCGGATGCGCCGCAGCGAGACCTGGTCGTCTCCGCCGGTCTCGTAGGCGAAGGTCAGTTCGGCTGACGTCACGGTGTGCCTCCGGTCGGCGACGGGTCAGGGACACCGTCCCACACGTCGCCGTGCCGCGACAGCACCGTCCACCGCGACACGGGCCAGGTCGTCAGTAACGCCCGGCCCACGACGTCCGCCACGGGGACGGTGCCGTGCACCCGCGAGTCCGCGGAGTCGTACCGGTTGTCGCCCATCACCCAGAGCCGCCCGGTGGGGACGGTGACCGAGAAGTCCTCCGCCGACACCCGGTCCGACCCCGGTGCGCGCACCACGTAGGACTCGTCGACCGGGTGCCCGTTAACCGAGAGCCGGCCCTGCGCATCGCAGCAGGACACGGTGTCGCCGGGCAAGCCGATCACCCGCTTGATCAGGTCGTCACCCTGCGCCGCGGTGAGCCAACCACCGGGGTCGCTGAAGACCACAACGTCACCGCGCTGCACCGGGACCACCCCGGGCACGAGTTCGTTCACGAGCACCCGGTCCCCGACCAGCAGGGTGTTCTCCATCGACTCGGAGGGGATGTAGAACGACCGGACCAGGTAGGCCTTCACCAGGAACGACGCCAGCACCGCCGCGACCACGATGATCGCGACGTCGCGGAGGAACCTCCGCCCCGGGCGCCTCGACGCCTCACCGCCGTGCGCCGGCGTCTTCGGCACGCTCAATGCGTCAGCACCACCTTCACGAACCCGATGACGAACGCGACCGCCGCCAGCACGATGCCGCCCCACAGCCCGAGGAACGTCGGACGCTTCCCGCTGAAGCGCTGCATGAACACGCCGACCATCCCGATGCGGACGACCAGGATCACCGTCGCCGCGATCTGCGCCCACTCGGCGGGCAGCCAACCGATCCACGCCGCCGCGTAGAGCACGGCGGGGATGAGACCGGACGTCGCGATCGGGTTCGCGTTGCGCACGATGGTCGCGACGGACTGGCGTCGGTCGTGGTCGGAGGACTCCTCGGCCCCGAGACCGTGCGCGACGAGGTGCGACAGCACGTGCGCGAGGTACGTCAGGACCGCCGTCGCGAGCACCGTGAGGACCGCGGCGCCGTGGTGGATCTGGTCGGGGTCCACCGCGATGGCCACGGCGAGGACCGTGATGTTCCCGTAGATGTACGACGACATCCGGTCGCGCACCTGGTCGAGTGGGACGGTCGCCGGGTCCGGCCGGCCGCCGCGCCGGCCGCGCGGCCGGTCCGGCAGAGGTCGTGAGCGAGGCATCCACCCATCTTGGCCCCGGCCGGCGCGGCCCAGCCGACAGGACACCGAGTGCGATGCCAAGCTGGGTGCGCCGGCGCACCGCTGCGGCGGACAGACTGGAGGCGCGACCCATGTCCCACAGACCCCTCGCCCTGGTGACCGGTGTCGGTCGACGAGCCGGGATCGGCGCGGCGCTCGCGCTGCGGTTGGCGACCGACGGCTGGGACCTGGCCATCTCGTGGTGGGGCCCGTACGACGCCCGCGTGCACGGTGCCGCCGATCCGGAAGGCGTCGACGCCGTCGTCGCCGAGTGCGAGCACGCGGGTGCACGCGTGACGCGCCTCCCGGTCGACCTCGCCGACCCGGAGCAGGCGGCCGCGCTCGTGGGCCGCGCCGAGACCGAGGCGGGCGTCCCCGTGACCGCCGTCGTGCTGTCGCACTGCGAATCGGTGGACTCCGACTTCACGACCACCACGCTCGAGTCGTTCGACCGGCACATGGCCGTGAACGTCCGCGCACCGTTCCTCATCGTGCAGGCCTACGCGGAGCGGCTCCGGGCCGGAGCACCCGCTCCCGAGGACCGCCGTCGGGTCATCGCCCTGACGAGCGACCACGTCGCGTTCAACCTGCCGTACGGCACGAGCAAGGGCGCGCTCGACCGGCTGATCGTCGGGGCGGCACAGGAGCTCGCCGACGTCCGGGTCAGCGCGAACCTGGTCAATCCGGGGCCGAACGACACCGGGTGGATGACCGAGGAGATCCGGCAGGCCGCGATCGCGCAGACCCCGGGAGGGCGTCCCTCGATGCCGAGTGACACCGCGGCGCTCGTCGGGTTCCTCTGCGGGCCGGACGGCGGCTGGGTGAACGGGCAGCTGCTCAAGTCGGACGGCGGGTTCAGCGCGAAGTAGCTGCGCCCGCGCGCCGTGTCCTGTCGTCGCGCGACGGCGCGTGCTCGGCGACCGGGGGCGCGGACTCGGAACGACATCGGCGTCGTCGCATGCCCGTACGCTGGCGCTGCGACCATTTGGTTGACGCGTCAACCATTTCGGCGCACACTGAGGACATGCACACGCAGGATCTCCTCGCCGCCGACACCGGGATGGGCGCGGTCACGCTCCGGGTCGCGAACCTCGACCGGATGATCGGGTACTACCGCGAGGGCGTCCAGCTCTCCCTGCTCTCGAACGAGGGCGGCATCGCCGTGCTCGGCCGAGGCACCACGCCGATCGTCATCCTCGAGCACGCGCCGTCGATGCAGCACGGCGCTCCGCACGAGGCCGGCCTGTTCCACACCGCGATCCTGTTCGACACGAAGGCCGACCTCGCCGCCGCCCTGTACTCCGTCGCGACGAAGTACCCACAGACGTTCACCGGCAGCGCCGACCACCTCGTCAGCAACGCGTTCTACTTCACCGACCCCGAGGGCAACGGCGTCGAACTGTACTGGGACCGTGACCGGACCGAGTGGTCGTGGACGCACGGCATGGTCGACATGGCCACGATCTTCGTCGACCCGAACGAGTTCCTCCGGGAGAATCTGACCGAGGACGCCGTCGCCGGCGCATCCGCGCGGCCGGGCCGGGTCGGCCACGTGCACCTCTCCGTCGGCGACGTCGCCACCGCGAAGGCGTTCTACGTCGACCAGCTCGGCTTCGCCACCACTGCCGGGTGGGGCGAGGCGCTGTTCGTCAGCGCCGGCGGGTACCACCACCACATGGCGATGAACACGTGGAACTCCCGCGGGGCCGGTCGCCGGCAGCTCGCGCTCGGACTCGGACTCGTGCGCATCGAGGTCCCGGCCGCCGACGACCTCGGCGCGCTGGTCGCCCGGATGCACGACACCGGCGTGCAGACCGCCGACGACGGCCGGACCGTGGCGTTCGAGGACCCGTGGGCGAACCGCATCGAGGTGACGGCGCCCGGTCGCGGCTGACGCGCGGGGCGGTCCGCGCGTCACGCCCGCGAAAGCGACAAGACGCCGCCGGGCGCTTGGCTCACCTTCGCCAGGGCGACAGAAAGCCGCGAACGTTCGGCGGCGAACTGTCGCTTCCGTGTTCTCGGACGGCGGCGTCCGGCAGGATGGTCCCGTGACTGAAGACATCCGGTGGGAAGTCGTCGAGGAGAGCACGCTGTCGCTCCCCGACCACGAGGCGATCGCAGCGCTCCTGGGGCAGGCGTTCCCCGACTGGTCGCACTGGTACGTGGGCGGCCGGAGCTGGTCCGGGATGCAACCCGAGCGTCGGGTGCTCGCGCACGACGCCGACGGGGTCGTCCTCGCCCACGTCGGCATCCGACGCATGTTCGTCACCGTGGGCGGCCGGGACCTCCTGGTCGGCGACACGGGCCTCGTCGCGGTGTCCCCGCGGCTGCAGGGAACCGGCGTCGGCCGCGAGCTCATGACCCGCACGCACGCGGTCCTCGACGGACTCCAGGTGCCGTACGGGTTCCTGGGCGCCGGCGAGAACCGGATCCCGTTCTACGCACACCTCGGCTGGCACGAGCTCGACGACGTCGTCGGCACGTTCTCGGCGTTCACGGCCGAGGGTGCGGGCGTCAGCAACACGGAGCAGGGCGGCTGGATGGTCCGGCCGGTGGCCGAAGCGCTGGAGGACTGGCCGACCGGACCGATCTGGCTGAACGGCCAGCAGGTCTAGCACTCGACCGAACGACGGACGGGAGGCACGGTGCCAGCTGGCACCGTGCCTCCCGTCCGTTAGGTGGTGGACCGGGGCTTACGCCTCGACCGCGACCTTCTCCGGGTCCTCGTTGGACCCCGGCGCGCTCGGCGCGACCGCGGCGCGCACGCGCGCCCCCAGGTCGGCGTCGACGTTGGTCCAGTACGCGAAGACGCGCTCGCGCAGGTCGTCGCGCGTCACCTTCGAGACGTGCCCGGCGATGTTGCCGACCAGGCGCTCACGGGCGGCGTCGTCGAGGACCTCGCGGACGAGCGTGCCGGCCTGGCCGAAGTCGTCGTCCTCGGGGTGGAGCGTGGCGGCGGAGCGCTGCAGTGCACCGTCGGACTCCCAGCCCGGGGCGTCGTCGGTGGCGTTCGGGTCGGCGTGCGCGCCACCGAGCGAATTCGGCGCGTACACGGGGACCTCGGACTTCTGGAAGTCGAAGCGCATGGCGCCGTCCTTCGAGTACGAGTGCACCTCGTTCTTCGGGGCGTTGACCGGCAGCTGCGCGTGGTTCGTGCCGACGCGGTAGCGGTGGGCGTCCGCGTAGCTGAAGATGCGCGCGAGGAGCATCTTGTCCGGGCTCGCCGCGATGCCGGGCACGAAGTTCGAGGGGCGAAGGTCGCCTGCTCGATCTGCGCGAAGTAGTTCTCCGGGTTGCGGTTCAGCTCCATCGTGCCGACCTCGATGAGCGGGTAGTCGCCCTTCGGCCACACCTTCGTCAGGTCGAACGGGTTGAAGCGGTAGCTGGCGGCGTCCTCGTAGGGCATGACCTGCACCTTGAGGGTCCAGCGCGGGTTGTCGCCACGCTCGATGGCCTCGTGCAGGTCGCGGATGTGGAAGTCCGCGTCCTCGCCGGCGATGCGGTCGGCGTCCTCCTGCGTCAGGGTCTTGTGGCCCTGCTGGGTCTGGAAGTGGTACTTCACCCAGAAGCGCTCACCCTCGGCGTTGATCCACTGGTACGTGTGCGAGCCGAAGCCGTCCATCTCGCGCCAGCTGGCCGGCAGGCCGCGGTCACCCATCAGCCACGTGACCTGGTGCGCCGACTCGGGCGACAGGGTCCAGAAGTCCCACTGCATGTCGTGGTCGCGCAGGTGCGAGCCCGGCAGGCGCTTCTGCGAGCGGATGAAGTCCGGGAACTTGATGCCGTCGCGGATGAAGAAGACGGGGGTGTTGTTACCGACGAGGTCGTAGTTGCCCTCTTCGGTGTAGAACTTCAGCGCGAAGCCGCGGGGGTCACGCCAGGTGTCCGGGGAGCCCTGCTCACCGGCGACGGACGAGAAGCGCGCGAGCATCTCGGTCTGCTTGCCCGGCTGCAGGAACGCGGCACGGGTGAAGCGGCTGATGTCCTGCGTGACGGTGAAGGTACCGAAGGCGCCGCCGCCCTTGGCGTGCACGACGCGCTCCGGGACACGCTCGCGGTTGAACTGCGCGAGCTTCTCGACCAGGTAGTGGTCGTGGAGGGCGATGGGGCCGTCGGCGCCGACACCCATGGAGTGCTGGTCGCTCGAGACGGGGGCGCCGGAGTTGGTCGTCGTGGTGGGGGTGCCGGCCGGCTGGCCGGTCGTCGTGTTCTGGTCGGACACGGTTCCTCCTCAGGTGGAACGGTTGGTTCGGTCAGGGTGCTCGGGTTGTCTGTGGGGCCGGTCCGCGGCCGACGCGCTCGTCGCCGCGGGGCTGGCTACGCCGTGACGGGCTCGGCGTCGTCGCGTTCCGCCGCTGCGCACCGCTCGCAGATCCCCCAGTAGGTGACCTCGGCGGTGGTGACGGCGAAGCCGTGCGTCTCGGACGGCGTCAGGCACGGCGAGTGACCCACCGCGCAGTCGACGTCCTCGATCGTGCCGCACATCGTGCACACGATGTGGTGGTGGTTGTCGCCGGTGCGCCGTTCGTAGCGCGCGGGGCTGCCGGCCGGCTCGATCCGGCGGACCAGCCCGACGCCGGTGAGCGCCGCGAGGACGCCGTACACCGCCTGGTGGCTGGTCGTCGGGAGCTCGGCGGCCAGGGCCGTCACGATGTCGTCCGCCGTGGCGTGCGGCATCGTCTCGGTCGCGCGGAGGACGGCGAGCCGCGGGGTCGTCACCCGGAGTCCGGCGGTGCGGAGCAGGTCGGCATCGACATCCATGAGGACCCCTTCTTTTGCAGCGATCAAGACAACAGCCACTGTACACGCTCTCGGAGGCGGTTCGGATCTGAACCGGTTCTCACCACCCGGAGCCCGACGCAGCCCCTCGGGACCGCGCTCCGGGCGGAGGATCGTCATCGGCCGCACGATCCGCAGGAGGCACCCCACGCCGTCGACACCCGAGTTCTGGAGCACCTGGCACGCCGATCCGCTGGCTGCCGTCCTCATCGCCGTCGCCGCGGTGGCCTACAGCTGGTGGGTCGTCGGCGCGGCGCGGCGGGGGACGCCGTGGCCGTGGTGGCGGAGCCTGGCGTTCCTCGCGGCGCTCGTCCTGTTCGGGATCCTGCAGTTCGGCATCGTCGGCCTGTACGACCGCGAGCTGCGCTGGGCGTTCGTGCTGCGGCTGGCCCTGCTCTTCTTCGCGGTCCCCACCTTCGCCGCGCTGGCCGCGCCCGTCTCGTTGCTCGGACTGGAGGCCCCGCTCGCCTCGCGCAGGCCGCCACCGCGGCACTCCGGTCGCGTCCGGCGCGGTTCCTCGGCAACGCGATCGTCTCGCCGCTCATCGCCCTCGCGTTGTTCTGCGTGCTGCTCACCCCGCTCGCGGCCACCATCCGCGAGTCCGCCGGGTGGGCGACGGCGATCACCGTGCTGGTGCCGATGCTGGGCTTCGGGCTGCTCACACCCCTGTCCGAGCCGGGGATCCTGCGCTCGTCGACCTTCGTCACCGTCGAGTTCCTGCTCGCGTTCGTCGAGCTGCTGGCCGACGCGGTCCCGGGCATCGTCCTGCGGATCACGAACCACGTGATGGACCACTCGGTCGTGCAGGCGGTCGGGCAGTCCTGGTTCCCGTCGCCGCTGCGCGACCAGCACCTCGCCGGCGACCTGCTCTGGTTCATCGCCGAGGTCGCCGACGTCCCCGTGCTCATCGCGCTGTTCGTGCGGTGGCAGCGGAGCGACCGCCGGGAGGCCCGCAGCGTCGACGCCCTCACCGACGAGGAGATGGAGGCGCTGACGCGGGCGCACCTCGAGCGGCGCGGCTGAGCGCGGCCGCGGGGCCGGCGGGGCCCGGTGGTGCGGGCGGCCCGTTGCCGAAACCTGCACACGCATCTGGCGACGAAGCACGCGTCGATCGACTCGCGCAACGTCGGAACATGCACACGCAGCAGTTGTGCGTGCATGAGTCGACGAAGCACGCGTCGAACGACTGGTGCGGTGTCGGAACAGGCGTGTACATGTTTCGACAGGTCGTGCCCCCGCGGACACGAACAGGCCCCGAGCCGCTCGTGTGAGCAGCCCGGGGCCCGTTCAGCGACGACGCCGCCTAGGCGTCGGCGTGCTTGCCGTGGTGGTCGATCGACGCGAGTTCGTCCTCGGGCGTCGCAGGAGCGGCAGCCGCAGCGTGCACACCGTGCTCGACCTTCGGCGAGCCCTCGGCGTCCGCGTCGGCGTCGTCGTCCGGCTGCGTCGTGACCGACCCGGTCTGCTGCCAGGCGACGGTCTGCTTCGGCTTCGCCAGGAACAGTGCGGCGACGATCGCGATGACGAGCACCACGGCCGGCAACACGAGCGCTTGGCCCATCGCGGTGGCGAACGGCTGGAGCAGGAACTGCGGCAGTCCGCCGACCTGCTGCTCCGCACCGCCGGCCGAGACCCCGCCCGACTGCGCGGGGAAGTTCGCCGTGATGCGCGCCTCGATCAGCGCCGCGATGCCGGCCGAGCCGAGCACGGCACCGATCTGCCGCGTGGTGTTGTAGACGCCTGAGCCGGCACCGGCCAGGCGCGGCGAGAGGTTCCGCGTCGCCGAGACGGACAGCGGGCCCCACATGCAGGCGTTGGCGAGGCCGAGGAGCGCGCTCGGCAGGAGCACCCAGCCCCAGTCGGCGCCGGAGGCGAGGAGCGCACCGAACCAGAACAGGCCGGCCGAGAAGCAGGCGAGGCCGAACGACGCGACCCAGCGCGGGTTCCACACCGTGAGCTTCTTGCCGATGAACGGGGCGAGACCGGCGGAGATGACGGCCTGCGGCACGAGGAGCAGCGCAGCGCCGGTCGGCGAGAACTTCTCGACGTCCTGCGCCCAGAGCATGATCGGCAGCGCGAATGACGAGATGGCGACGCCGACCGCGGTGATCGCGATGTTCGCGAGCGTGAAGTTCCGGTCCTTGAAGAGGCCGAGCGGCAGCAGCGGCTCGCCCTTCTGCACGCCCTGCCACACGACGAAGGCGGCGAGCACGACGATGCCGGCGATGATGAGCGACCACACGCTGATCGGCCCGGTGATGGTGCCCCAGTCGTAGGTCTCGCCCTCTTGGATGCCGAAGACGAGCAGGAACAGACCGGCGGCGGAGAGCACGATGCCGAGGTAGTCGAACCGGTGGCCGTGGCGCTCGAACTTCGGCACGAAGCGCTGCGCGAGGATGAACGCGACGACACCGACGGGGACGTTCACGATGAAGATCCACTCCCAGCCGAAGCCGTCGACGAGCAGGCCGCCGAGGATCGGGCCGACGAGGGACGCGACACCGGCGACGGCACCCCAGAGGCCCATCGCGGCGCCGCGGTTCTGCGGCGGGAACATCCGGGTGATCACGGACATCGTCTGCGGGGTCATCATGGCGGCGCCGAGGCCCTGCACGACGCGGGCGACGATGAGCATCTCGATCGAGCCGGACAGCCCGCACCAGAGGCTGGCGAGCGTGAACACGACGAGCCCGGTCTGGTAGAGCACCTTCGGGCCGAAGCGGTCACCCAGGCGGCCGGTGATGAGGAGCGGCACGGCGTACGCGAGCAGGTACGCGCTGGTCACCCAGATGACGGCGTTGATGTCGGCGTCGAGCTTCTCGGCGATGGTGGGGGTCGCGACGGACACGATGGTCGAGTCGACGAGGATCATGAAGAAGCCGACGACGAGCGCCCACAGGGCGGGCCACGGCTTCTTCTCGGTCGTCCGCGGAGGCGTGACGGTGGTCATCGAGTGGGTTCCTTGCTGTTCGGTTCGGTGTCGGTGGCGAGCGCCGGGCCGTCCCAGGGGACGTCCCCACGCTCGATGCGCTCCGCGGTCGCGGTGAGCCACTCGAGTTGCGCGGTGAGCATGGCACGGACGTACGACACGTCCAGCCAGTAGCGGGTCGCCAACCCCTTGGCCTGGAGGCCCGTGGCCGCTTCCGTGAACCCGGCCAGTCGGGCGCGGATCGCGTCGGCTCGGGCCCGGAGCGCGGTGACCGCGTCGTGGTCGCTCAGGTTGTCGACGTGGGAGAGCGCCAGGTGGAACTCGGGGTACTCGTCGGCCGGTTCGGCGACCATGCGCCGCAGCCCGGACTCCAGGGCGGCCCGCCCGTGGTCGGTGATCGCGTAGGTGGTGCGCTCGGGACGGTTGCCCGCGCGCTCGGTCCCGAGCGGTTCGGCGTACCCGAGGTCGACGAGTCGTCCGATCTGGTGGTACAGCGTGCCCGGTCGGACCTTGACGTTCTCGTCCTCCCGGCGCTGGAGCATGAGCTGGAACATCTCGTAGGGGTGCATCGGCGCCTCGTTGAGGAGCCCGAGCGCGGCGAACGCAAGCGGCGTGAGTGACGCCATCCGTGCCTCCAGTCCGGTGTTCCAACGTGACTATTCGACTTGGAATATACGCCTTCGACCACTTCTCCACAAGCGTGCGGGCGCGACGCGCCCGCGTAGACTGGTCCGGTCCCACCCACCCCCCAAGTGCTGGAGTGAACACGTGCCAACGATCGTCGTCGAGGTCATGCCGAAGGCCGAGATCCTCGACCCCCAGGGCAAGGCGGTGGGCAACGCCCTCGCCGCCTCGGCAAGGCCGACCTGACCAACGTCCGCATCGGCAAGCGCTTCGAGGTGTCGGTCGACGGCCCGGTCGACGACGCCAAGCTCGCCGAGGTCCGCGAGATCGCGGCCGACGTCTTCTCCAACGCGGTCATCGAGGACGTCGTGTCCGTGACCGTCGAGGAGTCGGTGACCCGGATGCGCATCGGCGTCATCACCTTCCCCGGCTCCCTCGACGACCGCGACGCCCAGCGCGCCGTCCGACTCGCCGGCGCCGACCCGGTCGCCCTCTGGCACGGCGACCACGACCTGCGGGCGTCGACGCCATCGTGCTCCCGGGCGGGTTCTCCTACGGCGACTACCTCCGCGCCGGCGCGATCGCCGCGAAGGCCCCGATCATGGCCGAGGTCATCGACGCCGCCGGTAAGGGCATGCCCGTGCTCGGCATCTGCAACGGCTTCCAGATGCTCGCCGAGGCACGACTCGTGCCCGGCGCGCACACCCGCAACGCGCACCAGCAGTTCATCCGGCGCGACCAGAAGCTCCGCGTCGAGACGACCGGCACCGCGTGGACCTCGGGCTTCACCGCCCAGCAGGAGATCACGATCCCGCTGAAGAACGCCGACGGCCGCTTCGTGGCGGACGCCGACGAGATCAAGCGCATCGAGGACAACGGCCAGGTCGTGTTCCGCTACGTCGGCGTGAACCCGAACGGCTCGATCGACGACATCGCCGGCGTCTCGAACGAGCGTGGCAACGTCGTCGGCCTGATGCCGCACCCCGAGCACGCGACGGAGCCCGGGTTCGGCCCGGACACCCCCGCGGCGATGGCCTCCGGCACGGACGGCCTCACCTTCTTCACCTCCGTGATCGAGTCGACACTCGTCAAGTGACGACGACTCCAGTGACAGGGAACAACGACACCGTGACCACTTTCGTGCGCCCGAAGCCCGACACCGTCCAGGACGCGGCGGCCACCCCCGACAAGGACCAGCCGTTCGAGGCCCTCGGGCTGAAGGCCGACGAGTACGCGAAGATCCGCGAGATCCTCGGCCGCCGCCCCACCTCGGGCGAGCTGGCGATGTACTCGGTGATGTGGTCCGAGGCACTGCTCGTACAAGTCGTCGAAGAACTACCTCCGGCAGTTCGGCAAGAAGGTCACGCCGGAGATGACCAAGAACCTCATGGTGGGCATGGGCGAGAACGCCGGTGTCATCGACGTCGGCAACGGCTGGGCGGTCACCTTCAAGGTCGAGTCGCACAACCACCCGTCGTACGTCGAGCCGTACCAGGGCGCCGCGACCGGTGTCGGCGGCATCGTCCGCGACATCATCTCGATGGGCGCACGCCCCGTCGCCGTGATGGACCAGCTCCGCTTCGGCGCGATCGACCACGAGGACACGGCGCGCGTCGTGCACGGCGTCGTCGGCGGCATCTCGTTCTACGGCAACTGCCTCGGCCTGCCGAACATCGGCGGCGAGACCTACTTCGACTCGGTCTACCAGGGCAACCCGCTGGTGAACGCCCTCGCGGTCGGCGTCCTCCGCCACGAGGACCTGCACCTGGCCAACGCGTCGGGTGCCGGCAACAAGGTCGTGCTCTTCGGCGCCCGCACGGGTGGCGACGGCATCGGCGGCGCCTCGATCCTGGCGTCCGACACCTTCACCGAGGGCGGCCCGACCAAGCGCCCCGCGGTGCAGGTCGGCGATCCCTTCGCCGAGAAGGTCCTCATCGAGTGCTGCCTCGAGCTGTTCCAGAAGGAACTCGTCGAGGGCATCCAGGACCTCGGAGCCGCTGGGATCTCCTGCGCCACGTCCGAGCTCGCCTCCAACGGCGACGGCGGCATGCACATCTCGCTCGACGACGTCCTGCTGCGCGACCCCACGCTCACCGCCGAGGAGATCCTCATGTCGGAGAGCCAGGAGCGCATGATGGCGGTCGTCCGTCCGGACAAGCTCGACGAGTTCCTCGCCGTCGTGGACAAGTGGGAGGTCGAGACCAGTGTCCTCGGCGAGGTCACCGGCACCGGCCGCCTCGTCATCGACTGGCAGGGCCAGGAGATCGTGAACGTCGACCCGCGCACCGTCGCCGTCGACGGCCCCGTCTACGACCGCCCGGTCGCGTACCCGACGTGGATCGACGCTCTGCAGGCCGACGGCGCGGAGTCGCTCGAGCGTCCCGAGACCGGACCGGCGCTCAAGGCGCAGTTCCTGCAGCTCCTCGGCTCGCCGAACCTGGCCTCGAAGAACTGGGTGGCGAACCAGTACGACACCTACGTGCTCGGCAACACCGCGCTCTCCTTCCCCGACGACGGCGGCATGATCCGCGTCGACGAGGAAACGGGGCTCGGTGTCACCATCGCAACCGACGCGAACGGCCGCTACTGCCAGCTCGACCCGAAGCAGGGCGCGCGCCTGGCCCTCGCCGAGGCCTACCGCAACGTCGCCGTCACCGGTGCCGTCCCCGCGGCCGTCACCGACTGCCTGAACTTCGGCTCGCCGGAGAACCCCGAGGTCATGTGGCAGTTCGCCCAGGCCGTCGAGGGCCTCGCGGACGGCTGCATGGAGCTCGGGATCCCGGTCACCGGCGGCAACGTGTCGTTCTACAACCAGACCGGCTCGACGCCGATCCACCCGACCCCCGTCGTCGGTGTGCTCGGGGTCATCGAGGACGTCGCACTCCGCGTGCCGTCCGGCTGGCAGGACGACGGCCACAACATCTACCTGCTCGGCACCACGTCGCTCGAGCTCGACGGCTCGGCCTGGGCCGGCACCGTGCACGACCACCTCGGTGGTCGCCCGCCGGCGGTCGACCTCGAGCGTGAGAAGGCCCTCGAGGACCTCCTGCACGCCGCGGCGACGGAGCAGCTCCTGACGAGCGCGCACGACCTGGCGGACGGCGGCCTCGGCCAGGCCCTCGCCGAGTCGGTGCTCCGGTTCGGGCTCGGCGCCCGCGTGGTCCTCGACGAGCTCGAGTCCCGTGACGGCGTCGACACCGCGACTGCGCTGTTCTCCGAGTCGACCGGTCGCGTCATCGTGACCGTCCGGCGCGAGGACGACGTCCGGTTCCAGGGCCTCTGCGCCGGCCGCGGCTTCCCGGTGCTCCGGATCGGCGTGACCGACGCGGCGTCCGGATCGCTCGAGGTGCAGGGTGCGTTCGAGGCGACGCTCGACGAGCTCCGCGGCACCCACGACGCGACCCTGCCGAGCCGTTTCGGTGACGTCATCGTCTCCGACGTGACCGAGGGCTACGTCGGCCGGGGTCCGCTCGACTCCGACGGCGCGTTCTCGCCCCGCTCGGACGCCTGAATCCGGCCGCCGACAGGATGCCGATCGTCACCCTGCCCTTCGCGGAGCTCGTCGACCGGTTCGGCCCCGTGCCGGACGGCGTCGAGCTGGACGTGTGGGACGTCGAGGAGCCGTACACGCGCCCCGACGACGTCGCCATCGCGTTCCTGCCGTTCTACTTCGGTGGACGGCACCGCTGGCAGTACGTCCACGACCTGCCGAACCTGCAGCTCCTGCAACTGCCGAGCGCCGAGTACGAGCACGCCGTGCCGTACGTGCCCGGTCACGCCCAGCTCGCCAACGGGCGCGGCATCCACGACGACGAGACCGCCGAGCTCGCGGTCGGGCTCGCGCTGACCTCGCTCCGTGAGCTCGGCGCGTTCCAGGCCGACCGTGCGAACGGCGTCTGGGACGTCCGCACCACGCGGTCCCTGGCCGACCGCCGGGTCACGGTCGTCGGCTACGGCGCCATCGGGTCCGCCATCGCCACACGGTTCGAGGCGTTCCGCACCGACGTGACCGTGGTGGCCCGCACCGCTCGTGAGCAGGACGGCCGGCACGTTCGTGCGTTCGGTGATCTGCCGGCTCTGGCGGCCGAGACGGACGTGCTCGTCCTCATCACGCCGCTGACCGACGAGACCGAGCGGCTCGTCGACGCCGACCTGCTCGCGGCCCTGCCCGACGGCGCCCTCGTGGTGAACGTCGCCCGTGGCAAGGTCGTGGACACCGACGCCCTCGTGGCCGAGCTGCAGTCGGGGCGGTTGTCGGCAGCGCTCGACGTCACCGACCCGGAGCCCCTCCCGGCCGGGCACCCGCTCTGGACGACGCCGAACACCGTCCTCACACCCCACGTCGGCGGCAACACCGACCTCAGTGTGCCGCGGTCGATCGAGCTCATGCGTCGGCAGGTGGCAGCGCTGGCCGACGGCCGTCCGTTCGAGAACGTCATCCAGTCCTGACGCGCGCGGTCACCGCTCGCTGAGCGGGGTGGTCGCGACCACCGACGGACTGGAGGAGCGGTGTCGGCTGGCACCGCGCCTCCAGTCCGTCGGGGGGTGCGGACCGCCGGCCGCGTCGTCAGAGCGGGACGATGCAGGTCGGCGTGCCGACCGGGATCTGCGCGACGGCGTCACCGGGGACGCCGTCGTCGCCGACGGGCAGCACGGCGACGGCGTCGGACATCTGGTTCGCGACGAGCACGAAGCCGGGAACGCGGGCGAAGTGCCGGGGCCACACGCGCCCCGGAGGACGCCGAGCCGACCAGGGTGAGTCCGCCGTCGGCGGCGTCGAGCACGACGATCAGGTCTCGCCCGCGAACGGCGACGGACACCAGGCCGCGGTCGTCGACCTCGATGTGGCTGAGCAACGACTCGCCCACCTCGCCGTCGAAGGTCGGAGTCGAGGCGATGGTCACGAACGTCCCGGACTCGTCACGGCGCAGGCGGAGCACGTGCCCGTCGAGCTCGCCGGCGACGATGAGGTCGCCGTCGTACCAGGCCATGTGCCGCGGGCCGGCCCCGGGCGCCACGTGGTGCACGCGGACCGGTTCGATCGAGGGGGCGTCGGTGATCCGGTACTCGTGCAGCGCGTCCCCGCCGAGGTCGGCGACGAGCACGGTCCCGTCGGGCGTCGCGACCGACTGGTGGGCGTGCGGGCCCTCCTGCCGGTCGTCGACCGGGCCGGTCGCGTCCGGGAGGACCTCGGTGACGACCGGAGCGCCGTCGGGCAGCGACACCGCGGTGACGGTGCCGGAGACGTAGTTCGTCACGACGAGGGCGCCGGACGGGTCGACCCGGACGTGGCAGGGGGCGTCGCCACCGGCCGGTGCGTCCCAGAGGTGCTCGAGTTCGAGGTCGTCACGACGGAAGGCGGAGACGCTGCCGTCGGCTTTCTCGGAGACCGCGTAGACCCGGTCGCCGGAGACGGCGAGGAACGAGGGGTCGTCGATGACCGCGACGGTGCGGACGTCCGGGGCCTCGGCATCGCCGGCAGCGACGATCGAGATGCCCGTCGCGGTGCCGCCGCCGGTCGCCGTGTACGAGCCGACCAGCAGGGCGGGGAGCATCGTGCTCACGCGTCGCCGCCGGCGATCTGCTCGTGGTGGTGGATGACCTCGGCGACGATGAAGTTGAGGAACTTCTCGGCGAAGGCGGGGTCGAGGTGGGACTCGGCCGCGAGCGACCGGAGCCGTGCGACCTGGATCTGCTCCGCCCCGGGTCGGCGGCGGGCATCCTCGCGGCGGCCTTGAGGTAGCCGACCCGCTGCGTGTACTTGAAGCGCTCGGCCAGCATGTGGATCACGGCGGCGTCGATGTTGTCGATGCTCTGCCGGATGCTGCGGAGTTCGGCGACGGCGGCCTGGTCGTACTGGGGCGTGGTGTCGTCGTCGCTCATGCCCCGAGCCTAACGGCCGAGGCTGGCCGACCGGTGTCGGTTACGCCGCCGCCCGGTCAGGGCGAGAACCCGTGCACGGCTCGGGAACTGCGACAATGGTCTCCATGTCGGTCCTGCTCGTCATCTCGGCCGTGTGCGCGGTCCTCGCCGGCCTCGTGCACGTGTTCATCTTCTTCCTGGAATCCGTCGCGTGGACGAGTCCGCGGGCGCAGCGGATCTTCGGGATCTCCTCGCGGGCCGAAGCCGATGCGACCCGTGCGATGGCGTTCAACCAGGGCTTCTACAACCTGTTCCTGGCGATCGGGGCGATCCTCGGCGTCGTGCTCGCCGCGACCGGCAGTCCCGAGACGGGCTGGACCCTCGTCGTCTTCTCGACGGCGTGCATGCTCTCGGCGCCGCCGTCGTCCTGGCCGGTACCGGGCGGAAGTACCTCAACTCGGCGTTCAAGCAGGGATCGCTCCCGCTGATCGCGCTGCTGTTCGCGTTCCTCGCGTCGACCTTCGGGGGCTGACCCTCCGAGCGAGGACGGTTCCTTCCCATCACGCCCGCGGTGGAAGGCGGAAACGGGCGTACCCGGTCGAAAGAACCGACCGAGTACGCCCGTTTCGACCGAGTACGCCCGTTCCGACCAGGCGCCCGGCGTCAGCCGAGCTTCGACGCGAACTCGTCCGGCAGCTTCTGCAGCGCCCACTCGATCGCGGCAGTCGTCCCCATCGAGAACGCCGAGGACACGTCCGGGTCGTCGAAGACGATGGAGTGGCCGGCCTCGACCGACGGCACCTTCTGGAACAGCGGGTCTGCCTCGGCCTTCGACGCGTCGACGTAGATCGGCAGGATGAGCGTCAGGTCGGCGTCCAGCAGGTCGAGGTTCTCGTCCGACAGGTGCACCGAGAACGCCTTGCCGGCCTGCTCGTCGATGGCCTTCGGGATCGTGAAGCCGAGGTTCCGCATGAACGTCGAGCGGCTGTCGGTGGAGGCGTACGCCCCGAACCCGTCGGCCGTGTACGCACCGACGACCGCCGACTTGCCCTCGAACTCCGGGTGTGACTTGCGTGCGGCGGCGTAGGCGTCGTCGAGGCCGGAGAGCAGCTTCTTGCCCTCGGACTCCTTGCCGAGCGCCTTCGCGATCATCGTGGTCTGCTGCTCAGTTGAGGCGAGGTAGTTCTCGCCGCCCTTCGGGATCGCCACGGTCGGGGCGATGGCGGACAGCTTCGCGTAGCGGTCCTTGTCGCCCGAGGACTTCACGTCGAGGATCACGTCGGGCTTGAGCTTGAGGATGTCCTCGTAGCTCGGCTCGAGGGTCTGGATGATCTTCGGCGACTTCGTGTAGGCGTCCTTGAGCCACGGGCCGACACCGTCGCCACCGAACGCGAGCCAGTCGCTCGCACCCACGGGCTGCACGCCCAGCTCGAGCGCGGTCTCGGCGTCGCCCCAGCCGAGGGCGACGACCCGCTTCGGCTGCGCGTCGATCTTCGTGGTGCCGAGCGCGGTCGTGATCGACACCGGGAACTGGCCGTCAGCCGGGGACGTCGAGGCGTCGTCGGTGGAGGAACCGGAACCGGAGGCGCACCCGGCGAGGACGAGGGACGCTGCGACGACCGCGCCTGCTGCGGCGAGGACGCGTCGGAGACGGTGGGGAGTACGGATCACGAAGGGTAGCCTAACCTAAGCGAACGGATCCCCTCGCTCCTGGCTAGGCTGACTGACCGTGGAGTACCCCGATGCCGACCGCACCCGCCTCGCGGTGCTCGGCTCCCCCATCGCACACTCGCTCTCGCCGACGCTGCACGCGGCGGCCTACGACGTGCTCGGGGTGCCGTTCCGGTACGGGAGGCAGAGGTCGCGTCCGGTGGACTGGACGCGTTCGTCGCGGGGCTGGGTGGGGGGAATGGCGCGGCCTGAGCCTGACGATGCCGCTCAAGCGCGAGGTGCTGCCGCTCCTCGACCGGACGACCCCGCTCGTCGACGAGCTCGGCGTGGCCAACACGATCGCGTTCCGGCAGTCCGGCGACCGGGTGCTCCGCTCCGGCGCGAACACCGACGTCGAGGGACTCGTCCGCCCCCTGTCGAGGCACTGGGACACGTCCCGGGTGAGGCCACGATCCTCGGCGGTGGCGCGACCGCCGCGAGTGCCCTGACCGCCGCAGTCCGGCTCGGCGCCGTGCTCGTCCGGGTCTTCGCCCGCGACACCTCGAGGACCGGAGCCCTGGTCGACCTGGCGGTCCGGCTGGGCGTCACGCTCGACGTCCTCCCGCTGACGGACCTCGCCCGGCACCCGCCCGGCTTCGTCGTGTCGACGCTGCCGGGTGGTGTCGCTGACGACCTCGACCTCGCGCCGTCCGGTGACGACGCCGTGCTCTTCGACGTCGCCTACGAGCCGTGGCCGACCGCCGTCGCCTCGCGCTGGGAGGACGCCGGCGGACGCGTGCTGAACGGCCTCGACATGCTCACCGAGCAGGCGATCGGGCAGATCCGGTTCTTCCTCACCGGCGACGACGACGAGCTCCTGCCCGCCGAGGCCGACGTCCGCCGGGCGATGCGCGCAGCCGTGGGCCTGCCCGAGGTCATCCAGGGCCTGACACCGCGGCGCCGCAACCCACCTCGGCACCGCGCGCCGATCAGCGCCGGGGGCCGATCAGCGTCGGGAGTGTGCCTCGGCGTCGAGCAGCGCGAGCGAGACGTCCCAGAGCCGGTCCGCGTCGTCCTCGTCGAGCGCCCACGGCAGGACGCCGTGCAGCCCGTCGACGATCCGGTCCGTGATGGCCGCCTCGTGGCAGTCCTCGAAGTAGCGGCCGGTGACCCCGGCGAGTTCGGGTGCCGTGGCCAGGAGGACCGAGGTCGCCGCACCCTGCTCGGGCGTCTTCACGGCGTCTGCCGCGGAGAGCTTCGTCGCCGCCAGCACCGCCGGGTCCCAGTGCTTCTGCAGTCCGGTCCAGATGCCCCCGGGCATGCAGGCGTTCGCGGTGACCCCGACGTCGGCCCACCGCTCCCCCACCGCGACGGCGAACAGGACGTTCGCCGTCTTCGACTGTGCGTAGGCAGCGCCGGGCTCGTAGCGACGACGGCGGAAGAACAGGTCGTCGAACACGACGGGCGACCCCACCGTGCCCGCTCGACGACACCGAGACGATGCGTGCCGACCCCGAGGCCGCGAGCGGGTCGTGCAGACCGAGCGCGAGGGCGAAGTGCCCGAGGTGGTTCGTGGCGAACTGCGACTCCCACCCCGCCGCCGTGTACGCCTCCGGAGCGTCCATCACCCCGGCGTTCGCCACCAGGACGTCGAGCGGCCCGGACCACCGCGCCGTGAAGGCCTCGACGGACGCGGGCTGGTCGAGGTGCAGCTCGGAGACCACCGGGTGCTGCCCACCGGTCGTGCGGGCGATGTCCGCAGCCACCCGTTCCCCGGCCGCGGTGTCCCGGACGGCGAGGGTCACCGTCGCGCCGGCACCGGCGAGCGCCCGCCGCCGTCTCGATGCCGATGCCCGAGGACGCTCCCGTGACGATCGCCGTGCGGCCGGTCAGGTCCACCCCCTCGAGGACCTCGTCGGCGGTCGAACGGGCGCTGAAGGCGGCGAGGTCACGGTCGGGCATGGTGCTCCTGTCGGGTACGGGACGCGGTCAGACGACCGTCCCGTCCACGTAGGACCAACGACCGTGCTCGCGGACGAACTCGCTCGTCTCCTCGAGTGTGCCCCGCTCGTCTGCGGAACGCCACCACGCGGGAACGCGACCGTCCCCCGGGAGTCGAACGGGCCTCCAGAACTGGTCGACAGAACGTCCAACCGTGTCCAGCGCTGCTGCGGGTCCAACTCGAGGACGCGGGCCGCGTCCGCGGGTGCCACGTCAGCAGCAGGTACTCCGGCAGCCCGAGCGCGAACGCGCTGAACCGTGACCGCATGAGCCGCTCCGCGGTCGGGGCGGCGGCTCCGGCGTGCAGGGGTCCGCAGCACTCGCCGTAGGGTTCCCGCTCAGGCAGGGGCAGCGCGACTCGTCGGTGACCACGCCGGAACGCTAGTCGACGATGGACAGGGCGACGGTGATGTTCCCGCGGGTGGCGTTCGAGTAGGGGCAGATCTCGTGGGCCCGCTCCGCGAGGCGCTGTCGCTGCTCGGGCTGCGCGGACGGCGCGTAGACGTCGAGCTCGACCGCCAGGCCGAAGCCGCCCTGGCCGTTGCCGCCGATGCCGACCTCCGCCGAGACCTCGGCGTCCGCGGTGTCCACCCCGAGCTCCTTGCCGGCCGCGTGCAGCGCCCCGAGGAAGCACGCGGCGTAACCGGCTGCGAAGAGCTGCTCGGGGTTCGTGCCCTCGCCGCTGCCACCCATCTCCTTCGGCGGACGGGTGTCGAGGTCGAGGCGGTCGTCCTCGGTGCGCACGTGGCCGTCCCGCCCGCCGCCGGTGGCGTGGGCAGCTGCGGTGTAGACGATGTCGAGACTCATGGTCTGAGCGCACCGTCCCTTCCTGGGCGACTGCTGGACGCGCCTGCACTGTCGGCCCGGGACGCCGCCGCCGGGTCCGCCCGCCGGGCGTGTCCGGGCGGGCGGGTTTTTTCCCGCGCGCCCGTCGTTGAGGGAGCAGAAATCGTCCGAGTCGCCGCGCCGACCCCGACGATTTCTGCTCCTCGACGGACGGCAGCAGCGCAACCACCGGGCCGACAGCGCCGCGCGCAGCCGGGGCGAGGAAGGAACCTCGTGTTCACGCTCGGTTGGCAGGTGTTCCGGGAGCGCCTCGGCGAGGTCGTCGACCCCGCCCGGGTCCGTCGCGCCGTGTGGCTCGCGGTCGCCGTGGCGGTCCTCGACGAGGAGCGCGGGCGCGCTCGCCCCTTCGTCGGGGGAGCAGGAATCGTCGAGTCGCCGAGCCGACCCCGACGATTTCTGCTCCCTCGACAGACGGCAGCGGCACCCGAGGCGCGGGCCCCGGGCGCCTGTCGGTGGGGACGGGCACACTGGGCGCATGTGTGGAAGGTTCGTCGTCTCCGACACCACGGCCGATCTACTGCCGGAACTGATCGGTGAGCTCGCCGACCGGACCGAGCACGTCGACGAGGACACCGGCGTGGTCGGCACCGGCCTCGCGCCGAGCTGGAACGTCGCCCCCACCGACCCCGTGTTCGCCGTCCGCCAGCGCCACGGCGAACGCGAACTCCCGCAGATCAGCTGGGGCTTCGTGCCGAGCTGGGCGAAGGACTTCCAGAAGCAGCGCCCGAAGCCGATCAACGCCCGCATCGAGACGGTGGCGACGAGCGGCATGTTCAAGCGGGCGTTCGCCACGAACCGGTGCATCATCCCGGCGCAGGGCTACTACGAGTGGGTCGTGCGCGAGGACGGCAAGGAACCCCACTTCGTGCACGAGCCCGGCGGCGCACTGGCGATGGCCGGCGTGGTGAGCGCGTGGCCGGACCCGACCAAGCCCGAGGACGACCCGGACAAGTGGCGGCTCTCGCTCGCGATCATCACCCGTGACGCCCACGTTGCCCCGGGCGAGGTGCACGACCGGATGCCGGCGTTCCTCACCCCGGACGGTTACGACGACTGGCTCGGCGGTGGGCTGGCGACGGACGACCTGCTGGCACTCCTCGACCACGAGTCCCTGACGGTCGCCGCCGGTCTCGAGCAGTACGAGGTCTCGCGCGCCGTCAACAGCGTCAAGAACGACGGCCCGCAGCTCATCGAGCGGGTCGCCTGACGGACTGGAGGCCCGGTGCCGGCGTCTGGCCGGTCCGTCGGCTCACGCCGCGCGCATCACTCCGGGGAGGACGATGTGCAGCCGCTCGGCGAGGCGCTCCTGCGCTTCCTCCAGCGACCGGAAGTCCCCGACGTACTGACCGAACGTGTCGGACACGAAGTAGTGGCTGCCCTGCCGGTCGACCGTGCCGCCGTAGTACCCGGCGTAGTTGGCGGCCCAGAGGCCGGCGTCGGGACGGGACCAGGTGATCCGAGCGCGCGCGGGCTGAGCGGGAGCGACGACCTCCGCCTCGATCTCGGTGATCGCTTCGATCGTGGCGGTGTCCAGGGTCACCTCGGCCTGCTGGCGGTGGGCGACGGTCGTGCTCATGGTGCTGCTCCTGTCGTGCTGCGGTGCTGTCTGTCGTGCTGCGGTGCTGATGGTGCTGATGCTGTGGGCCCTCGGTGGTCCGGGTCTCAGACGACCGGGCGGATGACGGACGGCAGCATCGTGTGGAGCTGGTCCGCGAGCTGCGCCTGTGCGAGCTCGAGCGACTCGAAGTCGCCGACGACGAGACCGAAGGTGTCCGACGCCACGTAGCGGCCGTCACGCTTGTCGATCGAACCGCCGAAGTAGCCGCCGTAGTTGGCGACCCACTCGCCGTCCTCTTCCTGGGTCCAGGTGAGCTTCGCGCGGGTCGGGCGGGCGTGCGGCTCGGCCTGTGCCTCGAGGATCGCGATGGTGTCGACCGTGTCGGTGTCGAGCGTGACCTCGGCTCGGGTGTCGGGGGTGACGGTGCTGGTCATGGCGCTCTCCTTCTTCGCGATCCGGGGTACATCTGCTGACACCAGAACGCTACGAGAGAAGCCCCCTCGGACGCCAGCGAGGCCCGTTGATTCACGGTTTCCGTCAATGCGGTCCATGGATGAAGCCCGGGTTTCCGGGGCCGTGCGTCACACTTCCGGGGTACAGCACCCGAATCGGGGTACTCGTTTCCCGTCCATTCCCAGCGACGCGGGTCAGCGGTCGCGATCGCGGCCGAGCGCGCCGTCGCGCTGACGTCCCCGTTCCCGCTCCCGCTCGATCTCGTCCGCGACCGCCCGGTTGCTGAACCGGCGCTGGCCGACGACCGCGATCACGACCCCCACCACGAACAGGGCCGCCCCCAGCACGACACCCGTCACGAGGTGATCCCGCGGCCTGTCACCCTCCGCGGCCCCGAGGAGCAGGCCGAGTCCGGTGTACACGAGGGTGAACCCGATCGGGTAGAGCCACGGCTGCGGTCGCCACGGCGCGTCGGGGAGCCCCCACTCCAGGAACACGAGGACGAACCACGCGGCAGCGACCGCCGTGCTCACCGGGAACCACATCCCGAGCACGAGCAACGCCCCGATCGTGACGATCGCGCCGCCCATGACCCAGAGGTACCGCTCGATCCGCCCCCGCAACGTCATGCTCAGACCGTACCCACAGCGCGTCGACCTGCACCAGGCGTCATCCAGACGAGCGGCGGGGACGGTTCGGTCGACTGCCGCGGAGCATCAGCGCACGGCCCGCAGCGCCGCGCGTGCGCCCGGGACTCGGGCGAACCCGCCCGGAACTCGGGCGAACCCGCCCGCAAGCCGGGCGAGCCCGCCCGCCTGGAACCCCGGGCGGGCGGGACCTCGTCAGCGGGCGTCGGCGCCGAGCAGGTCGTGCCGCACGACGATGGCGTCACGGCCCGGGCCGACGCCGATCGCGGAGATCCGCGCGCCGGACATCGCCTCGACCGCCAGGACGTAGGACTGCGCGTTGGCGGGCAGGTCCTCGAAGGTGCGGGCGCCGGTGATGTCCTCGGTCCAGCCCGGGAACTCCTCGTAGATCGGCTTCGCGTGGTGGAAGTCGGACTGGTTCACGGGGACCTCGTCCACGCGGACGCCGTCCACCTCGTACGCGACGGTGGACGGGGATCGTCGAGAGGCCGGTGAGCACGTCGAGCTTCGTGAGCACGAAGTCCGTCACGCCGTTCACGCGCGCCGTGTAGCGGGCGATCGGGGCGTCGTACCAGCCGCAGCGACGCGGACGCCCGGTGGTGGTGCCGAACTCGAAGCCGTTCGCGCGGAGGAACTCCCCCGACTCGTCGAAGAGCTCGGTCGGGAACGGGCCGGCGCCGACGCGCGTCGTGTACGCCTTGACGATGCCGATGATGCGCTCGAGCTTGCCCGGGCCGATCCCCGAACCGGTCGCGGCACCGCCGGCGGTCGCCGACGACGACGTCACGAACGGGTACGTGCCGTGGTCGACGTCGAGCATGGTGGCCTGGCCGGCCTCGAACAGGACGGTCTCGCCACGCTCGAGTGCGCGGTGGATCTCGAGTCCGGTGTCGGCGACCATCGGGCGCAGGCGGTCCGCGAAGGACAGCAGCGACTCGACCACTTCCTCCGGGTCGATCGCGCGTCGGTTGAAGACCTTCACGAGCAGGTGGTTCTTCTGGTCGAGGGCCGCTTCGACCTTCTGCCGCAGGATGTTCTCGTCGAAGATGTCCTGGATGCGGATGCCGACGCGGTTGATCTTGTCGGCGTAGGTCGGGCCGATGCCGCGACCGGTTGTGCCGATCTGGCGCTTGCCGAGGAAGCGCTCGGTCACCTTGTCGATCGTGCGGTGGTAGTGCGTGATGACGTGGGCGTTCGCCGACACGAGCAGCCTGGAGGTGTCGACGCCGCGGGCCTTGAGCGCGTCGAGCTCCTGGAAGAGGACCTCGATGTCGACGACGACGCCGTTGCCGATGATCGGGGTGACGCCGGGCGTGAGGATGCCGGACGGCAGCAGGTGGAGGGCGTACTTCTCGCCGCCGACGACGACCGTGTGCCCGGCGTTGTTGCCGCCGTTGAACTTCACGACGTAGTCGATGCGGCTGCCGAGGAGGTCGGTGGCCTTCCCCTTGCCCTCGTCGCCCCACTGGGCTCCGATGATGACTGCTGCGGGCATCTGGTTCTCCTCACGTTGGCGGAGGACCTCACGCGACCGTCGGGCCGGTGGTCCACCCGAGTCTATCGGCTGGTCACCCGCGTCACCCGGCGGCACGGCGCACCGTCGACGTCACGCGACCCGGTCGGGGTCCATCCGCGGCGTGGTGGGCAGGAATCCCCATCGTCGCAGTGACACCAGCCGCGCCGACCGTGCCCGTCGGGCCGCGGGGGCGCCCGCGGTCGGAGCAGGCCGAGGCACGTGACGAGCGCGAGTTCTGTGCGTTGCAGGATCGACACGATGCGAGACCGGTGCAGGGCAGTGACCCGGATGGCGCCGTCGGCCCGTGCGGCCTCGACCAGGCGGTGGAAGGAGGCCTCGGACGCGGAACCGGCGTGCTCCACCCGCGCCGCCCCGACCGCGATGAGCTCGTGCCCGGCGGCACGTGCACGCCGCGAGAGGTCGGCGTCCTCGCAGTACATGAAGAACTGCTCGTCGAACGGGCCGAGTCGACGCAGGACCGCGGTCGATGCGAAGAGCGCACCACCGCTCGACCTTCTCGACGTGCCGCACACCATCGGCTCCGAGCGCATCGGACCACCGCGCACGCTTGACGAGCCGCTCGCACGAGAAGTCCCAGTCGATGTACCGTCACGCTCGACAGCCCCGTCGCGGATCATCCACCCCGCCAGGAGCGCCCGGGGACGTCGGAGCGAGACCGCTCGGAACGCGCCGAGCGCGTGGTCGTCGAGAGCGGCGTCCGGGTTGAGGACCAAGACGGTCTCCGGCGGTGGCCGCGGCGACCCCGAGGTTGACCGCGGCGCTGAAGCCGACGTTGCCGGACGACTCCACCGCGACCGCGAGGATCGCCCTGCGGGACGAGGTCGAGCGGCAGGGTCCCGCCGTTGTTCACGAGGATCACGGTGGCGGCGACACCCGCACCGGCGGCCGATCGCGCGACCGACTCGAGGCAGCGCGCGAGGAGCTCGCGGTCCGAGTGGAAGTGCACGATGACGACGTCCACGACGGGCGGAGGAGAAGCGGGCATCCTCCTAAACTAGCATGTGATATGTCTATGCGCGTCAAAACCGAGCGCACCTGGAAGCCCGCGCACCGTGACCGGGGCAGCGTCGCACGCGTCAGATCCACCAGGGAAGGAGCACGACATGAGCAACCTCGGCGACAAGGCGAAGGACTTCGCGAACAGCGACAAGGGCGAGCAGGCGACGGACGCCGGTCTCGACAAGGCGGCCGGAGCGGCCGACAAGGCGACCGGCGGCGACCACGGCGACCAGGTCGACAAGGCGGAGCACGCGGCCGACGACAAGATCGGCGAGTAGGGCCGTCGACCCGACCGTCAACGGACTGAGGCGCGGTGCCAGCTGGCACCGCGCCCAGTGTGCGGGTGGTCGCGTCCCGAACCGCGCCACCTGGTCCGGATCAGCTCCGGAAGAAGTCCTGGTACGACGGGTCGCCGACCAGCTGTGAGTGGCCCGGCTCCGCCAGGCGCTGTTCGATCATGGACTGGATGACGTCGGGCGGGGTGAGTCCACGGCGACGCCACTCCATCGGGTTGGCCCGGAGCTGCTTCAGGGTGCTCTGCGTCTGCATGCCGCAATCCTGGCACCGTGTAACTAGTTCGCCTAACTACATGTCCTCGCGACGCACTGGAGGCCCCGGCACGGAGTGCACCGGGGCCTCGGTGTCAGCTGGACCGACTAGCGGCGGGAGACCTTCGCGGTCGGCTTCGACGTCGCCGAGCCGTCCTGGTACCCTTCGCCTTCGCGGTGACCTGCACCTGCAGGCGGTGTCCGACGTCGGACGACCCCAGCGTGTAGGTCTGCTTCGTCGCACCGTCCACCACGGCACCGTCACGGAGCCACTGGAACGAGTACCGCACGCCGTTCGCGTCCCACGAGCCGTGGTGCGCGGTGAGTCGCTTGCCGACGACCGTCGAACCGCTCACCGTCACCGCACTGCCCTTGCGGAGCGTGACCGTCGGTGTCGCGACGGTGGCGGACACCGTCTCGGCCTGGTCGCCGACCGCGTTGCCGAGGTGCAGCAGCAGGACCTGGGCGTTCGCGACACCGGTGCCGCGGGTGACCCGGAGCGAACCGCTGTCGGCGAAGAGCACGCCGCTCGTCTGGCCCTGCGCGAACGTGAGCGCCGGAGCCGTCGGGTCGTACGTCGACTCCGCCGTCTCGTCCACGACGTACGAGCCGCTCGTGGCCAGTGCCGGGGCGTACGCCGACTCGGTGAGGACCGAGTAGGTGAACGGCTTCGTGGCACCGATCGTCGAGGCCTGCACGGTGAGGACCTTGACCGCGCTGTCGAACGTGTTCACGTCCTGCCCGGGGGCTCCGCCGTTGAGCGGCTGCGCGTCGACGGTCTCACCGGTGGCGAGGTCGACCGTCGTGGCGAGCGTGGCGTCCACCGCGGCCGACTTCGCGTCGTACACCAGGTAGTCCGGCGTGCCGTCGCGGTCGGTGTCGATGAGCACCTCGACGTTGGTCACGGCGCCGGGGTTGGCGTCGGGACCGGCCGTCTGCACGCCGAACGCGAGCGTGTCGGAGGCCTTGTCGTAGTTCGCGCCGAAGGCACGGACGTCGGCCGCCTGCAGCGAGCGCTTCGCCGAACCTGCCGGGAAGGACTCCTGACCGTCCGTCCCACCGAGCACGAACGGTGCGACCGCCGCGTGGTAGCCGGTCGTCGCGTCGCCCTGGTCGACCGCGCGCCCGGTGAGCGCGAGGTCGGCCGTGCGCTTCGAGCCGTCGAAGGACACATTCCCACCGTGCACCGCGCTGACCGGCTTCGGGGCCACGTAGGCACCGAGGCGCAGCGGGTTGAGCGACTTGTCCGTGGGCGTGAAGGTCACGACTCCGGATGCCGCGGCGACGAACTCCCGCTGGTACCCCTGCTGCACGGATTCCTGGGTGGGGTCGATGACGCGACGGAGCTGCGTCGGGTCGGCGATCGAGAAGGTGAGCTTCACCGTCGCGGTGCCGTGCGGTCGCACGGTGACGCGCTTCGTGCTGAGCGCGAAGGCCACGCCCGGCTGCGACACCTGCGGCTGGTAGGCCACGTCGTAGGTGTGCGGTCGGCCGTCGGTGTTCTCGATCTGCAGGGTGCGGCTCTCGCTGGTCTTCGAGGCTACCTCGACGACACCGTACGAGGCGGTGACGAGCTGGTCGTTCTCGATGCTGCGGACCGTGGTGCCGGCGGTGACCGCCTGCAGTGCGTCGACGCGGCCGGTGCCCTGGCGGAGCAGGGTGGCGGTGCCGTCGCCCTGCTTGACGTCGTGGGTGGCCGTGTTCATGAGCGCGGCCTTCACCTGCGGTGCCGTCCACGTCGGGTGCGACTGGAAGGTCAGCGCGGCGATGCCCGCCACGTCCGGCGTCGCCATCGACGTGCCGCTCATCGACATGCGTCCGTCACCGGTGCCGTTGGCCGCGGAGATCACGTTGACCCCGGGGCCGGCGATGTCCGGCTTGACGATGTCGTCGAACGATCCGTGGACGCCCCGGCTGGTGAACGACGCGAGCGTGTTCACGGTCTCCGGGTCGGTGGCGAGTTCGAAGCCCTTGAGCTCGTCGGCGAACTTCACGTGCAGGGTCCCGGCCTGGGCTGCTGCCTGGAGGCTCGACACGCTGTCCTTGGTCAGCTCGGCTCCGGGATGGTCGCGTTCCCCGCGATGCCCGAGTCGAAGGTGTTGATCGTCCCGGCCAGGAGGACGCCGATGCCGCCGGCCGCCTGGACGTTGGTGAAGCGGACGCCGGAACCGCACTCGAGCTGGGCGTCGGTCCACTTGAGCCAGACGACCTTGCCCGCGATCTTCGCGGCCTCGTCGGCGCTGAACGCGCGCAGCCGTCGATGTTGGTCGTCGGGACGACGACGTCGCCCTCGATGGGCAGGTCACCCGTGTAGTTCTGCGAGTACTGCGCGCGCCAGGTCTTCGCGACGTCCGCCGGTGCGGTCGCCTCGACGCCGTCGTACAGGGACTGGCCGGTGGCGCTCGCGGCGACCGTGAGGGCACCCTCGGCGTTGCCCGGCGAACCGCCGATGTCGGTGAAGTCGTCGGCGTTGCCGGAGGCGATCACGGGCAGGACCCCGCGGGCGGTGAGGGCGTCGATCTTGGCGTTGTCGGGGTCGTCCGGCGCGCCGTAGTCGGAGCCGAGCGAGAGGTTGAGGACGTTGATGTCCTTGCCCTCGGTGAGCGCCTGGCCGACCCAGTCGAGGGCCGCGCCGGTGAGGTCGGTCGAACCGCCGCCGTCACCGAAGACCTTCAGGGCGTAGAGGCCCGCCTCGGGCGCGGTGCCCGGACCGATCCACATGTCCTGGACCTGCTGCGTCGTCAGCTTCGTGTAGTCGCCGTCGTAGCGTCTGCTTGTCGGCGTCGAGGCCGTAGCCGGCGATGGTGCCCGACACGTGGGTGCCGTGGTCGCCGCCCTTGCCGTCGATCGGGTTCTCGTCCGGCGCCGGGGTGGGGTCGTAGGCGGGGTCGCTCGAGTCCGCGTTGTAGGTGGGACCGGCGAAGTCGTAGCCACCGAGGTACTTGCTCGCGTCGAACCAGCTGGCGTCCGGAGCACCGGTGCTCGCGAGCGCCGCGTCGTAGGCGGCCGTGGTGCCCGGGCCGCCGAAGTCGGCCTGGGTGTAGTCGAGACCGGTGTCGAGCACGGCGACGTTGACGCCCTTGCCCGTGCGGCCGGTCTGCTGCCACGCGTCGAGCGAGCGCGTGTAGAGGTCGCTCGCGGCGTTCTTCGGCGAGACGCCGTCGGCGCCCGGCTTCGCCAGGCTCGGGTCGACACCGGACGGGGCCTTGCCGGAGTCGGCGTTGACCGTCGGGTCGACGACCTTCTTCGGCGTGAGCGGGATCACGCTCTCGACGTCCGAGCGGCCGGCGATCTCGCGGAGGGCTGCGACGTCGGCGACGACGGCGACGCCCGGCACGGTGTACTCGGTCGAGTAGAGCTCGGTCGCGTCGCCGTCGGCCCGCTTGACGGCGTCGGTGACGGCGTCGGTCGTCGAGGTGATGGCCTTGACGCGCTGCTTCGCGGCGGAGGACTGGGCCGTCGACTTCGTCAGGTCCCCGCCCTTCGCCTGGGCGTCGACCTCGAGGGCACCCTGGCCGGTCGTCCGCACGAAGGCGGCGATGGTCTTCGCGGGCTTGGCGTCACGCAGCGGCTGCGCGAGCTTGAGGTCCTGCCGCGGTCAGCCCCGACGGAGCCGCGGAGGCCGCTCCCCGACGGCGAGACCGCCGCACGCCAGAGCCGCGGCGGCGATGCCGGCGGTCAGGACGCGCGCGAAGCGGTGTGGTGTGGGATTCGGGTCGGTGTTCGGTGTTGCACGGTTCAAAGGGCGCACTCCCGGTTCGTCCGTGTTTCGCAAGGAATTGCTGTGAAGTTATGCGGTTCCTCTCAGGCGGCGCAGTCCGCTCTTTGGGGGACGCCCCTCGTTCGGGGGGTACAAGACCTGATAACTTGCACACACGTGTGCACGTTATTACGATGGACGCGTGACCACCTCCGACCAATCCGTCCGCGCGCCCCGCCGCGACGCGACCGAGAACCGGGCAGCGCTCATCGAGGCCGCGAGGACCGTCCTGCAGGGCGACCCGGACGCCTCGCTCGAGTCCATCGCCACCGCGGCCGGATTGTCGCGGCGTGCGGTCTACGGACACTTCCCCTCCGCGACGACCTCGTGCGCGAGGTCGTCACGGCCGGCGCCGCCCGCATCGCCGCCGCCATGCCGACCACCCCCGACCTCGGCGCGCTGCCGCCCGCCGCTCGACTGGCGGCCATCGCGGTGACGCTCTGGACCGAGGTCTCGCACGTCCGCTCGATGGCCCGGGTCGCGATCCGCAGCCCGTTCAGCGAACCGGTCGCCGAGGTGTTCGCCCCGCTGCGCGCCCAGGTCCGCGAAGCGTGCGCGCTCGGGATCGCCGACGGCGCCATGCGCGACGACGTCGACCCCGCCACGCTCGGCCGACTCTCCGTCGAGGGCGCCTGCATCGCCGTCCTCGACGAGGCCACCCGTTCCGGCACCTCCGACGAGGACGGCCGGCGCATGGTGGTCCTCTCGGCACTCGGCATGGCCGGCATCGACTGGCGCACCGCGATGCTCTCCGAGCCCGTCGCCCCGCTCCACCCCGAAGGACCCCGCATGACCCTCGAACTCGACCTCGTCGGCATCGGCGAGGAGCCCGGCGCCGCACTGCCCGTCGTCTCCGCCGTCGCCGCCCCCGGACGCCCGGGCGTGATCGCCGTCGAGACGGAGCAGGCTCCCGTCCTCGCCTCACTCGTCGCCGGCTGCCGCATGCAGCCCGACACCGGGCGGGTCCTGCTCGACGGCCACGACGACCCCGCCGGTGTCCGGAAGGCGTTCGCGCTCGTGGACACCCCCGGCGTCGCCGAACCGTTCCCGGTGATGACGCTCAAGCAGATCGTCCGCGAAGAACTCGCGTACGCCGGGCAGCGTCCCTCCCGCCAGCACGTCGACACGGTGCTCGACGAGCTCGGCCTGCAGCACTACGCCGACACCCACGTGCAGCGGGTCCCGACCGACGTGCGCGTCCGGCTGCTCGTCGAGCTCGCCCTGCTGCGCGACGGCGTGACCGGGCTCGTGCTCACCTCGCCCGAGCGGCACGGCGGCGCCGTCGAGGGGTGGTTCGCCGTCGTCCGCGACGTCGCCCGCCGCGGCGTGACCGTCGTGCTCGTGACCTCGAAGGCCGCTGCGGCGACCGTCGAGACCCTGCTCGACACCGTCGGCGTGCCCGACACCACAGCCCAGACCGAGGGTCCCGAGGACGCGACCCGCCCCGCCGGAGACGACCCGCGCCTCCAGTCCGACACCGACACCCTGCCCACGGAGGCGACCGCGTGACCACCACCTCGCTCGTCCGCGCCGAACTGGCGCGACTCACCGCGACCCCGCTCGCACGACTCGCGTTCATCGCGCTCATGGTCGTGCCGCTGCTCTACGGCGGCGCCTACCTCTGGGCCAACCGCGACCCGTACGCGAAGCTCGACCAGGTCCCCGCGGCGATCGTCGACCAGGACGCCGGCGCGACCCTCGACGGCGACCACGTCGACTACGGCAAGGACGTCACGAAGGAGGCCATCGACGGTGCCGACTTCAAGTGGACGAAGACCACCGCGGCCGACGCGCGTTCCGGCGTGCGGAACGGCACGTACGACTTCGTCGTGACGATCCCGCACGACTTCTCCGAGTCCCTGGTGTCGGCGCAGTCCGACGACCCGAAGCGGGCGAAGCTCGTGATGACGACGGCGGACACGAACTCCTACCTGGCGTCGACCATCGCCGAGCAGGCCGGCAAGACGATGCGCACCGCGGTCGCCGAGCGGGTCGGCAAGCAGGCGGCGAAGACCCTGCTCGTCGGGCTCGCCGACGTCCGCGACAGCCTCGGTGACGCCGTCGACGGAGCCGGGCAGCTCGCGACCGGGGCGTCCGACGCCGCGACCGGGGCGGCGACGCTCGCGGACGGCACCGGCAAGCTGTCCGACGGCGCGTCCGAGCTCGCGAAGGGCACGGCGCAGCTGCCCGCGCAGACGACCAAGCTCGACGCCGGTGCGCAGCAGGTCGCCTCCGGCGCGGCCACCCTGTCGTCGGGGCTCGCGACCGCGAAGCAGCAGACCGCGACGCTGCCGGCCGACACGACGAAGCTGAACGCCGGTGCGCAGAAGGTCGCCGCCGGCAACAAGCAGCTGGCCGACACGGTCGACGCCGCGAGTGACGACGTCGACGCGCTGCAGCCGGTCGACGCCGACACCGTCCTCGCCCAGATCCAGGCGAACCTGCCCGAGGGCGTCACCCTGACCGACGAACAGACCGCCGCGATCACGAAGGCCGTCTCCGACGTCAACAGCGCCGGTGCGCAGGCGAAGACCACGTACGAGACCACCAAGTCCTCGGTGGACCAGCTGCGCGACGGCTCCGCCCAGGTGGCTGCGGGCACCGCCGCGCTCGCCAAGGCCGCGCCGACCCTGAGCTCCGGCATCTCGTCGGCCGCGACGGGGGCGTCCGAGCTCTCCGCCGGCTCCGGCAAGGTCGCCTCCGGCACCGCGGCACTCGCGAAGGCCGCGCCGACCCTGTCGTCCGGTGCGTCGGCGCTCGCCACGGGGGCCGCGTCCGCCGACAAGGGCGCGGACTCGCTCGCGTCCGGCCTGACGAAGCTGCAGACCGGGTCCTCCGAGCTCGCGTCGAAGCTCGACGACGGGCGCACGAAGATCCCGGCGTCGACCGCCTCGCAGCGGAACGACCAGGCGTCGGTGATCTCGGACCCGGTGAAGGTCGGGACGGGACGACGTCGCCAAGGCCTCGAACTACGGTGCCGGCCTCGCGCCGTTCTTCATCTCGCTCGCCGCGTGGATCGGCATGTACGCGCTGTTCCTCATCCTCAAGCCGATCTCGAAGCGGGCCATCACCGCGGTGCGGAAGCCCCTCGCCGTCGTGTTCGGAGGGTGGCTGACGCCCGCGCTGCTCGGGGTCGTGCAGATGGTGGCGCTGTTCTGCATCGTGCGGTTCGCGCTCGACCTGGACGTCGTGCACGCCGGCGCCACGATCGGCATCATGGTGCTGGCCTCGGCGACCTTCGCGGCGATCATCATGGCGCTCAACGTGCTGCTCGGGTCCGTGGGGCAGTTCCTCGGCCTGGTGCTCATGCTCGTGCAGCTCGTGACCGCCGGCGGGACGTTCCCCTGGCAGACGCTGCCGGGGCCGTTGGCCGCGTTGCACTCGCGCGCTGCCGATGACGTACTCGGTCGACGCGATCCGGCAGACGATGTACGGCGGGAACCTCGGCGCGGCGTGGTCCGACGCAGGCGTGCTGCTCTGCTGGCTGCTCGGCGCGCTGCTCGTGTCGTTCGTGGTGACGGCGCGGCAGACCCGGTCGCGGACGCTGCGCGACCTTGCGGCCGAGCCTGATCGGGTAGGGGGCGGGCGCGCCGCGCGGGGGGGCTTTCGTCGAGGGAGCAGTAATCGTCGGTGTGCCACGGAGCACCCGACGATTCCTGCTCCCTCGATCGCTCGTGCCGTGCCGTGCCGTGCGGTGCCGTGCGGTCAGCGTTGCCGACGGCTGAGCGGGACGTCCGCCATGCCGCCGCCGAGGAACCGCATGTCCTCGGGAGCGAAGTCATCGCGTTCGTCGGGGCCGAGCACGGCCGACGCGTCGTCGACCGGACGGAAGCCGATCAGCTCGCCCGCACCGAGGTCCGCGGGAGAGCCGGTGTTGTCCGAGACGGCCCAGACCACGTGGTGCCCGGGCTCCGTCAGCTTCGTGGTCGCGAGGACCAACCGGGCGAGGTCGTCGGGCGATGACCACAGCAGCAGCGCCCGTCGCGATGACGGTCGCTCGCCGAACGCCCCGATCCGTGCCGAGACGATCGACATGTCGTACCGGTCGGCGAACAGACTACCGAGCAGTTCCATCGCGGCCTTCGTGACGCCGTAGTACGTGTCAGGTCGTGGAAGCCGATCCCCCCCACACGCTCGTCGCCGTCGGTCGGCTCGGGCACCCTCCCGACCGCGTGCACCGAGCTGGCCTGGACGACGCGTCGGACGCCGGCGACCGCTGCCCGCTCGAGCACGTTCTTGGTGCCCGTCAGGTTCGCTGCCACGAGGGCGTCCCACTCGTCCTCCGTCGGGATGCCGGCGAGGTGCACCACCGTGTCGACCCCGATGAGGGCGTTGTCCAACGCGCCCGGGTCGTTCACGGACCCGATGACGAGGCGCTCGCCCGAGGACACCGGTTCGGCCGGCTCGTGTTCGTCGAGGAGGACCAGGTCGTGCCCGGCTGCGAGGAGCCGCGGACGCAGTGCCGATCCGATCCGTCCCGCAGCTCCGGTGATGAGGAGGGTCGCCATGCGGCGGACGTTACCCGCGCTCCCGCAGGAGCGTCCCGAGCTGCACGATCGGCTCATCGGCGTCGTCTGCCAGGTCGGACCTCGTCCACCGCAGCACCGTCCAACCGAGGCGGGCGCACTCACGGTGGCGCCGGACGTCGAGCGCCCACTGGTGCGGGTCGCTCCGGTGGTGGTCCCCCTCGTACTCGATGATGATGCGCTCCGCCGGGTACGCCATGTCGACACGAGCCACGAAGCGGCCTCGCTCGTCGTGGATCTCGACCTGCAGGTCCGGTTCGGGGAGGCCGGAGCGCACGACGCGGAGGCGCGCCCGCGTCTCCTGCGGCGACCCTGCGCCCCGACGCACGAGGGTGAGGGCGAGGCGCAGCAGACGTGCGCCGCGGCACCGTCCCCGCTGTGCGAGGGCTGCATCGAGGCCCTCGATCGTCGTCCGGCATCGCGACTCGGTGACGATCGCGTCACCGAGGACGACCAGGTCGTCGAGTCCGAGCAGCGTCCCGCACTCGACCCACGCCATCGCAGGCGTGCTCGCCGGTACGCCCCACCGGTCCGCGACCACCGCGTGCCCTGGATCGACGTGGTGGCCGACCACCCCGGTCCTCCTCGGCTGGGCGGCGGGGCGGCGGGTGCTGATGTGGATCGGACCGTCCTCGAACGCCCGGGGAAGGGGCAGTTCCCACAGCTCCACCGCGGTCGTGTGGCTGATGAACTGCCCGGGCAGGAGCACCGGCCGGAACGACCTGATCCGTCCGATGCCCTGCGGGGGACGCGCTCGATGCCATCCGGACCGACCTGGTCGGACGGATGAGATCCTGCCGGCGGAGTCGCTCGTCGGACGCCCCGGCGCGACGGGCGGTCGCGACGTCGAACGGCCGATGTCGGACGGTGGGCGGAAGTGCACGTGGACGCATGAGATGACCCTCGCGCTGCAAAGGGCAGCCGCTCCGCCGACCGCGTGTTCTCGTGGAGAAGCTCCGCGCGTCATTGCGTTGTGGAGGAAGAGCGCTCCCGTTGAGGGAGCAGGAATCGTCGAGACCCCGGGGCGGGACTCGACGATTCCTGCTCCCTCGACCGCGGGAGCACCGCGCGAGCACCGCACGGGCACGAACACGAACCCGGGCACGAACCCGCCCCCGCTACGATCGACACGAGAACCACGGAGGTCGATGCAGATCATGGGAGCCGGCAAACCCGCGACCATCTCCGACGTCGCCGCGCGCGCCGGGGTCTCGAAGTCCTCGTCTCGCTCGTGCTGCAGCGGTCCCCCGGGTGAGCCAGCAGCGCCGCGACGCCGTGCTCAAGGCGATCCAGGAGCTCGACTACCGGCCGAGCACCGCGGCCGTCTCGCTCGCCGGCACGCGCTCCCGGACGATCGGCGTGGTGCTCGACGACTTCCGGAACCAGTGGTTCGTCGACCTGCTGACCGGGCTCCGCGAAGCGCTGCAGGACCAGGGCACCGGCTCGTCGTCGCCGACCGCTTCCTCAACACCGGGCTCGACGTCTCGCCCGTCGAGGGGTTCCTCGTCGATGCGCGTCGAGGGGCTCGTCATCGCCGGCGAGCCGGACACCGACCTGGCCGTGCCCGCGAGCACACCGCTCGTCATCGCGGGCGGCCGCGTCTCGATCCCCCGTGCCGACACCGTCGCCAACGACGACCGGGCCGGCGGGCGCATGGCCGCGGAGCACCTGCTCGGGCTCGGACACGTCCGCCTCGGGTTCGTCGGGGCACGGTCGGCGGCATCGGCCGAACGACGCGCCGGCTTCGAGCAGCGCGTCGGCGAGGCGGCCGACGTCGCCGTGGTCGTCCTCCCGGGTGAACCCACGGAGGAGGCCGGCTCGAGCGCGGTCGCCGAGCTGCTCGACGCGCACCCGGACGTCACCGCGGTCTTCGCCGCGAACGACGTGATGGCGATCGGCGCGCTGTCCGAGCTCGCCGCCCGCGGACTCCGCGTCCCCGAGGACGTCTCGGTGATGGGCTACGACGACACGCCGTTGGCCGCGACGCGGTACGTGGGCCTGACGAGCATCGACGACCGCAGTGTCGAGATCGGTCGCGGCGCCGGCGAGCGGTTGCTCGCGCGGATCGCGGACCCGGGGCTCGCGGCGACCGAGGTGCTGGTCGAGCCACGGCTGGTCGCCCGGCGAACGACCGCCGCCCGCTGACGACTGCGGCCTGCGTCGGCGAGTGACGCCGACCCGGCCTGGAGGCGCGTGTCACCCCCGCCCCGAACCGCCCCTGCACGAAAGCGACAGTCCACCGCCGAACTCCGGCGGGCATCTGTCGCCCTGCCGCGACCGGGCCCGGCCCCGGACCCGCCGTCAGTCGCCCCCGAGGTCGGCGTGCTGGACGACCCAGATGTGCATCACGATGGCGGCCGCCGCCGAGGCGTTGATGCTCCGCGTCGACCCGAACTGCGTGATCTCGAGGTGCCCGTCCGCACCGGCGACCGCTGCCTCCGTGAGACCGGGCCCCTCCTGCCCGAACAGGAACACGCACCGCTCCGGGATCGCCGCGGACTCGATGCGCTCGGCGCCCGGGGTGTTGTCGATCGCGATCACCGGTCGGTCGTCCTCGCGCATGGCAGCGAGGAAGGCGTCGACGTCGGGGTGGTAGCGGACGTGCTGGTAGCGGTCGGTCACCATCGCGCCGCGCTTGTTCCACCGCCGACGCCCGATGACGTGCACGGTGCCGGCCAGGAACGCGTTGGCGCTCCGCACGATCGACCCGATGTTGAGGTCGTGCTGCCAGTTCTCGATCGCCACGTCGAACGCGTGCCGGCGGGTGTCGAGCTCGGCGACGATGGCCTCCATCGACCAGTACCGGAAGCGGTCGACCACGTTCCGGGTGTCCCCTGCGGCGAGGAGCTCCGGGTCGAGGCGGGGGTCGTCGGGCCACGGTTCGGGGTGCGGGCCGACCCCGTTCGTCGTGCGCTCGTGGGACGGCTCGGGCGCGGTGGTCACGCCCCCAGCGTACGGCGGACGCACGGGCCCCGTCGCACCGTGCGCGAGGCCCGCACCCGGGCCCGCACGACGACCCCGCTCAGCGGACGCGCGACTCGATCCCCGCGATGAGCACGTCGAGCCCGAGTGTGAAGCGGTCCTCGTAGGAGTGCACCCCGAGGAGCTCCCCGACGAGCGCGTGCCGCTCCGGGCGCCCCGCCTCGGAGGACCCCCGGCCGACCTGCACCCCGGTGTGCCCGACCACGAAGTCGTAGACGACGAAGAACGCGTACATCGCCTCGGCGTCGCTCAGCCCGGCGGAGCGGAGTGCTGACCACCTTCGCGACGACGGCGTCGGACTCCGATCGAGACGAGCGCCCCACGGCGGCTGTGCGACTCGAGCACCAGGGGGTGGCGGAGCATGAGGTCGCGGAAGGTGGTCGCGAAGACCCGGACGACGTCGTGCCACTCGGACGGCCAGACGAACGTGGCGGTGAACTCGTCGACGGTGCGCCGCACGAGTTCGGCGTGCAGGTCGTCGAGGCCACCGATCGTCCGGTGCACGGTCATCGGCGCGACGCCCAGCCGCGCTCCGAGGGCCCGGAACGACAACCGGTCGATGCCGTCCTCGTTCGCGATCGAGGTCGCGGCGTCGATCACCTGCTCGCGGCTCAGCACGTTCGGGCGACCTCGGCGTCGGCGGGTACCCGACTCGGTCACGGCACCCGCGACGGCGTCCGCGGCAGCCGCGGGTCGGGGCGTGGCGATCGGGGTTCCGGGTTCGACGAGCACGAGGCGCCTCCCTTGATTCGGTACGTGTCCTGAAAAGCCTAGGGCAATGCCGACCGGCATTCGGTGTCTCGACCATCCCCGGTCCTGGAGCGGCGCGCAAGAGCCGATCCGCGCCTCCCGGCCTCCACCCGAGGGCGCGCACCCGCGCCCGGTAGGGTGAGGGCATGGCGACCCGCGACGAAGTCGAGTGCACGGCTGACCGACATGGACGGCGTGCTCGTCCACGAGAACCAGGCGCTCCCCGGGGCGCCGGAACTGATCCAGCAGTGGCTGGACGAGGGGACGGAGTTCCTCGTCCTGACGAACAACTCGATCTTCACGCCGCGTGACCTGAGCGCGCGGCTCCGCTGGTCCGGACTCGAGGTGCCCGAGGAACGCATCTGGACCTCCGCCCTGGCGACGGCGGACTTCTGCATGGGTCGCAGATGCCCGGCGGCTCGGCGTTCGTGATCGGCGAGGCCGGCATGACGACCGCGCTGCACGAGGCCGGCTTCATCATGACCGAGACCGCTCCCGACTACGTCGTCGTGGGCGAGACCCGCAACTACTCGTTCGAGGCGATCACCAAGGCCGTCCGGCTCATCCGCGACGGTGCGCGGTTCATCGTCACGAACCCCGACGCGACGGGCCCGAGCGCCGAGGGGGTCCTGCCCGCGACTGGCGCGATCGCGGCGATGATCGAGAAGGCGACCGGCAAGCAGCCCTACGTGGTCGGCAAGCCGAACCCGATGATGTTCCGCTCGGCGATGAACCGGATCGGTGCGCACTCCGAGAACACCGGCATGATCGGCGACCGGATGGACACCGACGTGCAGGCCGGCATCGAGGCGGGGCTCCACACCGTCCTCGTCATGACCGGCATAAGCGACCAGGCCGAGATCGACCGCTACCCGTTCCGCCCGAGCGAGGTCATCTCCGGCGTGCACGAACTCGTCCGCACGGAGCCCATCGAAGTCGAGATGTAGTCGTGCGGTGGGACCCGGCCCGCTACGCGGCCTTCAGCGACGAGCGGTCGCGTCCGTTCCACGACCTGGTCGCCCAGGTCGGCCTGGAGAGCGCCCGCCGCGTCGTCGACCTCGGCTGCGGCCCCGGGACCCTCACCGCCACGTTGGCAGCGCGGTGGCGTTCGTCGACGGTGGTCGGGATCGACTCCTCGGCGGAGATGCTGGCGTCGGTGCCGGTCGCACCGAACCTCGCTTTCGAGCTCGGCGCGATCGAGGGCTGGACGCCCGGCCCCACCGACGACGTCGTCGTGACGAACGCGGCACACAGGTGGTGCCGTCGCACGTGTCGCTGTTGCCGCAGTGGCTCGGGGCGATGCCGTCCGGCTCGTGGTTCGCGATGCAGGTGCCGGGAAACTTCGGGTCGCCGTCACACGCGCTCATGCGGTCCGTCGCGGCCGACGGCCGCGTGGGCGTCCGCGCTCGACGGTGTCCTGCGCGCGGACCCGGTGCTCGACCCCGCGGGCTACCTCGGCATCATGCTCGACGCCGGCTTCGAGGCGCGCGCGTGGGAGACCACCTACGCGCAGCTCCTGCCGGGGGTCGATCCGGTGCTGTCGTGGGTGCGCGGGACCGGGCTCCGACCGGCCCTGGCCGCGCTCGACGCCGCCGACCCATCGGGTGCGCTGACGGCGGCGTACACGGAGCGGTACGCGGCGGCGCTCCGCGAGGCCTACCCGGCGAGCGCCCACGGCACGGTGTACCCGTTCCGCCGCGTCTTCGCCGTCGGTCGCAAGCCCTGACCCGTCCCGCCTCGGCGAGCGCCGCATCCGGATTCGAGATCGACCGTTCCGGTTCACGATCACCGGCGTTCGAGAACCGGGACGGTCATCCGCGAATCGGAACGCCCTGTCCCGGGAGACGACCCGGCTACTCGACGGTGACGAGCGTCCCGAGCGGCAGCGCGTTCACCGCTGCGACGGCCTCGGCGGACAGCCGCACGCAGCCGTGCGACACCGCACCCGAGGTCGTCGCGTTCCAGTGCAGCCCGATGAGTCCACCGTCGTGGCCGCCGTACAGCTCGTCGGCCGCGCTCGAGTGCAGGGAGGTCAGCTGGATCGGGTGGTCGCCGGTGCCCTGCGCGGGGTCGACGTACCGCTGCTCCAGGTAGCCCGTGACCCCGGTCGGCGTCGGGGTGTCCGCCGTGCCGACGCCGGCGTCGAAGCGGTGGACGACGTGCCCGCCGGCGGCGACGACCGACACGGTCTGGTCCTTCGTGGAGATGACGACGCGTGCGGTCGGGGTCCCCACCTGCCGCAGCGACGTCAGCGGCACCCACGCCGAGATCTGTGCGGCCGCCCCCGCACCGTGGGCGGCCGACGGCAACTGCTGCCTTGCCGGGGTGAGGACGAGTTCCCAGTCGCCCTCGCGGCGGAGTCCGACGACCGTCGTCGGCCGGCGCAGGAAGTCCGTCGCGGCGAACCGCGCGGCGGGCGTCGTCCGCGCGGCGCCGAACAGGGGTGCGTCGGCACGGAGGTGGAACACCGTCGCGGCGGTGACCGTCCGGTCGGACGGCATGAGGCCGGCGATCACGGCGGAGTACTGCGCCTCCGGCAGTGCGGCGAGCGCGGCTGCTGCGACGTGCGGGACCGCGGGCGCTGCGGACGCCGAGACCGTCGGCGTCCGCGAGGGGACCGACGCCGACGGACGAGGACGTCGAGCTCCCGAGCAGCGGCACGGCGACCGCGGCGGTCACGGCGACGACGGCCGCAGCGACGCCCACGGTCATCCAGGTGGTTCGAGTGCGCATGGCTGGTGCTCCAGGCAGGAAGAGGAACGAGCGGGAGGCCGGCGCCCGCGGGGTGCGGACGCCGGCCGAGCGTCAGCCGGAGACGACCGGCAGGTGGACGCCGGTCCCCGGGTCGACGACGGTGCCGGATCCCGAGCCGCCGCCCGCACCCGAACCGCCACCGGCCGCAGCCGGCGTCACGTGATCGCGAGCGGCGTCGCCAGCACCGAGGCACCCGAGGCGTCGACCAGGTCGATCGTGTGCGCTCCGGCGGCGGTCCCCGCGGGGATCGTCACGCTGCCGGCGACCGTGCCGTCCGCGGCGACGGTGAGCGTGCCCACCGTGACGGGGTCGGAGTGCAGCACGACCCGAGCGTCGCACCGGCGGTGAAGCCGGTCCCCGCCAGCGCGAGCGACGACCCCGCGGCCACCGAGGTGCCGTGCGGCGCGGTGAGCACGCCGGTCCAGGACCCGAGCGGTGCCACCGGTGGCGAGCACCTTCACGCTGCCGTCGGTCGCGACCGAGACGGTGGCGCTGGTCGCTGCCGCCAGGTCGAGTCGCTCCCACGAGCCGTTCGCCGTGCCGCTCTGGTCGAGCGGGGCGCCGGACGGGGTCTCGGTCTGCGCGAGCACGGCGGTGCGCTGCGCGTCGGTGAGCGTCGGGAACGCGGTGAGGAGCAGGTTCGAGGCGCCGGTCGGGACGGACGGCGCGAGGCCGGTCTTCCCGGTCGCCGCGAAGCCGTACGTCATGCGCTCGCGGTAGACCTGCACGGCCGACGCACGGTCGGTGACCACCTGCGCGGTGCCGCCGGGGATCGCTGCGCCGCCGTAGGGGTCGTCCGTGTAGGGCTTCTGCGCGGCGATGCACGTCGCGAGGTGCCGCCGCACGCCTTCTCCGAGGTAGGACACGAGCTCCTTCCGCGCGGGTTCGAGGACCTCGGTCCGGTACTGCGTGTCCGACCAGCGGGCCGCGAGTGCCGCCTCGCCGTCGATGCGTCCGCCCATGATGTCGAGCGGGTAGTGCACGCCGAGCACGATGCGGTCGTTGCCGGCCTCGGACGCCCGGGCGAGGAGCTCCGGCGCGAGCTCGGGGACGAAGCGTGGCGAGGGTGATGCCCGCCTGGTACGCGGTCGTCGTGTGGCCGGAGGGGAACGAGCCGCCGGTGCAGATGCCGGCCGTGCCGTACCCGGCGTCGAGCACGACGTCGTTCGGCGAGAACTCGTGCGTCGTGTCGGTCACCGTGGGCACGCGGGTGATGTCGAGCGTGCCGTCGGCGGAGGCCCACGGCTTGCCGGCACGGTTTGCGGCGAGGGCGGAGGCGTTCACCGTCGCCGGCGCGCAGCCGGTCTGGTCGTCCGTCGCGGGCAGCGTCGCCGTCGTGGTGCCGGGCAGGTAGGGGCGCGGGTAGCTGTAGTGCGCCTTCGCGTCACCGGTGCTGACGTACGCGCCGCTGGTACCGGTCGAGGCTGTTCACGAGTGCCGAGGTCAGGGGCAGCGCGCCGGTGGTCCGACCCTGCACGTAGAGCTTCTCGAGCGTCGCGCCGAGCCCTGCGACACCGTCGACGACTGGTCGTACCCGGTGTTCGTGGCGTTCTGGTACTGCGAGTCCTTGCCGCGCCTTGAGCTGCTGGGCCTTCGTGGCGTGCTGGTTGATCCAGGACGTCGGCTGGTCGTTCTTCGCCAGGGTCGCCGGGTCCTGCACGGTGCCGTGCAGGTCGTTCTTCCCCGTCGACTGCCAGAACTGGTCGTAGCCGTTCAGCAGGGAGACGAGGTCGGGCTTGCTCGAGTCACTCGGGTAGCCCGCCGCGTTCGCGACGAGCGGCGAGCCGAGCACGAGTGCGGTCGCGACCGTCGCGACGGTCACCCCGCGGAGTGCGGTTCTGCGCATGTGGTGTGGTCGCCCGCGAGCGGGCGACAGCTCCTCTTGGTACCGGCTTGGAATCACCGGAACGCTAAGGAGCAGCGGTTGCGGGACGGGGAACGGACGTCGACCGTGAGGTGAACCGGGCCGCAGGCTGTGCGCACTCGCAGCCCCCGCGCCTCCCGTCAGGCGGTGGTCACCACGTGACGGCCTGGAGGCGCGGCTCGTCCCCCCTGCACCGCGAGGGCCGCCATGGGCGGTACCGTCCGCCACCGGCGCCGCAGGCGGCGCGGCCGGTCGTCCCGCCACGCGATCACCCCGCCGGCGACGACCCCGAGCGCGAGCACCCCGAACGAGAACAGCCCGACCAGGCCGACGAGCGCGAGCTTCGACGGGTCCCGCACGTCGGTCGTGGCCGAGGCGCGATCGACCCGAAGTCCCAGAACGCGTGCAGCAGCACGGGCAGGAGCAGGTTGCCCGTCAAGCGCCGCGCGACGTAGAGGCGTCGAGCCGAACGACGCGGCGAAGACCACCTGCACGAGCGTCGCGCCGAGGCTCGCGCCGGCCAGGGCGTTGAGCAGGTGCAGCAGGCCGAACAGCAGGCACGAGGCGAGCCACACGCCGAACTCGGGCAGTCGACGCCGGAGGCCGACGAGCAGGACGCCGCGGGTCAGCAGCTCCTCGAAGACCCCGACGAAGAGCACCCCCACGCTGAGCAGCAGGAAGTAGCGGACGGGCAGTGCCGACCAGTCGACGAGCGGCAGTCGCACGACGCACACCACCAGGATGAGCAGCGGCGCGGTCATCGTCCAGCGGAGCCCGGTGCGGGTCGGGTCCACCGTCGCGATCCGCCACCAGCCGAGGCCCGTCACGACGAGGCACAGCGCCACCGCCGCGATGCCCTCGGGGAGCACGAGCGACCGGACGACGCTCTCGACGGTCTGCCCGAGCGTCGGGTAGTCGTCGCTCGGGCGGGACCGCCAGGCGCTGATCGCCGCGAACACCACGAGCGGGGCGAGACCGACGAGCAGCGAGGGCGGGACCGGCCAGCGGCGACGACGGGCGGGGGCTGCTGTGGTCACCTGCTGTTTGTACCATTGGGGCATGCGCCTGCCCTCCCTGTCCACGATGGCGGAGGACTACGTGAAACTCGTCTGGAAGGCGAGCGAGCGCGGCGGGCCGGGGCTCGCGACCAGGGACATCGCGGCGACGCTCGGGGTGTCCGCGTCGACCGTGTCGGGCAACCTCCGGAAGCTCGACCGCGACGGCCTGATCGAGCACACCCCGTACTACGGCGTCGTCCTCACCCCGCTCGGCCAGCAGGTCGCCGTCGCCATGGTGCGCCGGCACCGGCTCATCGAGTCGTTCCTGGTGTCCCGTCTCGGGTACACGTGGGACGAGGTCCACACCGAGGCCGAGGCGCTCGAGCACGCGGTGTCCGAGACCTTCCTCGACCGGGTGGACGCCGACCTCGGACACCCCACGCACGACCCGCACGGCGACCCGATCCCGCGCTCGGACGGCACGGTCCCGGACTCCTCGGGCACGCTGCTCGGCGCGGTCGAACCCGGTGCGTGCGGCACCGTCGACCGGGTCTCCGACGACGGCCCGTCCCTGCTCCGGTACTTCGACGAGCTCGGGGTCGGGCTCGGCACGCACCTGCGGGTGGAGCGGGTGCGGGACTACGCGGGCGTGATCGCGGTGTCACGCCGCAGCGCCGACGGCGAGGAGTCCCTCGTCGACCTGCCGGCGGCCGCGGCCTCGGCGATCTGGCTCGTCCCCCGACGCCGACTGACGGCCACGCGCTGCCGGCGTCCCCCGGCGCCCGGCGCTCGGCACCCGGCGCCCGGCGTCCGGCGTCCGGCGTCCGGCGTCCCTGAGATCGCACTTCGTTGCCTCTGACGTTCCAGTGAGCGGCACGAAACGCGATCTCAGCCGCGGAACACCGGGGACGACGGCCGGCGGAACGGTGCCGTCACCGTCGGCAGGACGTCCTGCCGGTTGATCCAGAGCACCACGAGCGCCACGGCGACGTGCACCCCGCTCAGCACCCACCGCCCGTTCGTGTCCGTCACGAAGAACTGCACCGCGAACAGCGCTGCCAGCGCGATCGCCGACCACCGGTGGAACCGCAGCGCGATGATGATCGCCACGCCGAGCACGGTCTGCGACGCGGTCAGCACGAACTCCTCGACCTGCCGCCCGTCGAGCGGCAGCCCGCCCGTGGTCCCGCCGCCGAGCACGTGCGCGATCGGCAGCGACCCGACGAGCAGCGACCACTGGTTCACCTTCGACGCGATGAGCGTGCCGATGGCCGCGCCGCCCATCCCGCGCAGGGCGAAGAGCGCGGCGACGATGAACTCGGGCGCCTCGGTCGCGAGCGGTGCGAGCCACTGCACGAGGAAGTAGCTGTCGATGCCGAGCGCACCGCCGGACTGCACGAGGGCGTCGGCGAACGGCTCGGCGGACGACAGGATGACCGCGGCCGCGACGACGAACAGCGCGACGATGGTCCACCGACGGGCCCGCTGCGGCATCGAGGCGATGTTCCCGGCCATGCCGACGAGCTCCTCGTCGTCGTCCCCGTCGACGACCTTCGAGGCACGCCAGAGGTACCAGACGAAGGCGGCGAGCAGCACGGCGCCGAACCACACCGGGATCGACCCCATCAGCGGGATGAGGAACGCGACGACGGCCAGCAGCGCCAGGAACCCGATGTCGAGTCGCGAGGACCGTTCGAGCTCGAGCACGCGGGTGGCCGCTGCGGGGAGCGACCCGGTCCGGACGAAGCGCCGTGCCACGAGCAGCGAGACGACCACCACGAGCGGCCACCCGATCCCGAGCAGCAGCCGGTTCGACCCGGTCATGTTCGCGGCGGCGAACTGCTCGTAGGCGGGGTCGTACCCGGACCGGAACGCGTAGTACAGGTCGACGGCGTACTCGGGCAGCACCGCGATGAGCGCGAGGATCGCGATGGCGAGCGCACCGGCGATGTCCTTCTGGGCGGCCTCGGCGGCCCAGGCGAGCAGGAACGACGCAGCGACGACGGCTGCGCCGAACACCACCAGGTCGAGGAGCGGGGCCGGGGCGAACCCACCGATCCGGAACACCACGGCGGGCAGGGCGACGGCGATGCAGATCGCGATGCGGCCCCACGCGGAGGCGTGCATCCGGGGTGCGGGCGTGGTGGACACCGGCGACGCGGGCGTGGACAGGGTGTTCGTCATGGTGGTCCTCGTGCTGGAGCCATGACGCAGCACACACTCGAGCGGCTTCGGCCATGGCGGAACGGCCGAAGGTCTCGCTCGCCCGGTCGGACCGCCTGCTGCGACGGTGTCCGGGTGGTGCACCGGGCCGATCGTCGTGATGGCCAGTGTGTCGATGCACGCGCTGGGAGCTACTCCCCTTCGACACCCACCTTGGCGCGCTCCGATCCGCGGATGCAAGCCGATCGGCCCTCTTCGGCGACCCGAATCCAGGTCTTCCCCGACCCGCCCCGGATCGGCCCGCACCGCCCCGGATCGCCCCGCATCGCCCCGCATCGTCGAGGGAGCAGGAATCGTCGCTGGGGCCGATCCGCCCCGACGACTCCTGCTCCCTCGACCGCGGCGCTAGCCCGACGCGCGCTTGGTCCGGCCGAGCGCGACCTCGCGGCGTGCACGCTCGAGCGCGAGTCCCGCGGCGGCGTCAGGGTCCCGCAGGAGCCGTCGGACGTCGGCGGCGTGCTCCCGGACGCCCTCGTCACGGCGGTCCTCGGCTGCGTCGAGCACCGGACTGACGGTCTCCTCGCCGAGTGCGACGATCGCCCGGCTCAGCGCGAGACGGGTGTCACGATCGCCCTGCCCGAGGTCACGAGCGAGCCGACGCGCCAGGTCGGGGCGTTCGGCGTCCGGTGCGAGCCGGACCGATGCGCGCCAGGCGGTCCGGACGACACCGCGGTCGACGTCCTCGAGCCGCGCGACGACCGCCGGGTACACCGAGCGGTCACCGATCTTCGACAGGGTGTGCAGCGCTTGGCTCCGTGCCTGTGCCTCCGGCCGCTCCAGCTCGGGGAGGAGTCGGGGGACGACGGACTCGGCCGGGAGCCGCACGAGCGCCCACGTGAGCATCTCCCGCACCTGCAGGTCGGGTTCGACGGCGCACTGCTCGACGAGGACGTCGAGGTCCGTCGGGTCGGGGGTCGTGCCGGCCTCCATCACGGCCCGGAGCCGGACGGAGGGGCGGGGGTCGCTGAGGGACGAGGTGAGCGTGGACATGATCGCTCCCAGCAGACCCCACGGACCTGAAAGCGCACCCGGTGGCGGGCATACCGTGGCGTCGTTCGATCGTTCCGACCTGAAAGGACCTCGCATGCCCCGCATCGGTACCAGTGACATCACCGTCTTCCCGCTCGCCCTCGGCGGCAACGTCTTCGGCTGGACCGCCGACGAGCAGACCCTCGCACCGGGTGCTCGACGCCTACACCGGTGCCGGCGGCGACTTCGTGGACACCGCGGACGTGTACTCCGCCTGGGCCCCCGGCAACGAGGGCGGCGAGTCGGAGCGCGTCATCGGGTCGTGGCTCCGCGCCTCCGGCAAGCGCGACGACGTGGTGATCGCCACGAAGGTCTCGCAGCACCCGCGGTTCTCCGGCCTCAGCGCCGAGAACGTCGCTGCTGCCGCCCGCGCCAGCCTCGAACGTCTCGGTTCGGACCGCATCGACCTCTACTACGCGCACTTCGACGACGAGTCGACCCCGCTCGAGGAGACCGTCCGCGCGTTCGACCAGCTCGTGCGGGAGGGACTCGTCCGGTACACGGCGATCTCGAACTACTCGCGCGCCCGCGCCGAGGAGTGGGTCAGCATCGCGAAGGACAACGGCCTCGCGCTGCCGGTCGCGATCCAGCCGCACTACAACCTCGTCACCCGCGAGCCCTACGAGTCGGAGATCGCCCCGCTCGCCGCTGCCGAGGGCCTCGGCGTGGTGCCGGTACTTCTCGCTGGCCGCGGGCTTCCTCACGGGCAAGTACCGCACGAAGGACGACTTCGCCGGCAAGGACCGCGAGGGGCAGGTCTCGGGCTACTTCTCCGACGAGGGCCTGGCCGTCGTGGACGCCCTCTCGACCATCGCCGAGGCCCACCGGGGTCGAGGTCGCGACCGTGGCCCTGGCGTGGCTGCAGGCGCAGCCGGACGTCGTCGCGCCGATCGCCAGCGCCCGGAACACCGAGCAGCTGCCGGCACTGCTGGCGTCGGCGGAGCTGGAGCTCACCCCGGAGGAACTGCGCACCCTGTCCGACGTGTCGGCGAAGGTGCCCGCCGCGGCCTGACGCCGCCGGCACCGTCCCGCAACGACAGCCCGGCCCTACGGCGCGACGGACCCCGTCAGCGGCTGCCCGGACGACCGCGTGACGAAGCACGAGATGAAGGTGTCGCCCTGGTCCCACGTGGCCTGGTCGGGCGCGTAGGAGCCCTGCACCTGCACGTCACCGACGGCAGCGGCCGCCGAGGTGTTCAGCGCCGCCGAGGTCTGGCACTGCTCCGCGGCCTGTGCCGAGAGGGCGTCCGGCCCCGGCCACTGGTTCGCCGACACGGGCAGGCGTGCGGTGAGCTGGGCGATGTGCGGTGTCGCGCAGTCCACGACCGTGAAGGTCTGCGCCCACGCGTTCGAGAACGGCGACAGGCACTCCCCACCGGCGAGCTCGGTCCAGCCGTGCTCGCCGGGGGCCGCGGGGGTCGTCGCGAACTGCAGCGTCCTGGCAGCCCCTGCAGACGGCGACGGGGTGGCGGCCGGGCTCGAGGCCGTCGACGCCTTCGCCGAGGACGCGGACGAGGCCTGGGCAGAGGCAGCCGAGGTCGACGTCGGCGCCGGGGTGTGCTCCTCGATGGTGTTGCCGAGGATCCAGCGCGTCAGGGCGAACACCGCGACGAGGAGGATGACGATCAGGGCGATCGAACCCCAGATGAGCAGGCGTTTGCCGCGCTGCCCCTCGTTCCGGAGCTTGGCGAAGCCCTCGTTGATGAAGTTGTCGCGGTCGCCACCGCCGGCGGCGGCCGCGGGAGCCGTCGGCGCCACGGGCGTGCGGCCGGGCGCGGGAGCGTGCGCCGGGGTGCCGCCGACCGCGGGCATCATCCGCGTGCTGCTGTCGTGCGGGTCGTAGCCGGTGCCGCCGAGCTGACCGACGGCCTCGGTGCCGAACAGGTCCTTGATGGCACTGGTGTCGCTGGTCTCGCGGCCGTCCCACTCGGACTGGTCGAGGTCGTCCGGGGCGGCGGTGGGCAGCGGTTCCGGCGCCCGGTCGTCGGCGGGAGCGTGCCCGCGGATGCCCATCACGGCGTCGAGGTCCTGCCCGACGGCCGGCGGCAGGTGCGCCGGGTACGCCGGCGCCTCGTCGTCGGCAGCGGGCTCGACGAGCGGCGGGGCCGCGGTCGGCGGCACGGTCGCCGCCGGCTCGGCCCACCAGGGCGTCCCCGCCACCGGGAGCGCGGTCGTCGCCGCGTCGGCACGGGTGCGGTCCGGTTCGGCGTCGCGCTGGTCGGCCGGGAGGCCCGTGGCCGCGTCCGCCTCGTCGCTCGCGTCGTCGGCGAGGGTCCAGTCGAAGGCCGCGGTCGGCTCGTCCCGGGGCGTCGCCGTCGCCTCGTCCGAGTCGTCCACTGCGGGCGGAACGACAGCCGGCGGGACGACGGCCGGAGAGTACCACGGCCGGCGGCACCACGACGGCGCGCGGGACCACAGCCGGCGGCACGGCGACCGGAGGCGGCACGACGGCCGGCGAGCCGAGGCCCGGCGTCGCGAGCTCGCCCGAGACGACGTCGTCGTCGGACTCGTCCGCCAGCGTCCACGCGCCACCCGCGAGGGCCGTCGTGTCGAACGCGTTCGTGGTCAGGGTCGCCGGGACCTCACCGGCCTCGTCGTCGTGGATCGCCCAGTCGAAGGGACGGTCGTGCGCGGCTGCGTCCTGCGCGGCGGCGGCGTCGGCGATGCGGAGCAGCTCGGTGAAGCTCGGCGGCTCGTCGCTCGTCGGCAGCACGTTCTCGACGCCGAGCGGCTGCTGCGGCGCCACGGGGGCGGCCGGCGCCGGGGACTCGGGGTGCGACCCGGTCGCCCGGCCGAGCCAGTCGACGTCGCTGCGGCCCTCCCCGAACGGGTCGAGGCGGCGGCGTTCGTCCTCGATCGCGCGGTTCTCGGCCGCGCGCTGGTCGCGGTGGGACTGCGCGGTCGGCAGCTGGATCGACGACGGGTGCGGCGCGGCCGGGGCCGGCGGCACGGGGGCAGCGGCCGGGATCCGCTCGCCGAGGGTCTCGCGCTCGTGCTCGGCGCTGGCCTGCGGGTTCACCGACGGGGCGGTGAGCTGCTCGGGCATCGAGATCGCCTGGGTGGCGGCGTCCTCGTCGGCGGACGAGGACGTCGGCGCCGGCGCATCCGGTTCGGCTTCGGGTTCGACGGGCTCGAACGGTTCCGGCAGCGGTGCGCCGGTCTCGCGAGCGGTCTTCTCGGCCTCGCGGCGCTCGCGCCGCGACGGCCAGTCCTCGGCACCGCGCGGCGCACCGAAGATGTCGGCGGCACTGCGGAGACCGTGGAACGGAGCGTCCGGGGCGGACTCGCGCCGTGCCTCCAGTCCGTCGTCCCCGTGCTCGGGACCGGCGGCCTGGTCGGGCTCGTGCGCGTCGTCCGGACGCTCCGGGGTCACGCGCTCAGCCCCAGATCGGCCAGCCCGATCGCCGCGAAGTACGGGTACCCGGCGGCCTCGATCTTCTCCTTCGCGCCGGTGTCGCGGTCGACGACGACGGCCACGGCGGCGACGATCGCGCCCTCGCGCTCGAGCGCCTCGGCGGCCTTGAGCGGCGAGCCGCCGGTGGTCGAGGTGTCCTCGAGCACGATGACGCGCTTGCCCTTGAGGTCCGGCCCCTCGACCTGCTTGCCACGGCCGTGGTCCTTCGGCTCCTTGCGGACGACGAAGGCATCGTAGGCCAGGCCGCGGGCGGCGGCCTGGTGCAGCACGGCGCTGGCGATCGGGTCGGCGCCCATGGTGAGGCCGCCCACGGCGTCGACGTCCGGCACCTGCCCGACGAGGTCCGTCATGACCTGCCCGATGAGCGGGGCGACGCGGTGGTCGAGGCTCACCTTCCGGAGGTCGATGTAGTACGTCGCCTTCTTCCCGCTGGTGAGGGTGAAGTCGCCGTGGAACACCGCTTCGTCCGAGATGAACTGGATGAGCTGGTCGCGCGCGTCGGTCACAGCCCACAAGGGTAGCCGGTCGTCCCCGGAGCGCGCTCCCCCAGCCCGTGGGGGTGGGAGAGAGGGGTCACTCGGTACGCTCCGGTCATGTCCTCCGACGCGCGCACGACCACGGCCGTGGCGCGTCCGTCGGGCGGCCCGCGGTGGCGTCGGCTGGTCACCGCCACCGGCCGGGAGGCAGTGGGCGCGCTGATCGCGCTGGCCCTGTCCGTCATCGCCCTCCGCCACGTCGTCGCGACGGCTCGCGTGGACCTGCTCTGGTACGACGGCGACTCGGTGCTGCTGCCGCTCGTCCGGCGGTCGATGGAGCTCGGGCAGCCGTTCGAGTGGGCGATGTCCCCGGCGCTGTTCTTCTTCCCGGAATTGCCCGTCTACCTGCTGAGCGCCGCGGTCACGGCGACCCCGCAGCAGGCCCTCGCGCTCAACGGCGTCGTGGTGCTCCTCGCCGTGTACGCCCTGGTCCGTGCCGCCGCGAACGAGCTGATGCCGGCAGCACGACGGTCGGCCCGGATCGCCGTCTCCGCGATCGCCCTCGGGTTCCTGACCCTGCTGGTGCTCACCGAGTCGTCCGCGACCGCGACGTCGCTCGAGCTCGCGTCGCTGCTCCTCACGACGACGTACTACTACGGCGTGGTCCTGGCGATGCTCGGCACCGCCGTGCTCGTGCTGCGGGCGGTCCGCGTCGGCCGGGCCTCGGTGCCGGTCCTCGTCGTCCTCGGGCTCGTCGCCGCGTGCACGACCGCGTCGAACCCGCTGTACGTGCCGTGGTCGGCGGCCCCGGTCGTCGTGACGCTCGTGCTGCTCGCCGTCGCGCGCCGGTTGCCCTGGCGCCCGGTGGCGCTCCTCGCCGGCACGGTCACGGCGGGCTCCGTCGTCGGGTACCTGCTGCGGATCCCGCTCCGACCCTTCGTGTCGCTCGACCCCTCCACCTACGTGCAGCCGTCGCGGGCGGCGGAGACCCTCGGCTTCTTCGCCGCGCTGACGGACGACCGCGCGGGCTCGGCCTCCGGGGACGCCGGGCTCCTCCTGATGTTCGTCGGGGTGCTCCTCACCGTCGGCGGCACGGTGTGGGCGTGGCGGGTGCGCACCTCGCGGACGGTGCTCGTCGCGGCGGCGCTCCCCCTGGTCACCGTGCTCGCGGTGTCGGTCGGAGTGGTCGTCGCCGGCTCGGAGACCCCCCGGTACCTCGAGCCGGTCGTGACGGCACCGCTCCTCGCCCTCGTGGCGATCGCCGAACTCGCCCGCACGGCGGTCCGTCGCACCCAGGTGCACCGGCCCCGGCGCGGGGTGCGCGTCGTGCTGGCGATCGCGGCCGCGGGGGTCCTGCTCGCCGGGGTCGCCACGGCGCCGAGCACCGCGCGGGCGGTCGCCACGGCACGCTACGACCCGGCCTCGTGCCTCGACGCGTGGGCCGACGGCCGCGACGTCGTCGGGGTCGGCCAGTTCTGGACGGTGCGGCCCCTCGCCGCGTACTCGTCGGAGAACGTGCAGCTGCTGCAGGTCCGCGACACCTTCGAGACGTACCCGTGGCTGGTCGACCTCGGGGCCTACCGCGACGCCGCGCCGACCTTCGTCGTCATCGGGTCGCACGACCTCTGGACGACCGCGGTCGAGGACTCGCTCGGCAGTCCCGCGTCGATCACGCACTGCACCGGGTTCGACGTGTACGACTACGCCGGCACGTCCGGGGCGTCGGTCCCGCAGCGGGACGTGGTGGACAGCGCCGACCGGATCCGGCTCGAGCGCGGTTTCTGAGCCGTTCCCCGCACCGATCTCCGCACACGAGTTCTCCACAGCGGCGCGCCGTCGAGCCGTCTTCTCTGTACGGATGTATAGGCTCGTCGCCGTGACTCGCCCTCTCAGCCACCGCACGACGCGTGCGATCGTGCGCCTCCGACTCGCCGCGACCGCCCTGGCCCTCGCCGGCCTCGTCGGCACCGTCGTGCTCGACGCGCCCTCGGCCAGTGCGGCGAAGTACCCCTCGTGGGACGAGGTGATGGCCGCCCGCGGGCAGGAGTCCGCCAAGCAGGGGCAGATCACCACGATCAAGGGCATCATCTCCGGCCTCGCCGACGACCTGAAGGCGGCCGAGGCCGAGGCGCAAGCGGCTCGGCACCGAGTTCTTCGAGGCGCAGAGCGACGCGCAGGACGCGGCCGAGAAGGAACAGCGGCTCCGCGCCGACGCCGACGAGCACAAGGAGATCGCCGACCAGAGCGCCGCGCAGGCCGGGCAGTTCGCCGCGCAGATGGCCCGCTCCGGCGGCGCCGACGTCACCGCCTCGGTGATCACCGGCGGCGAGGACGCGAAGGACCTCCTCTACAACCTCGGTGCCCTCAGCAAGCTGTCCGAGCAGGCCGAACGGGTCGAGGCCGCAGCCACCGCCGACGCCGCGGTCGCCCGCTCGCTCACCGCGCAGGCGGACCGCGCAGCCGAGGCGCTCGAGGACCTCGCGGCCGAGGCAGAGCGCCGCATGCAGGCCTCGCAGGCCGCGGCCGACAAGGTGCAGACCGCCTACGACGAACAGCAGACCAACAAGGCGCGCCTCGACGCCCAGCTCGCGACCCTGACGTCCGGACGGGTGCGGACCGAAGCGGAGTTCGCACAGGGCGAGAAGGTCCGCAAGGCCGCCGAGGGCGAAGGCCGCGCGCGAAGCAGCGGCACGTGCGGCCGCAGCCCTGGCGGCAGCGGCGAACAACGGCGGTGGCGGTGGCGGTGGTGGCACCGGCAGCTCCGGTTCCGGCGCCGGCGGTTCGGCGGGCTCCGGCAGCGGGACCGGCTGGGTCCGTCCGGCGAGCGGCTACGTCATCAGCCCCTACGGGTACCGCGTGCACCCCATCACCGGTGCGGTGACGAAGCACGACGGTGCCGACCTGGCGAGCGGCTGCTACACCCCGATCGTCGCGGCGGCCGCGGGCACCGTCGACTACGCCGGCTGGTACGGCGGGTACGGCAACTACGTCCGGATCAGCCACGGCGGCGGCGTGCAGACCGCCTACGGCCACATCGTGAACGGCGGGTACCGGGTGGCCTCGGGCCAGCGGGTGTCGGCGGGGCAGCTCATCGCCCTCGTCGGTTCCACCGGCGCCTCCACCGGGTGCCACACGCACTTCGAGGTCCACCTCGGCGGTGCGACCGTCGACCCGATCCGTTCATGGGTGCCCGGGGCGTCGGCTTCTAGCGACCAGCGCCGTCGACGGTCTCGATGCCGTCGTCGTCCAGGTTCCACAGCGCCCGGTACCAGGCGGTCCGCTCCTCGTCGATCGGCACCCCGTAGGCCCTCGTGGAACAGCTGCTCCCACCCGGGGCCGTAGTTCCACCCGAGGGCCATCGTCGCGACGCCCAGGTCGGCCCAGCGGTCCGCGATGCCGATGCGTCGAGGTCCATGTGTCCGGCCCACCGTCCGTCCGCGCCGATGAGCGTGTTCGGCGTGCAGGGGTCCCCGTGGCAGACCACCACGCGGTCGACCGGGGGCTCCGGCCCGATCGACTCCGGGTCGACTCCGGCAGCGCGCGCACGACCGGTCCGCTGCGCCGTGGACCACTCGAACGGGCAGTCGAGCACCGGCAGCGCCTCGTGCAGGGCGCGCAGGCCCTCCCCCGCCGCGACCACGGCCGTCCGCGGCTCGTCGTGCCACCGGGGGTCCACCGCACCTCCACCCGGGCAGGGCACGGGTCCGCAGCCAGGCCTCGTCGTCGAGGCCGTGGTCGAGCAGCTCGGGCACCCGCGCGTACCGGGACGCCCAGGTCAGCCGGGCCGCTTCGCCGACGACCCAGCGCGCGTAGGCGTGCGGAAGGACCTTCACGTACTCCTCGGCGTGCCCGTCCTCGCCGATGCGGAACGTCCGGCCACCGATCTCGTTCACCCACACCGCCTGCACCGGTCGACCGCGCGCGGCCTCGGTCACGACGTGCGGCACGACGACGTCCCCGCGGGCACGGGCCAGGCCGTCGACGGAGCGCGGCACGGCGGCCTCAGTGCACCCGGTCGGTCCGGCCCGAGCCCGATCCGCCCCGAGCGATCTCGAGCAGCACCGGGAGCCGGTCGCCGAGCAGTGCGTCGAGGTCGGCGACGATGCCCTCGACCCCGGTCGTGATCTCGCGCGGCGAAGCCCCCGACGGGGTCGGACACGGATGCGGATCGCCCGGTTGCCACCCACGCGGTAGACGTCGACCGCCAGCGACCCGACCTGCGGCATCGCTCCGATCGCTGACGACAGCGCGTGCTGCACCGCTGCGGCGTCGATGCGGACGAGGCCGGCCACACCGTCGGAGGACCCGTCGTCCTCGACCACGGTGCCCACGCGCCCGCCGCCGAGGGTCGTCAGCACGACGAGCGCGAGGATCCCGAGCACCACGGCCCCGCCGAGCACCCAGGTCCACCCGGTGACGGAGGCGTCACGGGCGGCCCCGGCGCCGAGGTCGCTCAGCGCCACGGCCCCAGTCGTGCCACGTGGACGCGGCCCACGGCACCGTCTGCACAGGATCGTCGCGACGCCGGCGACGAACAGCACGAATCCGACGACGACGAGCGCCGTGCGGCCGAGGCCCCGGTTCGTCGCGTTCATCCGTCCACCCGTCCGGTCGGCTGCACCCGCACCCGCGCGGTGATCGGCGGCTCGGCGTCGATCACGGCGAACTCCTCGGTCACCGCCTCGGTCGCGGCCACGGCGGGGACGTCGACGCCCGCGGCGGGGCGGAGCACGACGTCGACCCGTATCGGCGACCGACGGTGCCGACGGCCGCGTCGGGGCCGAGCCGGGTCACGGAGCGTGCCGCACGGGCAGCGGCGGAGGCGAGCACCTCGTCGTCGACGACCACGGCGAGGCGGTCGGACGACATCGCGTGCCGGGGCCGACGCTGCGGCAGGAGGCCCTGCGCGAGGAACACCAGGCCGAGGAACGCCACGATCGCGGCGATGCCGACGGTGATCGTCGTGTCGAGGCCGCGCGGCGCCCGGACGGCGCGGTCCACGACGTCGCGCGGGTCGATGCCGAGCACCCGCTGGTCGAGCAGCACGAGGGCCGCGGCGAACACGGCCGCGGCGGCGATGACGAGCAGGACGAGCATCGCGACGACGACCGTGCCGGAGCGTGAGGCACTCGTCTCGCGGCGGACGATGCGGCGGTAGACGCGGTCGTGGGTGCGACCGGGCGTCGCGGCCGGCGCCTCCTGCTGCTGGAGCGTCACCGGACCCTCCTCGGTGTGTCCACGACCGACGACGAGAACGTCACGGTCACCCGTTCGACCTGTCGGCCGGTGATGTGGCGGAGCCGCTCGGCGATCACGGCGCGGGCCCGGTGCGCCGTAGTGACGACGGGTTCGTCGGGGACCGCGTGGCTGCCCAGCACCGGGACGGCGAGCGGGGCCGTGATCTCGACCGCCAGCGCACCGTGACCGTCGTCGGCGACCGGGCACGGGCCTCCCCGGAACGGCACGCGCAGCGCTTCGGAGGCGACCGCCTGCGCCGTGTGGACCAGGGCCGCCGAGCCGACGCGGTCGTACCCGGCCACCTGCCGCGGAGCGGGCGGTGGCGCTCCGACGCCGCTCGCCACCGCGGCTGCGCTCACGACGAGCTCCGGCGTCCGCGCAGCACGTCGAGCAGGCGGCGGAAGTCGATGTCGCCCGACACGATGCGGGCGACCAGGCCGCCGACGAGCATGAACACGGCGACGACGACGAACGCCCAGAAGCCGAGCGTCACGGCAACGATCGCGAGGACCGCGCCGACGCCCATGCCGACGACGGTGGCGTTCACCGGACGCGACCCTCGGCATCGGTCTCGACCCCGTTGAGCGCCGGGATGTTGACGTCGTTGATCGCGATGTTGACCTCGGTGACCTCGAGGCCGACGAGCTCGGTCACGGCCTTCGTGACGGCCGCCCGCACGGCGGACGCGACGTCCATCATCGGGATCGGGTAGTCCACGACGATCGTCAGGTCGACGGCGACCTGGGTCTCGCCGACCTCGACCCGGACGCCCTGTCCGAGCGCGCTCGAACCGATCGCGTCACGGATGGCACCGAAGGCACGCGCCGCGTTGCCGCCGAGGGCGAAGACCCCGGGGACGTCACGGGCGGCGATGCCCGCGACCTTCGCGACGACCGTGTCGTCGATGATCGTCCTGCCGTTGGTGGTCACCTGCGTCGTCACGGTGCCCGTCGTCGCGGTCCCGTCGACGCGGTTCGTCGTCGCTGCCATGAGTGCCTCCGGTTGCGGTCGATTGCTGGACCACCCAGCGAACACCATCGTGCCGTGCCGCGGCCGAGAGCAGGACACGGCACGCGGCGCCCGTCCGCGGCGGCCGTCCGGGCCGCTCCGCTGCACTCGGTTGCCGGTGGTCCCCGGTAGGTTCGGACCCATGCGCGTGGCGACCTGGAACGTGAACTCCGTCCGGACCCGAGTCGGTCGGGTCGTCGACTAGCTGGTGCGCGAGGACGTCGACGTCCTCGGCATGCAGGAGATCAAGTGCAAGCCCGAGCAGTTCCCGGTCGACGCGTTCGAGGCCGCCGGCTACACGGTCGAGGCGTACGGCACGAACCAGTGGAACGGCGTCGCGTTCGCCAGCCGGCTGCCGATGGAGGACGTCACGCGGGACTTCCCCGGGCAGCCCGGCTTCCTCAAGGGCCACGAGGGCCCCGACGTCCCGACCGAGGCCCGCGCGATCGGTGTGACGGTCGACGGCGTAGGGCTGTGGAGCCTCTACGTGCCGAACGGGCGCGAGGTCGGCGACCCGCACTACACGTACAAGCTCGACTGGCTCGCCGAGCTGGCCGACCGGACGTCCGAGTGGATCGCGGCCGACCCGGCGCAGCCCCTCGCGCTGATGGGCGACTGGAACGTCGCGCCGCTCGACCAGGACGTCTGGGACGTGCGCGCCTTCGAGGGCGCCACCCACGTCAGCGAGCCGGAGCGTGCCGCGTTCCGCGCGTTCGAGGCCCGCGGGCTGCAGGACGTCGTCCGTCCGATCGTCCCCGACGGCTACACCTACTGGGACTACAAGGCGCTGCGCTTCCCCCGCAACGAGGGCATGCGGATCGACTTCGTGATGGGGTCGCAGGCGTTCTCCGACGTCGTGACCGACGCCCGCATCCACCGCGACGAGCGGAAGGGCGACGCCCCGAGCGACCACGTCCCCGTCACGGTCGACCTCGACCTCGAGACCTCGCTCGACGACGACCGCCCGATGATCTTCTGACGGCTCTGTTACGTCCCGGGTAGCCGCGCGTTGAACGGGCGGAGACGGCCGACGTAGGTTTCCTGCACCGAACCCCTCCGAGAGCAGGTGAAGCCATGTCCCGCACGACCCCGTCGACGATCCTTCCCATCCAGCGCGTCATGGCGGACGCCACCCCCAGGGCCTGGAGGGACGGCATCGTCCTCGAGACAGGTCCCGCCGACCTGGTGGTCGCCTTCCTCGACGGCGACGTCACGCAGCTGCGGGTGGCGGACGCCGACACGCTCGTGTCGGTCGGTGACCCGGTCGCCCACCACCCGGCCGCGGAGATCCTCAGCGCGGGTGGCCGCAAGACCACCGCACGCGTCGCCTAGCGGGAGTCAGGCGGTCATCGAGGCCAGCATCGCCTCGCACTTCGCGACCATCTCGTCGCACGCCATCGCGCAGTAACGGCAGGCCTCGTCCATGTCGGCGTGCGCCCGGCACTCCGCGGCGCAGGCCGTCCCCATGGTCATCACGGCGATGAGCATCGCCTGCATCGACGGCATGTCCATGCCCATCGGCCGCATCATCATGCGCATGCCGGTGTCGGCCAGCATCGCCGTGTTCGAGCACATCGCCGCGCACGTGGCCATCTCGGCCCCATCCGCATGTCACTCGCCGAGCACATCGTCGCGGCCATCGACGCGGCGTTCATCGCCATCATCGTGTCCTGCATCAGGTCCATGTCCATCGACATGGGCATGTCACTCGTCGACATGGTCTTCATCATCGCCATCGTGTCCATCGGGATCTCCTGTTCCTCGTGGTCACGGAGCGGTCCACCCGTGAGCGTCAGGGTACGCGCGGACCCGCAACGGCGAGGGAGCACCGGCGAGGGAGCACCAATCGTCGCCTCCTCGGAGACGTCCCGACGATTCCTGCTCCCTCGAAGCGACCCGCGCCTACGGGTGCAGGAGCGCCGCGACGGCGACGAGGACCGGCACCGAGCCGATCGTCGAGATGAGCACGACGTCGCGCGCCACGGGCACGGCAGCCCCGTAGGCGCTGCGCGTAGTTGAAGACGTTCTGCGCCGCCGGCAGCGGCTGCGAGGGTCGGCGAGCACGAAGACGTCCTGGTCGCCGAGCCCGAACACGAAGCGGGCGAACACGAACGCCACCGCGGGCATCACCACGAGCTTGATCGCCGAGGCCACGATGACGTCGGTGCGGATCGCCGGGTCACGGAGCGGCGTCGCCCCGTGCAGGCTCATCCCGAAGGACAGCAGCACGACGGGCACCGCGGCGGCGCCGACGAGGGAGAGCGGCTCGAGCACCGGTGTCGGCAGCTCGATCCCGGTCGCCGAGAACGCCAGCCCGACGAGGTGACGCGATGATGATCGGGTTGCGGAACGGCCCGGAGATCCGCCGTCCCCAGCTGCCACCGTCCGAGGTCGCGGTGTCGAGCACGGTGAGGGCGATCGGCGCGAGCACGATGAGCTGCCAGCAGGATCACCGGCACGACGGCGGTGGCCTGCCCGAGGACGTACACGGCGACCGGCAGCCCGATGTTGTTCGCGTTCACGTAGCTCGACGCGAGCGCCCCGATCGTGGTGGTCGCCAGCGGGCGGCGGAGCACGAGCCGGAACACGAGCGCGGCGCCGAGCGCGACCGAGACCGCGCTGACGAGGGACACCCAGAGCATCGGTGACAGCAGCGATCCGATGTCGGCGCTCGCGATGGTGTGGAAGAGCAGCGCGGGCATGAGCACGAAGAAGGCGAGCCGGCTCATCACGAACTGGGCGTGCGGGCCGAGCAGGCCGGTGCGCCCGACGACGTACCCGGCCGCGATGATCGCGCCGATGATCACCGAACCGGTCAACACGCCACCCATCGGGTCCATCCTCGCACCGAGTGGGCCCCCGACCGCGCGCGTGCCGCACGGTGCCGTCGCGCCGCGGTGTCATGTGACGCCGTACCGGTCGGAATGCGTACACATCGATTACCGTTGAGCGCACCATGACCTCGACGAACTCCAGCACGCTCACGCGTTCGACCGACTCAGCCAGCCCCTCGTCCCGCTCCTCGAGGAGCGCTGGAGCCGCTCCTACGACGAGACGGCGACCGTCACCGACGCGCAGTTCGACGCCGTCCTCGAGGCCGCTCGGTGGGCGGCCTCCGCGATGAACTTCCAGCCCCGCCGCTTCATCGCCGGCCGTCGCGGCACCGAGACGTTCCGCAAGATCAACGAGAACCTGCTCGGCTTCAACGCCACGTGGGCCTTCCGCGCCAGCGCCCTCGTCGTCGGCGTGCTCGAGACCGTGACGGAGGACGGTGACGAGCGTCCGTTCGCCCAGTACGACCTCGGTCATCCCTCGCCGCGCTGACCGTCCAGGCGCACGCCGAGGGCCTGCACGTGCACCAGATGGCGGGCATCGACGCCGAGGGCCTCCGCGCGGCCTTCGACCTGCCGGGCGCTTCCTGCCCTTCACCCCGTGACCGCGATCGGCGCCGTGGCGGACCCGTCGCAGCTCGACGACAAGGCCGCCGAGCGCGAGGTCACTCCCCGCACGCCTGCCGCATCGAGCGAGGTCGTCCTCGTCAAGGAGGTAGTCGCTCGATGCACGCGCGCCGCTACGAGGACGCGGCCGCGTAATATGTCGTGACATGCAGCACGACGAACAACAGCACGACGACGCCCAGCCGGAGATGAACTTCTACACGCGGAAGTGGGTCCGCCCCGAGGACCTCAACGCGAACGGCACCCTCTTCGGCGGCAGCCTCCTCCGCTGGATCGACGAGGAGGCGGCCGTCTACGCGATCATCCAGCTCGGCAACGACGAGATCGTCCGCAGTACATGTGTCCGAGATCGAGTTCGTGTCCTCCGCGAAGGAGGGCGACATCGTCGAGATCGGCCTCGTGGCGACGCGCTTCGGGCGGAGTTCGCTGACCATGCGCGCCGAGGCCCGGAACCTCTTCACGCACCAGAGCATCCTGACCATCGACGAGGTCGTCTTCGTGAACCTCGACGCCGACAGGAACCCGGCCCCGCACGGGCACACCGACATCACGTACAAGCGCGACCGCGTCCCACCGCCCACCGCTCCTGACCGGCGGTGGCTGTCGGCCGGACCTGACAGAATCGGTCGTATGACCACACCCCGACTCGTCGCCTTCGACCTGGACGACACCCTCGCCCCCTCGAAGTCCGCGCTCGACCCCCGCATGCTCGAGACCTTCGCGTCCTGCTCGAGGTCGTGCCGGTCGCGGTGATCTCCGGCGGCAACTTCCAGCAGTTCGAGCAGCAGCTCGTCACCCCGCTCCGCTACCGCGACGGCCTGACCCTCGACGACCTGCACCTCCTGCCGACGTGCGGCACCCGCTACTACCGGTGGGCCGGCGACGACTGGGTCCTGCAGATACGCCGAGGACCTCACCGAGGAGCAGAAGGCCCGTGCCCTCGCCGCGGTGGAGTCACACGCGAAGGCCGCCGGGTACTGGGAGTCCGAGACCTGGGGCGCCATCCTCGAGGACCGGGGATCGCAGATCACGTTCTCCGCGCTCGGGCAGGCCGCGCCGGTCGACATCAAAGCAGTGGGACCCGACCGGGGCGAAGAAGGACGATCTCCGCCGTCGGGTGCAGGCCGACCTCCCCGACCTCGAGGTCCGCTCCGGCGGTTCGACGAGCGTCGACATCACCCGCAAGGGCATCGACAAGGCCTACGGCATGCAGCGCCTCGCCGAGATCACCGGCATCGCGCTCGACGACATGCTCTTCGTGGGCGACCGGCTCGACCCCGAGGGCAACGACTACCCGGTGAAGGCCCTCGGCGTGCCCTGCCACGCGGTGACGGGCTGGGAGGACACCGACGCGTTCCTGACGGAGCTCATCCCGACGCTGCGCTGACGCCCCGACGGCGTCTGGTCATGGAAATGCTTCGGACGGCCTCGACGAACGCCCGGATCTTCGCCGCGTCCTTTGCACGCCACGCTCGGACTCGACGCCGCTCGAGACGTCCACGCCGTCCGGGTCGAGCGACTCGATCACCGCGACGACGTTCAGCCGGGGTGAGCCCGCCGGCGAGGATCCAGGCCTCGTCCACCTTGCCGTCGATCGAGGCCGGGTCGATCAGTCGCCCGCTGCCCGGCACCGCGGCGTCGAGCAGCAACAGGTCGTGGTCGTACGAGGCGCGCACCTCGGGCGTCTCGCGGAGGTAGTCCTCGGCCGCGACCGCGCGGATGGTGAAGAACCCGGCGTCACGCGCACGGGCGAAGTCCGTCGCCCGCTCACCGCCGTGGAGCTGCAGGGTGGTCAGCCCGACCTCGGACGCGATGCCCACGATCTCGTCGATCTCTTGGTCGCGGAAGACCCCGACGGCGTCGATGCCGTCCGGCACCCGCTCGACGAGTTCCTTCGCCAGATCGGCGGTCACGGTGCGGGGGCTGCCCGCGGCGAAGACGAACCCGACCGCGTCGGCACCCGCGTCGATTGCGGCGTCCACGGTCTCGGGCGTCGACAGGCCGCAGATCTTGATCCAGCGCTGGTCGGTCATGCTGTCCATCCTGCCAGGGACGCACGGCCTCGGAGCGATGGCGTTCGCTGACGACGTAGCCGGGCGACGGACGTCAGTGCAGCATGCCCGCCACGTAGGCGGCGCCGCACGCGACGATGACGCCGAACGCCGCGAACGACCCGACGAGCACGTTCCGGCGACGCCAGCGGCGCACGACCGCGAACGTGCCGCGCTTGGCGTGCCAGGTGCGCTGCCCGGTGCATGCGGTGGTCGCGCTTGTGCTTGACCCGCTGCGGGCCGAGCGGCACCGGACCGGTGACCTACGTCGAACCGCCGCGCAGCGCGTTCGCGATCGCCACCGCGGTCGGGCGACGCTCGGGATCGCGGGCCGTCATCTTCGCGAGCAGGTCCCGCCACTCCGGCGCGATACCCTCGGGGATCTCGGGGTCGTGCCGCAGCCGGGCGAGGGCTGCCTCGATGAGGGTGCCGGAGTACTCCTGCTTGCCGGTGAGTGCTTCGAGCAGGACGAGCCCGAGCGAGTAGATGTCGGTGGCGAAGCCGATCGGTTCCCCGGCGACCTGCTCGGGGCTGAGGTACGCCGCCGTGCCGATGATCGTGCCGTCGTTCGTCAGCCGTGACCCGTCGACGAAGTGCGCGACGCCGAAGTCGGTCAGCTTCACGGTGCGGGCGAACCCGGACGACCCTCGTCGCTCATGAGGATGTTGGCGGGCTTCACGTCACGGTGGACGATCCCTCGGGAGTGCACGTAGGCCAGAGCGTCGGCCAGCTGGGCACCGAGGTCGGCCACCTCGTAGTTGTGCAGCGCGCCGTCGGCCAGACGCCGGAGCAGCGTGGTGTCGGCGATGAGCTCCATCACGATGTACCGGTGCGGACCGTCGTCGAACTCGTGGGTGCCGGCGTCGTAGAGCGGGATGAGCCCGGGGTGCGAGAGCATGCTGAGCAGCCGGATCTCGCGCTCCTGGCGCACCCGGTCCGCCGTCGTCATCGAGTCGGGCGTGGCGAACATCTTCACGGCGACCGCGCGGTAGGTGTGCTCGTCGCGCGCTTCGTAGACCGACCCCATGCCGCCCGTGCCGATCAGCTTGACGAGCCGGTAGCGGCCCGAGGGACCGTGTCCGTCCGTACGCTGTCGAGCAGTGTCATGGTGTCGTCGTTCCGTGTTCGGAGCCCGTGATCCGTGGCAGTTGCCAGCAAGGTGACTCACCCAGTACGGTACGCGGCCGCGTCCGTTTCCGCTGCGGCGTTATGACATCATGATCGGCCTCCTTCCCTGTGTTCATGCGGATGCATCGGGGTACAGTCCGACTCCCACGAAGGTGAGCGATCACGCAAGGAGGACAGGATGGCGCTGTCGAAGGGCGACGAAGTGCACTGGAACACGTCGCAGGGGAAGACGACCGGCACGCTGGTCGAGAAGAAGACGAAGGACTTCCAGTTCGACGGGCAGTCGTTCAAGCCGACGGACGACGACCCGTACTGGATCATCGAGTCCGAGAAGTCGGAGGAAGCGAGCCGCGCACAAGGAGTCGGCGCTGACGAAGGCCTGACGACGAGCGGGGCTCAGTCCTCGGCGGCTCCGGCCCGGCGGCGCCCGCGCGGCGCCGGGTCGGACCGGCCAGCGTCCGTGCGCTCGGCCCGCGCCCGACGGATCCGCCGCACGACGAAGGTCACGACGACCACCGCGATCGCGACGTAGAGCACCCGGTCGATCCACTCCGTGTACTGCTCGACCCGGTCGTACTGGTTGCCGAACGCGGCGCCGAGCAGGACCAGCGCGCTGTTCCAGATCCCGCTGGCGATGATCGTGAAGAGCGAGAAGGTGCCGAGGTGCATCCGGTCCGCGCCGGCCGGCAGGGAGATCAGGCTGCGGACGATCGGCACGAACCGGCCGAAGAACACCGCGCTCTTGCCGTGCCGGTGGAACCAGTCGGCGGCCTTGCGGAAGTCATCCTCGTCGACGAGCGGGAGCTTGCCGAGCCAGCGGGTGGTCCGCTCGAGCGATCCCCGCCCCGAGCCGGTAGAGCACCAGCGCGCCGAGGTAGGACCCGAGGGTCGCGAGCACCAGGACGAGCACGAGGTTCATCCGCCCGGCCCCGGCGAGGAAGCCGGCCAGCGGCAGGATCACCTCGGACGGGATCGGCGGGAACACCGTCTCGACGAAGAGCATGAGGGCGACGCCCCACTCGCCCAGGGCGTCGATGAGCTGGAGCACGAGCCCAGAGGGCCACCCATCTCGGAGTCCCCGGCGGCTGTCACGGTCGTGGCCGGCGCGGCCAGGGCAGTCGTCATGTCCCCATCGTCCCTGAACGCCCTGACAGATCCCGGCGCGCGACCTGGGGATCAGCCCCGTCGCCGTCCGGTCAGCCGAAGCCCCATGTGCGACGTCCGGACGTGGGTGAGCGACCGAGGCGAGCGCGCCGCGGGCCACGGCGTCGCGGCCGACCGTCGACGGGACGATCTCCACCGGGTGCCTGAGCTGCGGCGTGACGACCTCGGCGAGCGCCTCGGCGAACACGGCCGCGGCGGGCAGGACCTCGCCACCGACGGCCACCACCTCCGGGTCGATCGTCGTGACGAGCTGCACCACACCGGGAGCGACGTCCGCGGCGAACGCCGCACGACCCCCGACGCCTCGGCGTCGCCCTGCCCGGCCGACGCCATGACGGACTCGAGGTCCGCGCCGGACGGGATCCGTGCCTCCAGGCGGGCCGGCGCGCTCGGCCAGCCGGTCGATGCCAAGCCCGCCCATCTCGCCCGCCGCCCCGCGCGCACCGCCCGCGCGAGCTAGCCCCGTCGATGCGGTACGCGGCACCGATCTGGCGCCCCATCACCAGGTACAAGCCGTCCTGCACGCCCCGCCGAAGCGTCCCCACATCGCCTCGGCGGTGGCGGCGGAGCTTCGCGTCGTTGTCGAAGAACGTGGCGGCACCGGGGAACAGGTCGCCGATGCGGCCGGGGACCCGTCGCTCGGCCCACTGCGGGACCGCGACGGTGTAGTCGATCGCACCGGAACGATCGACGGCGACCGCCGGCACGCCGAAGGTGGCGGCGAGGAGCTTCGACCCGGCTCGGTGCCCTCGACCAGCCGGCGGACGACGTCATGCGCTGCCCACCTGTTCGGCCGAGGCGAGGTCGGCGTAGACCTCCTCCACGCGGGCGAGCTGCTGGCCGCGCAGGTCGGACCGGAGCCCGACGATGCCGTGCAGCCCGAGGTCGACGCCGAGCACGCAGGCCGGCCCCGGCGTCGGCGCGGAAGCGCTTCACCCGGCGGCCCGCCTTGTTCGGCGTGGCGATCGCCTCGGCCTCGGTGACCCAGCCCTCGGCCACCAGGTCGGCGAGCGCCGCCTCGACCGTGGGACGGGAGAGTCCGACCGTGCGGCTCAGCTCGGTGACCGTGTGCGAGTCGTCGCGAAAGAACTCGTCGAGGATCGCCCACGGAGTTGATGAGGCGGAGCATCCCCGGGGGTGCAGCACGACGACCCCACCCGGAAGCGTTGACACGGTCTCGTCCACAACCATCCAGCCTCCATATTACGAAGAGATCATTGAGGAATGGTGGACTGCGACATGCTCATCCCACGGCCGCGCCGCACCGAACCGAGGTGTCGGTGCCTTCGCGATCCACCCCGTCGACACGCATCGCCGCAGACCCTGCGAGCGAGTCCGTCCGACTGTACCTGCAACAGACCCTGCGCGGATCGACCGGGCTGCCGGTGCGGGACGCCGACGACGACGGCACGCGGGACACCGACGTGATCGTGCTGCGCGTCGCGACCGACGAGACCGTCGCCGCCGCTCTGCCCGAGGGCCCGGGCGGCGACGCTCCGACGAAGCCTTCCGGCTCGTCGATCACGCCCGACCGCATCGAGGTCACCGGCGGCAGCGCCGCGCCGGCGTCTTCCCCGGCGTCCAGGCCCTCACTTACCCGGTCGCTCCCCGCCGACGTCTACCGCAAGGGCCGGGTCGGCCGGGGTCCGTGGACCATCCCCGCCGGTCACCGTCGAGGACGCCCCCGCCTTCGCCTGGCGCGGCGTCATGCTCGACGTCGCCCGGCACTTCCGCACCAAGCACGAGGTCATGCGGGTCGTCGACCAGCTGGCCGCCCACCACCTGAACCGGCTGCACTTCCACCTCACCGAGGTCCAGGGGTGGCGCATCGAGATCCGGAAGTACCCGCGCCTGACCGAGGTCGGCTCGTGGCGGACGGAGTCCCAGGAATCCCGGCGCGCACGTGCCCGGACCGGACGGTGAACTCATGATCGCGGGCAAGGACGGCCGCCCGCGCGGCGGCTACTACACGCAGGACGCGACATCCGCGAGATCGTCGCCCCTACGCCGCCGACCGGTTCGTGACCGTCGTCCCCGAGAATCGAGACGCCCGGCCACGTCCGCGCTGCCCTCGCCGCGTACCCGGAGCTCGGGAGTCACCGGGCAACCGATCGACGTCTGGACCGGGTGGGGCATCGCCGACTTGCCCGACGTGCTGAACGCCGAGGAGTCGACGATCGCGTTCTTCCAGGACGTCCTCGACGAGGTCATGGCCCTGTTCCCCTCCGAGTACATCGGCGTCGGCGGCGACGAGTGCCCGAAGGTGCAGTGGGAGCAGGACCCACGCACGCAGGAGCGCATCCGCGAGCTCGGCCTCGAGGACGAGGAACAGCAGCCAGGCGTGGATCATCGATCGGCTGGCCGCCCACGTCGAGTCGCAGGGTCGTCAGGCGTTCGGCTGGGACGAGATCCTCGAGGGCGGCACCCTGTCGAAGTCGGCGACCGTGGTCTCGTGGCGCGGCCTGACCGGAGCCCGGACCGCGGCGAAGCGGGGCCACGACGTCATCTCCGGCACCCCGGACGACCAAGGTGTACCTCGACTACCGGCAGAGCGACCTCGAGACGGAGCCGAGTCCCGGTGTCGATCGTCCTGACGGTGGACGACGTCTTCGCCTTCGACCCGGTGCCGTCCGACCTGACCGACGCCGAGCGCGCGCATGCATCATCGGCGGCCAGGGCAACATGTGGACCGAGCACGTCGACACCGCGCGGAAGCTCGACTACCAGCTGTTCCCCCGCGTCGCGGCCCTGGCCGAGGCGCTGTGGTCGGCGGACGTCGCCGGCCCCGGGACGTCGCGGAGTTCCGCGGTCGGCTCGCCGAGCACGTCGCCCGGCTCGAGGCGATGGGCATCGAGTACCGGCACGAGGCGGGCCGTTCCCGTGGGAGCAGCGCCCCGGCGTGCCCGGCCGTCCGCACTCGCGTGAGGAGCGTGCGGCCTACATCGACGCGGTGACCGCGAACATCGCCGAGTAGCGCCCGACGCGACCACCGACGGACGGGAGGCGCGGTGCCGGCTGGCACCGCGCCTCCCGTCCGTCGGTTGCCGTGCCCCTACGGCGTCGCGGACGCCGTCGCGGTCGCCGTGGGCGAGGCCGTCGGCGCCTCGGTCGGGGTCGGCGCGCTCGGCGCCGGCGTCACCGGCGCCGAGGCCGCGTCGGGTCCGGCGTCACGGGGGCCGTCGGCGCCGAGGGCGAGGCGGACGGTGCGGGGGCGGAGGGCGACGGCGCCGGGGTCGTGGGCGACGCGGACGGTGCCGGGGTCGGCGTCGGCTTCGGGGTGGGCTTCGGGGTGGGCTGCGGTGCCGGCGTCGGCTTCGGCCGCGCCACCGTCGTCGCGCGCCACTTCTTCGCCTTGGCGTCCCACCGCAGCTGCGACCGCGCGTACTTCGTCCCGCTGTTGAGCACCACGTCGCCGTCGCGCGGCGGCAGCAGCGCGGCGTCGACGGCGATGAACGGCGACACCACCGAGACTTTCTGCTTCGCGGTCCGCGACACCAGGTCGCCGGCCGGGTCGAGGTGCCGTCGACGACGACGCGCACGGGCAGGCGGCGGCGAGTTCAGCGGACGGCGGCGCCGGAGCCGGCGGGCTGGGACAGGCCCTGCACGCCGATCGAGGCGGGTGCCCGCAGCAGCGCCACGGCGCGGCCGTTCTTGAACGACGAGATCGAGATCGCGGTCCCGACCGAGCTGTCCTTGTCCGCCGCCCAGACGGAGCCGGTGCTCCGGGTCAGCCGGGCGAAGGTGGCGTTCGCGATCCGGTAGCCGGAGGCGGCGAGGGCGAAGAGCGTTGCCCGCCCGCGCGGCCGAGCTGTCGTCGGTGACGGTGAGGACGTGATGGTCGCCGAGGCTCTGACGAGCTTCACCGAGTCGAACTGCGGCGCGAGCACCGGGCACGCGACCCCGCTGACGGCGACGGTCCGGACGGACCCGACCGCGAGCGCGACACCCGCTCGCCGCCCCGGCTCCGGTCGACCGGTTCGTGACCCGTCGGACCGTCACCGACGACGCGCTCGAGGCGGCGACCCGGACGATGCCGTCGACGGCGGCGCGGGCACCGGCGGGCAGGGCGACGTCCTCGACCACCAGGGCACCGAGGGTCCGGACGTCGACGTTCACCACCGTCCCGCTCGATCCGGTCGCGGTGACGCCGGACACGGTGCCCTCGAACCAGGTCGGGCCGGCGTAGTTCACGATCTGGACGGGCGAGCGTCCGGTGACGCTCCCGGCGAGGCCGGACGCCGAGAAGCGACGGATGCGGCGCTGCACACCGTTCCCGCCGATGCCGGACGTGACCTTGAGCAGGCAGGGCACTGCCCCGGACGTCCTCGACGACGACGTCGGTGATGTCCCCCTCGCAGTCCCCGAGCCGGGAACCCGCGTGGGTCTGCCCGTCCACCGTGGTGAACGCCGACGCAGGTCGTCGCCGGTGCGCTCACCGGTGATCCGGCGGACAGCGATCCGCGACGACGGCCCTGGAAGTGCACGCCGTCCGAGGCCGTGTCGATGAAGGCGACGTCCTCGACGGTGACGTCGGTCACGTCGCCGAACGAGACGGCGTACTGACCGCCGACCTGGGCGCTGCCCGTCGAGTGCACGGTGAGCCCGGTCAGGGACACCCGCGCGGCACGGCGGATGAGGAGCCCGTGCGACTCGGTGGTCTGCGAGACGGAGGTTCTTGCTGCGGTTCGTCCACGTGCCGCCGACGATGCTGATGTCCCCGTCGTTCGGCGGAGAAGACGGACGTGGCGGCCGAGGGCAGCGTCGAGGTCGCGGCGACGTCGGGTCGCACAGGTCGACGACTGGACGGACGTCCGGCCGTACATCGATCCCGGAGCCTTCGCGCGTTGCCGCTGCGCCGGACCGGCGCCGAGCACCTGCACGCGGCGCCCGACCATCGCCGTGCTGAACACCGCGGCCTTGGTCGTGACGACGTTGGACCCGGCACGAGACCGACGCGGTGGTCCAGGCGCTGGGGTTCGCGGCAGCGTTTGCGGAGCACGTTGTCGCCGATGGCCCCGGTGACGCTCGCGGCCGAGGCGTCGAGCTGCGTGCCGGAGCGGATGACGAGGGGGCCGGACAGGACGGCTGCGCCGCGGAGGACACGGACTCCGCCGACGGCCAGCCACGCGTTGATCGCCGTGCTCGTCCGCGGGTTCGTCATCACGGTCGCGTCGACCGCGTTCGCGCGCCCGCCCGAAGGCGATGACGACGGCGGTGAGGGCGGTGAGGGTCCCGGCGGCGCCCAGCCCGAGCATCCGGCGACGGGACCGGCCGCAGCGCGTCGAAGAGGCTAGACGCCCCGGCATCGTGTCGTTCCGTTCATCGCCACTCGGGCGTGCCGTGCCGTGGCGAGACGGCGGTCCTGCGGGTGTGCGTTCGTGACGCTACCGGCCCGGACCGGGGGTGAGGGAGCCTCCAGTTCGCGGGTCACGACGGACTGGAGGCGCGGTTGCCAGCTGGCACCGCGCCTCCGAGGCGGTCGGATGGTGACGTCGACATACACGGCGACCGCCACCGGAGTCGTCAGCGGTCTCGGACACGGCGGCGTCCGCCGCCGGGGCCCGACGCACCCACTTCTTCCAGCCCGACGAGCACCAGCGCGGACACGATCGTGCCGGCCAGGATCGCGACGATGAACATCGCGACGTCCCCGATCGCGAAGAACACGAAGATCCCACCGTGCGGCGCCCGCGAGGTCACGCCGGCCGCCATCGAGGATCGCACCCGTGACCGCGGCACCGACCATCGACGCCGGGATGACCCGCAGCGGGTCGGCCGCCGCGAACGGGATCGCGCCCTCGGAGATGAACGAGGCACCGAGCAGCCACGCGGCCTTGCCGTTCTGCTCGCGCTCCGGCTTCGTGAAGCCCTTGCGGTACAGGACGGTCGAGGCCAGCGCGAGGGCGAGCGGCGGCACCATGCCGGCGGCCATCACCGCGGCCATGATCTCGAACGGCACGACGTTCGTGGCGGTGCCGGCACCGAGCCCGGCGACGGCGAACGCGTACGCCACCTTGTTGACCGGACCGCCGAGGTCGAACGCCATCATCAGGCCCAGGATGATCCCGAGCAGGACCGCCGAGGCACCGGACAGGGAGTTGAGGAACTCGGTCAGCTGGGTCATCAGCCAGGCGATGGGCCCGCCGAGCACGAAGCAGCATGAGGCCGGAGGCGATGATCGACGCGAACAGCGGGATGATCACGACCGGCATCAGGCCACGCAGCCAGCGCCAGGTCGGGATGCGGCCGATCCAGTACGCGGGGCGGCACCCGCGATGAGGCCACCGATCAGACCACCGAGGAACCCGGCGTTCATGAAGACGGCGATCGAGCCGGCGACGAAGCCGGGCGCGATGCCGGGTCGGTCGGCCATCGCGTAGGCGATGTACCCGGCGAGGGCGGCGACGAGGAACCCGAGCGAGACTCCCGCCGATCTGGAACGCGGCGGCGCCGAGGTGGTAGCCGAGGCCCTGCGGCGCCGGCAGGTCCAGCAGCGTGTAGTTCGGTCAGCGTGAACACCGCGTTGTTCTGGCCGGAGTCACCGTGCTGCAGCGCGATGCCGTACCCGGCGAGCAGGAAGCCGAGCGCGATGAGCAGCCCGCCGCCCGCGACGAACGGGATCATGTAGCTGACGCCGGTGAGCAGCCAGCGCTTCAGGGCCTGGCCGAAGTGCTCGTTCTTCGTGGTCGTCTCTGCCGTGGCGGCGCCGCCCTGCACGCGTGCGGCGTTCGGGTCGTCCGAGGCGCGGATCGCCTCGGCGATCATCTTGTCGGGCTCGTCGACGCCGCGCTTCACGGGGCCGGAGGGACGAGGGGCTTGCCGGCGAAGCGGCCGCGGTCGCGCACGTCGACGTCGACCGCGAACACGACCGCGTCGGCGCGGGCGATGAGCGCGGGGTCGAGGGGCTCGACCTGCGAGGACCCCCTGGGTCTCGACGTGCATCTCGGCGCCGGCCCGCTCGGCTGCGGCGACGAGCGCGTCTGCTGCCATGTAGGTGTGCGCGATGCCGGAGTCGGGCAGGCGGTAGACGCCGACGATGAGCTTGCGCTGGGTCGCCGTCACACCTGCCGGTGGGGTCGGACTGGAGGCACTGCTCGCCTTTCCCGACGCCGGCCTCCGACACCTCGCCGCTCACCTCGCGATCGACCAGGTCGACGATCTCCTGCGGGGTGGACGCGGCACGGAGGGCCGCGGCGAAGTCGTCGCGGATGAGCGCCCGGGCCAGGGTCGAGAGGACCGTCCAGGTGGTCCTTGTCCGCAACCTTCCGGCACGGCGATCATGAACACGATGTCGGCGTCGCCGTCCGGGGCGCCGAACGACACCTTCCGGGCGAGACGCGCGAACGCCAGGGTCGGCTCGGCCATCGACGCCGATCGGGCGTGGGATCGCGATGCCGCCGGGCACGCCGGTGCCGACGCTGGCCTCGCTGGCGATCGCGTCCTCGGCCAGGACCCGGCCGTCGGCGGCGCGGCCGGTCGCGGCGACGCAGGTCGGCGAGGAGGACGCGGATGACGTCGCTCGAGGTGGCGCCGAGGTCCTCGTCGAGACCGACGAGCTGGACGCTGATGAGGCGTGGACTCGTGTTGACGGACATGGTTGCTCCTTTGCAATCGTGCTGCGGTCGCGCACGGGGTGCTGGTGTTCGGGGTGTCGCTCGGGGGTGCTGACGTCAGGCGGGCGCCTGGGCCGGCTCCGACGTGCGCTGGAGTCGCCGGACCGTGATGGCGGCCGGGTCGGTGTGGTCGAGGGCGGGCACGTCGCTGCCGGGCAGGGCCGCGGCCGCGGCTCCGGTGGCGACGGCCTGGGCGAGGCGCTGCTCGGGCGGCTGCCCGGCGACCTCTGCGAGCAGGTAGCCGGCGAGCGCGGAGTCCCCGCGCCGACGGTCGACCATGCCGTGATCCGCGGTGCTGCGGCGGCGTGGCTGCCGTCCGCCGTCACGAGCACCGCCCCGGCGCTGCCGGGGGTGAGCAGCACCGTGCCGACGTGCCGCTCGCGGAGTCGCTCTGCCGCACGCGCGGCGACCTCGACGTCGCGCTCGAACTCCTCGGGGTCCACGCCGACGACCTCGGCGAGCTCCTCGGCGTTCGGCTTGACCAGGTCGATCCGCTCGCCGGACTGCAGCATCAGCGCGGTGAACGGCACGCCCGACGAGTCGGCGATCCGGACGTCGTCGCCGTGGCGCTGCCGGACGGCCCGGACCAGCACGGCGAGGGCGTCGTCGGGGAGCCCCGGCGGCAGCGACCCGGCGAACACGACCCAGCGGGCGGCGGGGCCGGTGGCGGTCGCGGCGGCGGTGTCGGCGACGAGGGTGGCGAGGTCCTCGAGGCGTCCGGCGAGGGACGGCCCGGAGGCTCGTTGAGCTTCGTGGTCGTCCCGGTCGGCTCGGTCACGGTGACGTTCGAGCGGAGCGGCGCACCGATCGGCAGCGCGGCGGTCGGGATCCCCCGGGTCGCCGGGCCGAGCAGCACGGGGTCGAGGTCGTCGCCCGGCAGGACCGCGACGGTGTCGCCGCCGCTGGCCACCACGACACGGGAGACGTTGACGCCCTTGCCGCCCGGCTCGGCGGTGCTGCGGGTCGCACGCTGGACGGCGCCGCGCTGGAGTTCGCCGGCGAGCTCGATGGTGCGGTCGAGGCTCGGGTTCGGGGTGACGGTGACGATGCGGGTGCTGTGCTCGCTCATGCGACCGACCACCTCGACGTCGGCATCGGACAGTGCCCCGGCGAGGTCGGCCGGCGGCTGCTCGTCCGTGACGACGGTGTCGATCTCGAGCCGGGCGAACCGCATGAGCGCCTCGACCCCGTGCTTCGCGGCGTCCGCGAGCACCACGCTCCGACGGGCGGCGAGCACGTAGGCGGCCTTCACGGCAGCTTCGTACTCGTCCGGCGTGCTCAACCCGAAGCCGGCGGACAGGCCGTTCGTCCCGACGAAGGCGATGTCCGGTCCGGAGCGCGCCGATCTGCTCCACGGTGGCGGTGCCGACCACGGCGCTCGTGACCCCGCGGACGCGTCCGCCGAGCAGGTGCAGCTCGACGTGCTCGCTGTGCTGCAGGGTCGCGGCGATCGGCACGGAGTTCGTGATGACGGTGATCGTGGCGCCGACCGTGGCCGGCTCCCAGCGGGCGAGCTCGGCGGCGACGGCGGCGCGGGTCGTGCCGGCGTCGAGGGCGATCGAACCGGTGAAGGTCGGCGGCACGAAGGCGCTCGCGGCGGGCGATCGCGGACTTGGCGGAGTTGTGCTGGCCTTCGCGCTCGGCGACGGTCAGCTCGACGTGCTCGACCGGCTGAGCAGGCACCGCTCCCCCGTGCACGCGGCGCGGACCCCGGCGGACTCGAGCAGGTCGAGGTCGCGGCGCACGGTCTCGGTGGTGACGTCGAAGTGCTCGGCGAGGTCAGCGACGGAGGCCGCCCGGCTGCACCTGGTGCGGCGGCGATGGCGTCGTGTCGCTCGGTTGCGTACATGCCCGAACTCCTTCGTTCCGCGGTTTCACGCAGCGTACGCGCACAGCCCACCGAAACGCAACCGTTCCACAGTCAAACCAACATCTCCCAGGCCTGCGCTCGCCCGCGCTCGCCCGCTCCCGCCCGCCGAGTCGCACAAAACGTCGCTCTCGGCGGACCCGAACAGCATCGTGCGACCTCGGCAACACGCGCGGCATGTCGCGCGACCTCGATGCCGCCCGCGCGATGTCCTCGCCCGCCGTCTTCCTCCACCGAGATCGCACTGTGGCGCGGATGCCCTCCGCCGGATCGCACTTCGGCGCGGACGTCCGAAGCAGACCCGCGCCGAGAAGTGCGATCTCGACGCCCCGATCACCCGCGCCCGCCGAGGTCGCACAAGACGTCGCTATCGGCGAGCCCAGACGGCACGTCGTGCGACCTCGGCCAACACGCACGCGGCATGTCGCGCGACATCGACGCCGAAGACCCGCGACCGCCCACGCCCACGTCCGCGCGCGCCGCGCGCGCCCGCGCGCCCGCCGGACGACGACGCCCCCGACCTGCCGGAGCAGATCGGGGCGTCGCACGTCGAGGTCTACCCCTTGACGGCCCCCGCGATCATGCCGCTGACCAGCCGCCGCTGCACGATGAGGAAGAACACCACGACGGGGATCGAGAACAGCACCGACGCCGCCATGAGCCCGCCGGGGGTCGATGCCTTGTTCGTCGAGAACCCGGCGAGCCACACCAGCAGCGTGTACATCCCCTGGTCCTTCAGCATCACGTACGCCGTGAGGTAGTCGTTCCACGCGGCGATGAACACCCGAACACGCTCGTCGCGATGACGCCCGGCATCACCAGGGGGAACAGCACGCTCCAGAGGATCCGGAACGTGCCGGCACCGTCGACCTTCGCGGCCTCCTCGATCTCGATCGGCACCGCGACGAAAGAACCGCGCATCACCCAGATCGAGAACGGCAGGACACTCGCGGCGTACGCCAGGATCAGCCCGAGGTAGCTGTTCAGCAGCCCGAGGGTCTGGAACGACAGGAACAGCGGGATGAGCAGCGCACCGACCAGGATCATCTGCTGGGCTGGGATGGCGACCAGGATCGCGCGGCGACCCTTGAAGCGGAAGCGCGACAGGGCGGCCGACGCGGAGAACAGGCTCACGATCGACAGCAGCACCGCCGCGACCCGGCGATCGCCGGGTTGCTACGCAGGTAGACGAGGAACCCGTCCTGCGTCAGCTGCGGCAGAAGTTCTCGAGCGTGGGGCGCAGCAGGCCAGATCGGGGGTGGTCGTGACCTCGTCGGCGGGCTTGAACGCCGTGTTCACCATCCGGTAGTCGCGGGAGAACACCCAGATCAGGCAGAACACCACGGCGATGGTGTTCGCCAGCACGCACGGCTTGCGCTTCCGCACGCGCACCGGGGCCACGGGACGGGAGGCACGGGTCACGCCCGCCACGTCCGGTTGCGCCTCGGACGCGGTCGCCCCGGTCACTCGGGGGTCGTGGTCGTCGTCACAGGTCCTCCTCCCCGCTCGAGACGAGCCGGCGGATGTAGTAGCGCTGGTGAGCGCGCCGAGGGTCAACGTCGAGATGACGGCGATCAGCGCCCTGCCCGTAGGCGTTCGACACGAAGGACTTCACGAACGTCCAGATGCCGAGGGTGAGGGTGGTGTCCTCCGGTCCGCCGCGGGTGAGCAGCCAGATCTGGTTGAAGACGTTGAAGTCCCAGATCACCGACAGGATCGTCACGAGCAGCAGGGTCGGCACGAGCGCCGGCAGGGTGATCGCGCGGTACATCGCCCACGCCGAGGCCCCGTCGAGCGAACCGGCCTCGTAGTACTCCGGCGCGATCTGCGACTGGGCGGCGTAGAGCGTCAGCGCGACGAACAGCACCGCCTGCCAGATGACGAGTGACAGCAGCACGATGGTCAGCGCTTGCCCCGGGCTCGACGCCCAGTTGTCCTGCGTGTGGTCGCCGAAGACCCCGAGCTGCGTGATCAGCCAGTTGAGCACGCCGTAGAACGGCTGGAAGAGCCACTGCCACACCAGGCTCGACGCGACGTTCGGCATCGCCCAGGCGAGCACGAGCACGACGCTGACGATCGTGCGCATCGCGACGCCGAGACGGGTGAGCAACTGCGACACCGCCATGCCGATGCCGATCGTCCCGACGACCATCGCCCCGGTGGACGAGCACCGTCCGGAGGATCTGACCGGCCATCGGGTCGGCGAGCACGTTCGTGTAGTTCGAACCCCGCGGCCCGCCTGCCCGGTGAAGATCGCCCGGAGACCGTAGTCCTGGAAGGAGATGACGACGAGGCGCACCAGCGGGTAGACGACGAGCGCCAGCAGGAGCAGCGCCGCCGGGGCGAGCAGCACCAGTGGCGCGCGGCGGACGACCCACCGGCCGGCGGCGCCGGGCGCCTGACTCGGCCTGAGCCGAGCGGGCACCCGCTCTACCAGTCGACGTCATCGACTACTGCTGCGCGTTGAGTGCGGACGTGGTGCTCGAGGAAGCCCTCGGCCGCCTGCTTCGGCGACTTCCGCCCCGTCGCGATGTCCGCGAACATCGTCTGGAACGTGGAGTCGCCCTCGATGGTCGCCCAGCCGGGGGTGGCCGGCGTCGGACGGCTCGTCGACGCGGCGGCGAAGTACGGCTTGTGGAATTCGTCCACGTCACCGGACACCGCGTCGAGCAGCTGCGTCGAGTTCGGCTCCCAGCCGTCGACCCCGAAGACCTGGGTACTGCTGGAACTTCTTCGAGGTGAGGATCTTCATGTAGTACAGCGCCAGGTCCTGGTTCTGCGACTTCGACAGGATGCCGAGGTCCGAGCCGCCGAGGAAGACGGGCTGCGTCTTGCCCTCGGTCTGGGACGGCATCGCGAAGGTGCCGATCTGGTCCTTCAGCTCGGGCTTCGCCGTCGTGATCGAACCGATCTCCCACGCGGATCCGAGGATCGCCGAGGTGTTGCCCTGCGCGAAGATGTCGGACTCGGCCGGCTTGTCGGTGTTGATGTCCTGCGTGGACTTCGCGGAGTAGGCGTTCTGGAAGTCCTTCCACGCGGTCAGGCCCTTGACGGCGTCGGCGAGGTCGATCGACCCCTTCCACTTGCCGCCCTGCTCGGTGGCGATCTGTCCGCCGGCGTCCACACCCTGCAGGCCGCCGTACCAGTACTGCCCGGGCATGTAGAAGGCCGAGAAGTCCGCCTGCGGGTTCTTCGCCTTGACCTTGTCGAGGTCGGCGGTGAGCTGGTCGTACGACGTCGGGACGTCGGTCACCCCGGCGTCGGCCCACATCTTCTTGTTGTAGATCACCGCGCGGTTGCCGGCGAACAGCGGAGCACCGTAGAGCTTGCCGTCGACGGTGGCCGGCCCCTCGAGCCCGGAGAGCCAGGTCTGGCCGCCCTGCAGTTCCTTCTTGGCCCAGGGCAGCAGGTCCATCAGGCCACCCGTCGCGGCGTACACGGGCACCTGCGTGTTGCCCAGGTCGACCACGTCCGGCGCGTCCTTCTGGGCGAGTGCGGTGGTCAGCTTCGTGGTGATGCCGTCCCACTGCTGGAGCTGCTGCTTCACCTTGGCGCCGGTGGCCTCGGTGAACTGCTTCTCGGCGACGTCGAGGATCTTCGGGCCCAGGTCGCCGTTCATGATCCAGACGATGGTCTTGCCCTTGCCATCGGGTGTGCCGATGGACTTCGTGCCGCCGTCGGAAGCTCCGTTGCTTCCGGCGGAGCACCCCGGCCGAGGGCGAGCGCGCCTGCGAGCGAGCGCACCGAGAGAATGCGGCGAAACGCGTGCGTGTCACGATGACTCCCTTGGTCCGACCTTTATGAAAGGACGTTGCGTATTGGCAAGTGAAGACCCTCGGGGTCGCGTTGTCCAAGCATCGATCCGAACCTTGTGGACCGTGTGATCCGCGTGTTTCCGGGGGATCACGGATGTCGAACGGATGGCCTCCGATGCTTGACGAGCTGGTCATGACCGGGCATGATCAGTCAGCCGTTCCTCGACGCCACCGCCTGGAGCGCGGCGCCGGTCCCCGAGACCGGCACCGCGCCTCAGGACGGTCACCCCACTGCGCGCCGCGAGCTCACACAGCAGCCAGTGCGGAGGTCGGTGGGATGCGCGCGGCGCGCACCGCCGAGGAGAGGCCGGACACCCCACCGATGACCACCGTCGCACCGAGCCCGCCGGCGACGGCAGCCAGAGCGGGATCGCGACGGGCCACCCTGCCCGAGCGTGAACACGACCGTCACGCCGACACCGATGACGACCCCCGCGATCCCGCCGAGGAACGACAGCAGCAGTGACTCGACCAGGAACTGGTCGCGGATGTTCCGTCGGCGTGCTCCGAGCGCTCGGCGCACCCCGACCTCCGCACGACGTTCGAGCACCGTGATCACCATCGTGTTCGCGACGCCGATGCCGCCGACCAGCAGCGCGACCCCGCCGATCCCGACGAGCAGCCCCGTGAACGGAGTCGTCCGTGGCGTTCTTCGCGGCGAGGGCGTCGGACGGCCGGGTGACGCCGACGTCCTGCGGCGATCCCGGACGGATGCCCGCCGCGAGCACCGAGCGCGCCTGCACCGACCCGCTCCGGATCGACCCGTGCGTACACCGCCGTCGATTGCCCCGTCGAAGCCGAGCCGCTCGGCCAGGTCCAGGGCACGAACACCTGGTTGTCCAGTTCCCAGGCAAAGCTGGATGGACCGCAGCACGCCGACGACCTGGACCCAGCGACCGTCCATCCAGGCACGCGTGTCGGCGCCCGCCCGTTCGATCCCGAGGGCACGGGCGGCGTCGGCACTCGAGCACGACCCTGAATCCGGTGCCCGCACCGAATCGTCGATCTAGCGACCGGACGCGAGGTCACCGCCGAGGACCGCCGGCACGTCGCCCCACGCCGCCATCACGCCGATCCCCTTCGTCTCGGGGGTCGGGACGAACTCGTTGCGGTAGACGGCGGCGTCGTCCACCGAGCCCACCGCGCGGCGGCGGTCTGCACGTCGTCCTGCCGCAGCGCGAACTCCGAGGCGGCGGTGGGCGGCCGGCGGTGGGGTGTCGCCGAACCCTGCGCCTTCGTGGCCGTCAGCGACGTTCGTCCGCGAGCACGTCGAGCACCTGGTCGAGCTTCGCCTGCTCGAGGACGAGATGCCGACGACGGCGATCATCGCCGCGATGCCGATCGCGATCCCCAGTGCCGAAGCACGACCCGCCCCGGCCGTGTGCGGAGCCCGAGCCACCGAGCCGGCGGAGGGTCCGCGCCACCGAGCCGAGCACGGACCGCGCGGTCCCCCTCACGTGTGCACGGGGGGGGGGGGGGGGGGGGGGGGGGGGGGGGGGGGGGGGGGGGGGGGGGGGGGGGGGGGGGGGGGGGGGGGGGGGGGGGGGGGGGGGGGGGGGGGGGGGGGGGGGGGGGGGGGGGGGGGGGGGGGGGGGGGGGGGGGGGGGGGGGGGGGGGGGGGGGGGGGATTTTTTTTTTTTTTTTTTTTTTTTTTTTTTTTTTTTTTTTTTTTTTTTTTTTTTTTTTTTTTTTTTTTTTTTTTTTTTTTTTTTTTTTTTTTTTTTTTTTTTTTTTTTTTTTTTTTTTTTTTTTTTTTTTTTTTTTCAATCAGCCGCGGCAGCCCACCGGCCGTCACCAGGGCCGCGCCCGGACCGTCCGCGTGCGCAGCAGCCGGAGTCCTCCGCGACGAGCCCGTCGCGCATCCGGACCCGGCGCGGCAGCGACGCGGCGAGTTCGAGGTCGTGCGTGATCACGAACTCCCGCTGGTGCCGGCGTCGTTGAGCTCCCGGAGGAGGGCCAGGATCGCGGCGCCCGATGCCGAGTCGAGCGCGCCGGTCGGCTCGTCGGCGAGCAGGATCGTCGAGGTCGCCGACGATCGCCCGCTTGATGGCGACACGCTGCTTCTCGCCACCCGAGAGGCTGGTTCGGGAGGTGCCCGACCCGGTGACCGAGTCCGACCCGGCCGAGGGCGTGGACCGCACGACGGTGGCGCTCCCGGCGACCGGTACCGGCGTAGAGGAGCCCGTCCGCGACGTTCTCCTGCGCACGGTGGCCCCGGCCTGCAGGTGGAAGTGCTGGAACAGCACGAACCCGATGTGCTCGGCGCGGAGGCAGGGAGAGCGCGTCGTCCGACATGGTGGCGACGTCGTTGTGGCGATCGTCACGGTGCCGTCGGTGGGGCGAGTCGGCGTCCCGACGATGTTGAGCATCGTGGACTTGCCGGAGCCGGACGGGCCGACGGCGGCAGGCAGGCTCGCCGGCGGTCACGTCGAGCGTCACGCCGCGGGCACCTCCTGGAAGTCGCCGTAGGTCTTCGTGACGTCGCGGAGCAGTCGGGACGGCCGGCTCATCCCGGCACCACCACTCGGTCGCCCTCGGATACGTGGCCCGAGACCGCGATCCGGCCGTCGGCGGCCAGCCCGGCCTGACGGCGACCCGCTCCGTAGTGCCGTCCCTCCAGGACGACGTCGACCGCGTAGCCGCCGTCGCCGGTGGCGACCAAGCGCCGCGACCGGCACGGAGAGCACGTCCTGCTCGGAGGCACCCGCGGCGCTCGACCTGGGCGGATGCGGCCGCGGGCAGCTCGCGGTCACCGGGGGTCGAACGACACCGACACGTCGACCTTCGACGCGGCGTCCTCGCCCGCACTCGGCTGCACGTCGGTGACCTCGCCGGCCGTCGCCGCACCGGCGCCGTTGACCCGGGCCCGCACCGACGTACCGACGGCGAGGCCGCTCGGCATCCCGCTGCGGGACCGTGGCGAGGACGACTCGCTCGTGCCCGTCACGGAGAGCACGTCCCCGGAGGCGCGCTGCCCGGAGGCCCTGCCGCCGACCGCCGCGACGCGGACGTCGCCGGGGACGAACGCGACGTCCGCCGCGGTCAGCACGCCGGTGACCTCACTGCCCACGGTCCAGCTTCCAGCTGCCGCACGGCGCGCTGGGTCCGGGGACCGAACGTTCGTCCTGGGCCCACTCGTACCCGAGCGCCGCGAGGTTCTCGTTGAGCTGTCGGACGTCGGTGCCCCGCTGGCCTCGCTCGAGCGACCGCCAGAGCGGGACCGTGCCGTGCATCGCTCGGACGCCGCGCTCGTCGACGGCGTACAGGAACTCGTCGCGGTGGATCACCCGACCGGGCTCGAGCAGCCAGGTGAGCGTGCCGGGTGCCGCCCCAGGCACACCGCTCAGGAGTCCCGTAGCCCAGGACGCCGGAGAACACCTTCGAGTCGGTCAGCACACCCGACGTCACGACCGAGGTGTGCCGCCCGCTCGCCGAGGAGTCCCTGCCGTCGGCGTCGCCGCCGCAGCCGCCGACGGCGCCGCCCCTGTGGAGCGAGGACGGTCCACACGCCTGCTCCGGCGGCGAGGACGGCGAGCAGGCACACGCCGATCGGCGAGGGACCCGGACGAGCGGACCGGGATCCGGGCGGGCGGTGACACTGCAGTGACGGGGCTGTGGTTCTGCAGCTCCCAGCACACCGCGGTGCCTGTTTCGCCCCACGCGCGCGCCGCGGCCCCCCGACGAAACGTCGACGCGCAGGCCCCCACCGGCACGCGAGACGACCTCGAGCCGCCAGCCGTGCGCCTGCACGATGGACGCGACGATCGACAGCCCGAGTCCACTGTGCCGACCGGTGGACGGCGCTCCCGAGCAGCGTCGGAACGGCTCGACCAGGAGCGCCGCCACGTCCTCCGGCACCACCAGGGCCGGAGTTCTCCACGGAGAACCCGTCCGCCCTGGTGTCCACGCGGACGAACCCGCCCGGAGTGGTTGTACTCGACGGCGCGTTGCCGACCAGGTTGACGAAGAGCTGGCGGACGAGGCGTCGGCTCGCCCGTGATCGCGGGACTGCCCGGAGGCGCGGGGCGGCCTTCGAGCGGAGAGCGACACGCCCGCCTCGTCCGCGCGTCCGGCGGCTCCCGCGACGATCTCGTCGGCGGAGCCGCTGGCGAAGTCGATCGAGGTCCCGACGCCCGCGAGCCCGCGGTCGGCCTCCGCGAGCACGAGCAACGAGTCGACCAGGTGTTCCGTCCGCCGGTTCTGTTCGAGGAGCTCGTCACGCACGCCCCGGACGTCGTCGGCGGCAGCGGCGTCGGTGCAGACCGATCTGCACCGCCGCGCGCTGCACGGCCAGGGGCGTCCGCAGCTCGTGGGAGGCCTGCGCCACGAACCGTCGTTGACTCTCGAACGCGGTCTGCAGACCGGTCGAGCAGGTCGTCGACGGTGCCGGACAGCCGTCGGAGCTCGTCGTCGGGGCCGTCGAGGGCGATGCGCTCGTCGGAGGAGTTCGACGCACTGATCCGGTTCGCCGCCGCCGTGATCCGCGTGCGATGGGGCGGAGCATGCGTCGGCTGACCAGCTACCCCACCCCACCGGCGACCAGGCCGGCGCCGGCGATGCCGATCACCAGGACCACTGCCACTGCTGGTCGGCGACGACGCGGGCGACGGTCCCGTCCGGGTCGACGGTCCCGTCCGGGTCGACGGTCCCGTCCGGGTCGACGGCCCCGTCCGGGTCGACGGCCCCGGCGCGGCCCGGCGGGGCGGTGGCGGAGAACGACGGCTGGCCGCTCAGACCGAGCGCGACGCCGATCCCGGCCTGGGACATCAGGTTCGAGAAGACGACCACGCCGGCGGCGAGGACCATCGCCGCCGCCGCGAACACCAGCGCCGTGCGACTCCGGATGCTCCAGGTCCGCGACTGGATCGAGATTTCACACCGCGTAGCCCGTGCCCGGCCCGTGCGGATCGGGTCCGGATCGCCGAGCTTCCACTCGAACTTCGACATCGTGACCCGCACGGCCGCGGTGAACGGGTCGATGTTCATGTCCCACACCTTCTCGAGCAGTTCCTCCGCGGACACGATCCGTCCGTCGGCGCGGAGCAGGGTCTCGAGCACGCCGAGCTCCTTCGACATTGAGGTCGAGCGGTCGTCCGTCCCGCGTCGCCATCCGACGGTTGGTGTCGAGGACGATCCCGGCACGTTCGAGGACCGGCGCGACCGGGGCGACACTGCGTCGGCCGAGCATGCACGGACCCGTGCGACGAGCTCGAGGTGATGCTCGAACGGCTTGGCGAGGTAGTCGTCGGCATCGACCAGTCCGTTCCACCCGGTCGGTCAGCGTGGTCGCCGCCGTGAGCATGATGATCCGGGTGAGGCTGCCGCGTGCCGCGAGCCGGCGGGCGACCTCGTCGCCGTGCAGCCCCAGCACGTCGCGGTCCAGCACGACGACGTCGTAGTCGTTCACCGCGAGCAGCTCGTCCGCGTGGTCGCCGCGGTACACCACGTCGACCGCCATGTCCTTGCCGCGTCAGACCCCGTGCGACGAGGTCGGCCAGCGCGGTCTCGTCATCCACCACCAGCACTCGCATCCATGTATTGCATACCAGTCGGCTAGGAGACGGCTGGGTCCACACGGACGACTCCGGCTGCTTCGTCGAGACGGATCACGAACTCGATGCCACCGGATCCGGGGACGACGGCGAGAGGGGGACGGAGTCGGTGCTGAGGTGGTCCATGCCCCGAGTCTCGGGGGCTGGGTGTTCTCGCCGCCGTAACCCCGACGGCGATGCCTCAGGCGTCCGAAGGGGACCTCGCCGCTGCGGCTGACACCGGCTCGCTGCCGGTACGCCAGGTGTCCGCCGAGGTAGCCCCCGACGCCGACGGCCACGAGTCCCGCGTACCCGAGGAGCTTGCCAGCGCCGTGGTTCCCGCGCTTCCGCTGCATCCAGGACAGGCCGTAGCAGCGAGATGCCGACCCAGTTCGGCGGCCTGGTGCACCCAGCCGGTGCGGAGCTGCTCGCGGTCGAGCTTTCCGACCAGTCGGCCATACCCGGCGACGGTCGCGCTGCCGGAGGACACGAGCCCGACACCGACGAGGGTCTTCGCGGCCTTCGCGTTGCCCTTCCCGCCGATCGTGTCCAGCATGGCGGCCGGGATCCACGCGCCGAGCGGCACCTGCACCGTGGGCGGGTGCAGCGGGTACCTGAACGGCACGCCGTGCAGCAGCTGCCGCAGCGCCTTGGGCTTCGCGAGGGCGTTGACCAGGGAGCGGTCGATGTCGACCAGCGCTTGTCGAGCACGCTCGCGTGCTCGACGGACTCGGTGAGGCGACGGATCAGGGGCAGCTCGGGCACTTCTCTGGAATCTACCAGGCCTGGAGGCGCGGACCGGTCTCAGGGACAGGGTCGCGCCTCCATTCGGATCTCGCTGAGGGCGTCCGCTACTCCTCGACGATCTCCGCCAGCTCGAACGGTTCGACCGTCAGCTCGTCGCCGCCTGCGGCGACGTCGACGCGGACGGTGTCGCCGTCGCGGACGTCACCGAGACAGGATCGCCCGGGCCAGCCGGTCGTCGATCTGCCGCGTCCCATGCAGGCCGGCGGAGCGAGGCGCGCACCGTACGCGGGTCGTGCCACCCGCTCGGCGACCAGCTGCGAGGCGTCCGGCGTGACCGCCAGCTCCAGCCGACGGTCCAGGATCAGGCGGCGTGCGAGACGGTCGACGTAGAGGGAGACGATCTGGCCGAGGTCCTCCTCCGTCAGCGCCTGGAACACCACGATGTCGTCGAGCCGGTTGATGAACTCCGGTCCAAGGAACGCCTGCTGCACCAGCTCGCGGACGACCTCGTCGCGCTGGACGTCGCTCAGGGACAGGTCCGTCACGAACTGCGAGCCGAGGTTCGACGTCAGGATCAGGATCGTGTTCCGGAAGTCGACCGTCCGGCCCTGCCCGTCGGTCAGGCGCCCGTCGTCGAGCACCTGCAACAGCAGGACGTCGAAGACCTCGGGATGCGCCTTCTCGATCTCGTCGAGCAGCACCACGGAGTACGGGCGCCGGCGGACGGTCTCGGTGAAATGCCCACCGGCCTCGTAGCCGACGTACCCGGGCAGGGCGCCGATGAGCCGCGCGACCGAGTGCTTCTCGCCGTACTCGCTCATGTCGATGCGGACGAGGGCCTTCTCGTCGTCGAACAGGAACTCGGCGAGCGCCTTGGCCAGCTCAGTCTTGCGGGTACCGGACAGGAGCCGAGGAACAGGAACGAGCCCGTCGGACGGTCCGGAGTCGGAGATGCCGGCGCGGGTGCGACGGACGGCCTCGGACACGGTCGACACCGCGGTGCGCTTGCCCGATGATCCGGCGACCGAGCTCGTTCTCGAGGTGCAGGAGCTTCTCGGTCTCACCCTGCAACAGGCGCCCGAGCGGGATGCCCGTCCACTGCGCGATCCACGGCGGCGATGTCCTCGTCGGTGACGCTGTCGTTCACCATCCGGTCGGCGGACTCGGCCTGCTCGGCGGCGGCGAGCTCGGCCTCGATGCGGGGCTTCTCGCTGTACTCGATCCGCGAGACGAGCTCGTAGTCGGCTTCCCGCTGCGCGCGCTGCGATCGCATGTTGAGTTCGTCGAGCTGCTGCTTGAGCTCACCGATCCGGTTCAGGCTCGCCCGCTCGGCCTGCCAGCGCTGCTCGAGCTCGCCCAGCCGTTCCTCACGGGTGTGCAGTTCGTTCCGCAGGGTCTCGAGGCGGGCCTTCGAGGCGTCGTCCTTCTCCTGCTTGAGCGCGAACTCCTCGACGCGCAGGCGGTCGACGTTGCGCTTCCAGTTCGTCGATCTCGACCGGGCTGGAGTCGATCTCCATGCGGAGCCGGCTGGCGGCCTCGTCGATGAGGTCGATGGCCTTGTCGGAGCTGGCGTCGGAGATGTACCGGTTCGACAGGCTCGACGCGCGCGTCGAGCGCGGAGTCGTTGATCGTCGCCTTGGCGCCTCGTAGCGCTCCTTCAGGCCGCGGAGGATCGCCACGGTGTCCTCGACGCTCGGCTCGCCGACGAAGACCTGCTGGAAGCGTCGTTCGAGGGCGGCGTCCTTCTCGGTGTACTCGCGGTACTCGTCGAGCGTCGTCGCCCCGATGAGCCGCAGTTCGCCGCGCGCCAGCATCGGCGCGAGCATATTCGACGCCGCGACGGAGCCCTCGCCCCCACCCGCGCCCATGAGCGTGTGCAGCTCGTCGATGAACGTGATGACCTGCCCGTCGGAGTCGTTGATCTCCTTGAGCACGGCCTTGAGCCGCTCCTCGAACTCGCCGCGGTACTTCGCGCCGGCGATGAGCGCGGACATGTCGAGCGACACGAGGCGCTTGTCCTTGAGGGAGTCGGCGACGTCGCCCGCGATGATGCGCTGAGCGAGTCCCTCGACGACGGCGGTCTTGCCGACGCCGGGTTCCCCGATGAGCTTGGAGGTTGTTCTTGGTGCGGCGCGTCAGCACCTGGCTGACGCGTCGGATCTCGGCGTCACGGCCGATCACCGGGTCGAGCTTGCCGCTGCGGGCGATCTCGGTGAGGTCGACGCCGTACTGCTCGAGGGCGGTCTTCTGTCGCTCTTGCGAGTCAGGAGCGCCCTGGAGGTTCGCCATGCGTTCCGTCCTTTCGTTGCGGTGGTCGTTCGGCTGGTTGAGCCAGCCTGACTCAAGTTACCGCGCGTGTGGCTGTTCCGTCTTCGGGTTCCGGATCCCGATGGCGCTGACCGCCACTCCCGCCAGCAGGAGCAGCGCCATCACCACCATGGCCCGGTGCAGGCCGTCCACGCTCACCGCACCCCCGAGGAGGACCCCGGCCAGCGCCACCGTCACCAGGCCGGCGATGCGTGCCACCACGTTGTTGACCGCCGAACCCGACCCCGCCTCGGACTGCGGGACGGACCCCAGCACGGCACTCGTCAGTGGCGTGACCATGACCGAGATCCCCGCTCCGATGAGGACCAGCCCGGGCAGCACCGACCACCAGTACCCCGCCGGGTCGCTGCCCGCGAAGAGGAGCAGGAGCGCCCCGACCGCACCGACTGCGGGGCCTGCGGCCATGAACCACCGCGGACCGTACTTGCCGGCGAGGGACCCGACGGTCGTGGAGAGCAGCAGGAGCATCACGGTCAGCGGCAGCGTCGCGAGGCCGCGAGCCAGGCCGGGTAGCGCCAGACCTCCTGCAGGAACAGCGTCACCACGAAGAACACCATCCCGAGCGCGCCGTAGATCGACAGCGTCGCGAGGTTGCCGACCGCGAAGTTCCGCGCCCGGAACAGCTCGAGCAGGACCAGCGAGCCACCCGAGGTCCGTGTCACGTGGAGCTCCCACGGCACGAACGCGGCCAGGGCGACCGCGCCGATCACGAGCGCAGCCACCACGACCGGCGATCCCCATCCCAGCCGTCCTGCTCGATGAGCCCGAGCACCGCGCTACCGACACCCACCACGGCGAGGACCGCACCGACGACGTCCACCTTCGCCCGCGGCCCGACCCGAACCTCGGCCTGGATGCGCCGCACGAGCGGGATCGTCACCGCGATCGGGATCGCCGTCAGCACGAAGATCCACCGCCAGCCGATCCCGTCCACGATGAGGCCGCCGACGACCGGGCCGAGGATCGTCGCCGCGCTCGACCACGCCGTCCACGTGCCGATCGCCTTCGCCTGCGCCGCCCCGCGGAACGCCGCGACGATGAGCGCCAGCGCACTCGGGGTCACGAGCGCACCTCCGACGCCCTGGAACGCCCGCGCGACGATGAGGACCTCGCCCGTGGGTGCGATCGCGCACGCCACGGAGGCGATCCCGAAGACCACCAGCCCCCACGTGATGATCCGCACCCGGCCGAACAGGTCGGACAGACTGCCGGCGACGAGGATGAGCGACCCGAGCGTCACCAGGTACGCGTCGACGGTCCACTGCTGCACGACGAGTCCACCGCCGAGCTCGTCGCGGATCGCCGGCAACGCGACGTTCACCACGCTCGAGTCGAGCCCCACCACGAACGACGACAGGATCGCCACCACCAGCACGACCCGCCGGTCGTCACGGAGCGGTGCGGTGGCGGCCGGGTGCGCCGCGGGCGGAGTGGTCATGCGCTCATCCTCCGCCCTCGCGGGTCGCGGCGCCTGTCCCTGCCGCTCCCCGCACGCGACCCACCACCGCGGCGGCCCCACACGCCGAAGCCCCCGCGACCGAGTGGTCGCGGGGGCGCCGACGGAGGACGGGGCTGGGTGTCCTGGATCGAGGGTGCTGCTGGCTAGTTCCGGGAGTCGGAGTTGGGCTGCACCGAGGGGCCGGGGTTCACGACCGGCTGCGCCACGAGGGCGGCGGGCTCGGCCGCGGTGTTGTTGACGGTCGTGTTCGTCGCGCCGTCAGCGTTCTTGGCCTTCTTCTCGTCGTCGCTCATCTCCTTCTTGAAGATGTTGATCGACTGACCGAGGCCCTTGGCGAGCGCCGGGAGCTTGGTCGCACCGAACAGCAGGATGACGATCCCGAGGATGATCAGCAGGTGTACGCCGCCGAGGTTTCCGAGCATCATGACTCCTTGAATCTGGATCTGGTCGCCGTCTCCGAGTCACCGTCGACGCGTGCGGCGGAAGTCCCGTCGTCCCACCATCGTAACTCGCACTCCCCGGGAATCACAGGCCGACCCCCGGACGGACACCGTTCGCCCAGGCTGGCGGGTCAGTAGGCGCCGCGGGAACGGAGCACGGACGGGATCGTCCGCGCGAGGATCACCACGTCGTGCGCGAACGACCAGTTCTCGACGTAGTGCAGGTCGAGCCGGACGCCGTCGACCCAGTCGAGGTCCGGATCGACCACTGACCTGCCAGAGCCCGGTGATGCCCGGGGTGACGAGCAGCCGACGGTCGGCGAAGTCCTCGTAGAGGGCGACCTCGCGCGGGAGCGCCGGGCGGGGACCCACCAGGCTCATCGACCCGGTCAGGACGTTCCACAGCTGCGGCAGTTCGTCGAGCGACGTGCGGCGCAGGAAGGACCCGACGCGCTCACCCGCGGGTCGTCCTTCATCTTGAAGAGGGCCCCGAGCCCTCGTTCGCCTGGTCGAGCGCCGCGACCGCGGGCTTCGGCATCGGTGCACATGGTCCGGAACTTGAGGATCGAGAACTCCTGGCCGCCGCGACCGACGCGCGTCTGGCGGAAGAAGACCGGGCCGTGGTCGTCCGCGCGGATGACCAGTGCGATGACGGCGAACACCGGCGCGAGCAGCAGCAGGCCGAGCCCGGCGCCGAGCACGTCGAGGGCCCGCTTGCCGATGCGGCGTCGGTAATCCGGCGTCTCGACGTGCATCAGCGGGAGCCCGTCGACGGGGCGCTCGTGCACACGGCCAGCCGCGATGTCGGCCAGGGGCGAGGACACGACCAGCTCGACGCCGTGTTCCTCGAGCTGCCAGCCGAGCCGTCGCAGCCGCTCGTGGCCGCCGCGGACCGCACCGGCGACGACGACCGCCGAGACGCCCTGGGTCCGGGCGAGGTCCAGCACGTCGTCGATGCCGCCCACCACCGGGACCACGGCCCCGTCGAGGTCGAGTTCCGCGCCGGTCGGCGCGCAGTCCGTCACTACGGCGCACACCCGGTACCCGGCGGTGGGGGTCGCTGCGATGCGGCGCCCCACGTAGCGGACGTCGTCGGCGTCACCGACGAGCAGGACCTCCTGCCAGCCGTTCACCCCGGAGCACGCCGACGGACGAGCGCGGTCCGGAGTGCCTTGCGCCCGAGGGCGAGGAACAGCAGCCCGAGCGGGAACGCGATGGCGACGGTACCCGCGGGCGATGTCGACGTTCGTGCCGTAGGCGATGACGGCCACGGCCGCACCGGTCAGGAGACTGGCGGTCAGCAGTCGTCGGTACTCGTCGCCGCCGACACCGGTGATCCGGGGGTCACGGGTACGGAACAGCGAGAGCAGTGTCATCCAGACCACCACGATCGCGGGGGCGACGACGAACTCGACCCATCCGGCGTCGACCGAGCCCCGCGAGGCTCCGACGGGAACCGGAGCACGTGCGCGACGGCGAACGCCACGAGCAGCAGCGCGAGGTCGAGCACCGTCGTGAACGGTGGCGACGACGCTCGGCGCGGCTTCCGCACCACGGTGGCCGGCGTGTCTGGTGCGATCGTGGTGCGGAGCGCGAGTGACATCGAACGGTCCTCCTGTCGGCCGCCGGCGCGACGGGAGGTCGACCGGACGCCCCACGCAGTCGGGGGAATACGACTGCGCGGGGCGTCCTAAAATATATCACTCTGCAACTCTGGATATCAATGGCCCAGCACCTGGTCGAGCGTCGAGATCACGGGTGCCTGACGGAGTGCGGGCACGTCCGCGTCGGTCACGCCGCGCAGCCGGAACGACACGGTCTCGCCGGGCAGCAGGGTCATGAACCCGCGGTCGACGGTGCCGGTCGGAGCGACCCGGTCGGGTTGGACGAGCAGGTCCCGCACCAGCCCCTCGGCCTCGACGACGAGCTGGAGGCCGTCGTCGCCCACCGGCGTGAACGACGTCACGGTAGCGCGCCGGCTGCCACCGCATGTCCTTGTCCGGCGCCGGGGTCCACACCGCTCGACGCCAGTCCATGTCGGCCACGACCAGCTCGTTCGTGGGGTCGTCCACCACGCCGACCGACTCGGGCAGCGCCACGACGGCGACGCCCGCCGCCGACAGGTGCACCGGCAGCGTGACCTCGGCGAGCACGGTGCCGGCGAGGGTGATCCGCCGCACGCGCACCACGCTGTCGTGTCCGGTCCGGGTGGAGCGGACGGCGACCTCGATCGGCGAGTGGCCGAACGCGCCGGGCGACACCCCGAGCGACAGCGTGTCCGCCAGGTCGCTCGGCTCGGCCGTCTCGGCGACGGGGGCGGTCGGCGCGGGGCGATCCGCGCCTCCAGGCCGCCCGTCCCACCGGCCGGAGCCGACGCGGCGGGCGTGCCCACCGGACGGATCGTCAGCAGCACGTCGTCGTAGAGCCGGCGCAGCTCGTGCGCCAACGGCTTGAGGCGCCCGCCGAGTCGATCGCCGACCACGACGACACCGGCCACAGGTCGTTGAGCTGCCACACGATCACACCGGTGTTGCGCGGCCAGTGCGTCCGCCAGTGCTCGACGCCGGTCGCGATCGCGCGCGTCTGCTGGAGCTGGGTGAGGTAGAGCCACGCGTCGAACGCGGCGGGGTCGACGGCGCCGAACCGGGGCTCGAGCCCGCGGGCGAGCTTGCCCATCCCGTCCGCCGCCTTCTGGTGGTGCACCACGCCGGGCGAGTCCACGCGGAGCGGCTCGTCGGCGACCGCGTCACGCAGCGTGCGCCACGCGGGCGGCGCCTGCCAGCCGAACTCGGACACGAACCTGGGGACCGACGAACGGTAGTGCTCGTCGGACAGCCGGTTCCAGACGTCCCACGAGTGGTGCGTCTCGTGGTCGACGTCGTTGGCGGCGAGCGCCTCGTCGCCCGACCAGGGCGACGCCACCGTGTAGAACCGCGACGGGTCACCGCGTCGACGATCGTCGGCAGCAGGTCGAGGTAGTAGTCGAGGCCCCAGCCGCGGTCGCCGAGCTCCTCGCCCCAGCCGTCCGCGTCGTGCAGCCAGATGTTCTCGTTGTTGCCGTTCCAGAGCACCAGCGAGGGGTGCCGCGACAGCCGGGCGACGTTGTCGCGCGCCTCGGCGATGACCTCGCTGCGGATCGGCTCGCCCTCGGGGTAGGCCGAGCAGGCGAACGGGAAGTCCTGCCAGACGAGCAGGCCGAGCTCGTCGCAGACGTCGTAGAAGTCGTTCGACTCGTAGACCCCGCCGCCCCAGACGCGCACGAGGTTCACGTTGAGGTCGGTGGCGGCCGCCAGGCGGGACTCCGCCCGCGCACGGTCGACCCGCGACACGATCACGTCGTCCGGGATCCAGTTCACGCCGCGGACGTCGATCGGGGTGCCGTTGACGTGGATCGTGAAGGGCTTGCCGACCGCGTCCGAGGTCGTGTCGACCCGGGTCGACCGGAAGCCGGTGCGGAAGGCCTCGCGGTCGAGCACCTCGCCGTCGACGGTCTGCAGCTCGACGACCACGTCGTAGCGCGCCTGCTCGCCGTAACCCGCGGCCACCAGCGCTGCACGTCGGGCACGCGCACGGTAACCACGGTCTCGTCGTCCTTCGGCGTGAGCTGCGCGCGCGACCGCTGCCGGGTCGCCGTCCCCTCGGCGGTGTGCCCGCTGACGGTGACGACCAGCACGAGGTCGTCGTCCTCGCCGTCCTGGTCGAGGTCGTTCATCCCCGAGCGCTCGACCGTGAGGTGCGCGTCGAGCACGCCCTCGCCGGCCTCGACGTCGACCAGCGGCCGCACGTCGCGCAGGCGGGCGGTGGACCAGCGCTCGATCGCGACCGGACGCCACGGCCCGCTCGTCACCGCCGTCAGCCCCCAGTCCCAGCCGAAGTTCGACGCCATCTTCCGGATGTACGGGAAGGGCTCGTCGTAGGGGCCCGGCATGGACCCGGCCTTCGCGGCCACCCGTCCGGCTTCACGGTAGGGCGACTCGAACAGGAGCTCGAGCGTCTTGCTCCCCGGCCGACGCCGCCGGTCTGGTCGCGGGCGTCGAAGCGGTAGCGACGGTGCATGTTGCGGGTCGTGCCGACGACGACGCCGTCGAGGCTCAGTTCCGCGACCGTGTCGAGGCCGTCGCACACCAAGTCGACGCGCTCGAAGCCCCGCGGGTCGACGTCGACGGTGCGCTGGTACGACCAGTCCGCGCGTCCGACCCACTTGGCGGCGTCCTCGTTGCGGTCGAACGTCGGGTCGGCCAGCAGCCCCTCGCGCTCCAGGTCGGTGTGCACCTGCCCGGGGACCGTCGCCGGGATCGCCCGGCCTGCGACGCCGTCCGGCGCACCGGTCCCGCCGACCATGGTCACGGTCCAGTCGTCGCGGAGTTCCTCGCGTTCGAGGGTCATGCGGGTCCTTCTCTTCGGCGGACGGAGGTGGTGGCCGCCGCGGTCGGGACGCCGGCCGGCTGCCCGCCTCGGGCCCGGTTCGTGCGGCCTGGAGGCGCGACACCGGTTGGCCGGGCGTCGTCGCGTCGCGCGCGCGGACGCTGGTGCGGCCGCGCGTGGGGGTGCTCGGCGATGCTAGTACGGCTTGCCCTCTGCAACGTCTGAGTCCCGCGTTCCGTGGCAGTGTGGGTGCGGTGATCGCTTCTGCACTCGCCCGTTCCCTCCGCGCGACCGGGCTCCGCTGGCACCCCACCACCGGCGACCGGTTCGTCATCGACAAGCCCGGCGTCGACGACGACGTCTACACCGTGTCCGAGATGACCGTCGAACGCCACGACTACCCGTCCGGCACCGTGCTGGGCTTCAACGGCACCACCGAGTGGGCGCTCGACTCGGTCGAGGCGTCCGAGTCGCTCTGGCTGCCGCGCGAGGACCAGCTGCGCGAGCTGCTCGGGCCGGCGTTCGTGTCGCTCGAGGCGTCCGGGTCGTCGTTCGTGGTGACGGCGACCATCTCCGGCGCCCCGCGGACCTTCTCAGAACCCGTCGCCGCCGACGCGTACGGGCAGGCCCTGCTGGCGTACATCGGCGCGGCGCTGGCCTGAGGCGCGGCGCGGCGCTGCCCTGAGGTCGGCGCGCCCGGCTGGGTGTTTCCGGAATGCCTCCTGGGGGTCCTTTGGTTGCATGGCAGGATGACCGTTCCGAACATCACCCTGAACGACGGCAAGACCATCCCGCAGCTCGGCTTCGGTGTCTTCCAGATCGACCCCTCCGAGACGAAGGCCGCGACGCTCGCGGCGCTCGAGGTCGGCTACCGCCACATCGACACCGCCGAGATGTACGGCAACGAGAAAGAAGTGGGCGAGGCCATCGCGGAGTCCGGTATCGACCGTTCCGAGATCTTCGTGACCTCGAAGCTCAACAACGGCTTCCACGACCCCGAACTCGCGCTGGAGAACGGCAAGAAGTCGGCGGAGCTGCTCGGCGGCTACACCGACCTGTTCCTCATCCACTGGCCGCTCCCCACCGTGTCGGACTTCGTCCCCACGTGGAAGGCGCTCGAGGAGCTCTACCACGCCGGCACCTCCCGCTCGATCGGCGTCTCGAACTTCCAGGCGCACCACCTCCGCCGCCTGATCTCGGAGACGACCATCACGCCGGCCGTCAACCAGATCGAGGTGCACCCGTACCTCACTCAGGACGAGCTCCGCGCGGTGGACTCCGAGCTCGGCATCGCGACCGAGGCCTGGTCCCCGATCGCGCAGGGCCTCGTGCTCGACGACGAGACCATCACCCGCATCGCCTCGGCGCACGGCAAGAGCCCGGCGCAGGTCGTGCTCCGCTGGCACATCCAGCGCGGCGACATCGTGTTCCCGAAGTCGGTGACCCGTGCCCGCGTCGAGGAGAACTTCGCGATCTTCGACTTCGAGCTCTCGGGCGAGGACATGACGGACATCAGCACGCTCGACAAGGGCCACCGGACGGGTCCGGACCCGGACACGTTCGACTACGTTCCGGCGTAGTCAGCAGTTCCAGGAAGGGCGGTCGCGCGGTGCGCGGCCGCCCTTTCGTCACGCCCGGCGGGAGGCCGTGACGGTGAACCGGTCGGTCCGGGTGACCTGCCGGGTCGGCCCGACCACCTTCTCGAGCACCGGCCGGTAGCGCAGGTGCGAGTTCCAGACGCACCACAGTTCGCCACCGGACTGGAGGATCGTGGCCGCGTTCCGGAACATCGCCTCGGCCGCGTCGGTGCTCACCGTGGTGTCCGCGTGGAACGGCGGGTTGCACAGGACCAGCTGCGCGGAGCCCTCGTCGAGTTCGTCGCCCGCGTCGCTCCGCACCGTGGTCACCCGGTCGCCCACGCCGTTCAGGTCGGCCGTCGCCCGCGTGCTCGCCACCGCGGTCCACGCCACGTCCGTCGCGACGACCTTGATCGTCGATCGACGCCGGGCGATCTCGGTCGCGATCACGCCGTTGCCGGACCCCAGGTCGACGGCGACCCGCGCCGTCGGCACCGCGTCGTCCATGACGCCGAGCAGCACGCGCGTCCCCAGGTCCAGCGACGTCCCGGCGAACACACCGCCGCGCGCGGCGATCGTCATGCCGAGTTCGTCGTTGTGCACGACCCGCGGCCACGGCGACGTGATCGCCGCACGGTTCGCCGTCGCGGTCAGCGGGTCCTGCGCGATGAGCAGCCGTGACTTGCCCCGGCCGCGTGACGCGGTCACCTCGCCGAAGGACCGTCGCAGCACGTCGTTCTGCGACAGCGTCATGAACTTCGTCCGACCGCCGCAGAGCAGGACGACGTCGGGAGCGGCGAACCGAGCGACGGCGCGGGCGATCTCGTCGAGCCGGTCGTGCGACTTCGAGAGTCGGAGCAGCACGAGTCGGGCGTCGCGGAAGGCTGCTTCGTAGGAGTCCGGGTGGTGGAAGCCGCGGCGTCCGAAGGTGCCCGCGTTCGCCTCGAGTGCGCGTTCCCCGACGAGGGAGTCCTGCACCACGCGGACGTCGGCCGCCCCGTGCAGCGCCAGCACCCCCAGGGTGATCACGCCGTGCACGTCGTCCACGACCGCGACCGCGCCGGGCTGGCGGAGCGCGTCGCCGTGGACGTTCGGCGCTTCGTCGAGGATGAACCGGTCGGTGCCGTCGATCGCGACGAGGTCGGGGCCGGTCTCTGACCGGCGGCGGAACAGGTCGGCGAAGTCGGGCACCGAGCCAGCGTACCGAGCACCGGGTGGGAGACCGGCCACGCATCGCAGGAACGACGAAGCCCGGGACCCGCGGTCGAGCGCGGTTCCCGGGCGTCGTCAGCACTCAGACCGTGTCGTTCCCGTCGCGTCGGCGTCGCGCCCGGAGCAGGAGCAGGACGAGTCCGGCGAGGAGCAGGGCGATGCCGCTGGCCGCGACCGTCCCCACCTCGGCACCCGTGAACGCGAGCGCCTCTCGTTCGACGGTGACGTGGATCGTCGCCGACCCCGGCGCACCGGCGCTGTCCAGCACGCGGTACTCGACCGCCGGGACGGCACCGGTGAAGCCGTTCGCCGGTGTGAACCGGACCCGGCCGTCCTGCCGGACCTCGAAGGTCCCTTCCGCCATCGCCAGACGGTCCACAGCGACACCGTCGTGACCGACGAGCCGCAGGGTGGTGGGGTCGATCGCGGATCCGTGGTCGACACCCGGGCGGTCGTTCTCCGCCGGCGCGAAGGTCACCGGGGTCTCGAACCCGGTCGTCACGGTGTCGTCGGCAGCACGGGGGCCCACCGCGTGCACCTCGACCGTGATCGACGAGGACGAGACCTGACCGGCGTGGGTGCGGATCGTGTAGTCGATCGGCTCGATCACACCCACGAAGGACGCCACCGGCGCGAACCCGATCGTGCCGTCCTCCTCGACCGTGAAGGTCCCGGCGTCGGTCGTGACCGAGCGCGCGGGCTGGGCCTCGGCACCGTGCGGTGCGACGCCGAGCGTGGCCAGGTCCCACCCGGACGGGTCCGCGTGGTCGTTCGCGAGCACGTCGAACCGCACGGGCTCGGACTGGAGGGTCGTGACGGTGTCTGCCTCCGCCACCGGAGGCACCGCAGCCACCTGGATGCTCGCCGTGGAGCCGACGCGCTGACCGGCGCGGGTCTCAGCCGTGTAGTCGACGGCGGTGGTCGTCCCGATGAAGGTGTCCATCGGGGTGAAGGTCAGACCGTGCTCGGACGCCGTCCAACGGCCCTGGTGCGGCACGTCGAGCGAGCGCCCGTCGTCGCTCAGGTCCGCGCCCTCGATCTGACCGGCCCCCAGGCGCAGGGTCGACGTGTCGAAACCGGACGGGTCGGCCGTGTCGTTGCCGAGGACGTCGAGCGAGACCGGATCCGCCTGGCGGGTGTGTGCCTCGTCCGGCGATGCGGCGACCGGTGCGGCTTCCACCGCCACGGTGACGGCTGCCCGGACCTGCTGACCGGCGTGCGTCTCGACCGAGTAGTCGACACCCTTCGCGTCACCGATCAGCGTGGCCTCCGGCGCGAACTCGATGCCGTCGTCGACGACGCGGTACACGCCGTCGCCCGGTACCTCGAGCGTCCGACCGTCGTCGGAGACCGTGCCCGCACCGTGGAGTCGCAGTGTCGAAGCGTCGAAGCCGGACGGGTCCGCGCTGTCGTTCGCCAGGACGTCGAGGCGGGCGGGTTCGGCCTGCACGGTGGTCGCTGCGTCGTCCACAGCGCTCACCGGCGCCGCGTCGACGACGACCGACGCCGTGCCCGTCACCTGCTGCCCGGCGTTGGTCCGCGCTGCGTACGTCACCGATGGCGTGGTCCCGATGAAGGTGACGGCCGGCTCGAACGCGAGTCCGCCGCTGGCAGTCACCGTCCACCGCCCGACGCCGTCCTGCACGAGGGCACCGGACTCGTCCGCATCCGCGAGCCGCACCGAGCCGGCGTCGAACCCGGACGGGTCGGCCGTGTCGTTCGCGAGCACGTCGATCTCGGTGGCCTGGCCCTGTTCGGTCGAGGCCCGATCAGCGGTGGCGTCGACCGGCTCGGGGGTGACCGTCACGTACACCTCGGCACCGGTCGTCTGTCCGGCCTTGGTGGAGACCTCGTAGTGCACGGGGTCCGCGTTCCCGATGAGCGTCGCGAGCGGCGCGAACCGGACCGCGCCGCCGTCGACGGTCCAGGTGCCCTGGCCCGGGACGGTGACCTCGCCGTTCGCGGAGACGGCGCCGGATGCGCCCGACGACAGGACGATCGTCGCAGGGTCGAACCCGGACGGGTCGGCGTCGTCGTTCGCGAGGACGTCGATCGAGACCGGCGCCGCCTGCTTCGTCGTCGCGTCGTCGTCCGACGCGGAGACGGCCCCAGCAGCGACGACGACGGTCAGCTTCGCCGAGACGCTCTGTCCGGCCTTCGTGGTGGCGGTGTACGACACCGCCTGCGTCGTCCCGATGAACGTGTCCACCGGCACGAACCGGATCGACCCGTCGTCGGTCACGGAGTACTCGCCCTGGCCGGCGACGTCGAGCGTGCCGTCGGCCGCGGCGCCGTCGAGCCGGACGGAGTCCGCGTCGAACCCGGAGGCGTCCGCGCTGTCGTTCCCGACGACGTCGACCGTGACCGGCTTGCCCTGCTCGGTCGTACCGCGGTCGTCCGCCGCCGAGACCGAACCGGCGCTCACGACCACGGAGAACGCGGCGCTCACGTGCTGCCCGGCCTTCGTGGCGATGCCGTAGGTCACCGGAGCGGTCGTGCCGATGAAGGTCGCGACCGGGGTGAAGCGGACAGTCCCGTCGGCGTCGACCTCGTAGCGGCCCTGGCCGGGCACGACGAGCGTCTTGCCGCCGTCGGAGAGCTCCGCGCCCTCGACGTCGGGCTTCTCCAGCTCGAGCGAGCTCCGGTCGAAGCCGGACACGTCCGCACGGTCGTTCGCGAGGACGTCGACCGAGACGGCAGTCGCCTGGGTGGTGGCCCGCTGGTCGTCCGTGGCGCTCACGGCCCCGGGGGTCACGACGATCTGGAGGTCCGCGGCGACGAACTGCCCGGCGTTCGTCTCGGCGGTGTAGCGGATCGCCTTCGCGGTGCCGATGAAGGCGTCCACCGGGGCGAAACGGATGTCCCCGCCGTCGGTGATCGTGTACGTCCCCTGGCCGGCGACGGTCATCGAGTCACCGTTCTTCGAGATCGAGACCTTCTTCTTCTTCTTCGAGTCAGCGGGAACGAACGCCACGGTCTTCCGGTCGAAGCCGGACGGGTCCGCCGTGTCGTTCGCGAGGACGTCGACCGTCGTCGGTGCACCCTGGACGGTCGTGGTCCGGTCATCGGACGCCGCCACCGCCGCGGCCGAGACCTCGACGCGGAGGTCCGCCCTGACGATCTGGCCCGCGTTCGTCCGCGCCGAGTAGCGGACTGCCGTGGTGGTTCCGATGAAGGTCGGGTCCGGGGTGAAGGTCACCGAACCGTCCGCGCGTACCTGGTACGTCCCCTCGCCGGCGACCGTCAGCGTTCGTCCGTCGTCGGCGCCTCCGTCGAGTCGCACGGAGCCGGTGTCGAACCCGGAGGCGTCAGCGCTGTCGTTCGCCAGGACGTCGATCGCCACCGCGGAGGCCTGTGTCGTGGACGCCGAGTCGTTCCCGGCGGAGACCGAACCACCGTCGACGCGGACCTGCAGGAGCGCAGTCGCGGACTGCCCGCCGTTCGACGTCGCCTGGTACGTGACCGGCTTCGCCGTGCCGATGAAGCTCGCGACCGGGGTCACGCTGACCTTGCCGTCCGCGGTGACGCGGTAGGTGCCCTGGCCGGGGACGACGAGCTGCTTGCCGCCGTCGGTGAGCGTTGCGTCGGGCAGCCCCGTCGTGGTGAGCACGAGCGACGACCGGTCGATGCCGGTCCGGTCGATCGTGTCGTTCGCGAGCACGTCAGCGGTCGTCGCCGTCGCCTGCGCGGTCGTCGCCGTGTCGTCGGTCATCCGCGGAGCCTCGAGCCCTGCGCTGATCGACAGTGGCACGACGTTGTTCGCGAGGTCGGTGTCGAGTGCGGAGCCGTCGAGCGTGACCTCGTGGTGGCCCGGGTCGAAGGTGTTCGTGGCGAAGTCCGTCACGGTGGCGACCTGGCCGGTGATCGCGCCGACGGGTGCATCGGCGGCGAGCTTGCCCGTCGCGGTGACGGTGACGGAGCCACCGCCGGGCGCCGTCCAGTCGACGAGCACGTCGGCACCGGTTCCGGAGGCGGTGGTGCACGATGCGCCGTCGTTCGCCTCGCACGACCACGAGACGCCCTCCAGGTGCAGCTCGTCGAGCTTCGCGACGAGCCGGGCGCGCGCGTCGGGTGCGCCACCGATCGCCGCCGGACCGTTGTTGGTCGCGGTCATGCGGACCGTCACGTCGTCACCGGGCACGAGGTCCGTGTCCTTGCCGACGACGGAGGCCGTCATCCCGATGTCGAGCGGCTGGCTCGCGGTGATGTTGCGCACTTCGTGGTACTCAGAACTCGCGCCGGTCGAGGCGGCGAACCCGAGACGGAGCTCGTCGGGGAGGTTCGCGATGTCGATCGACGTGTCGAGGTAGTCCGTCAGGGTGCCGGGCGATGCGCCGAGGGCCTTCTTCCCGGACATGGACAACAGCACGCGAGCCTTCCCGCCGTCACTCGGCAGGACATCGAGCTTCACGTGGCGGTACGGCGCGTTCGCGGGCGTCTTCGCGCGGGACTCGAGGAAGTTCGTCCCCTTGTCGCCGGTCGTGGCGAGTTCCTTGTAGCACCCGGAAGCCGGGCCGCGGAGGGTGATGGCGTTCGGCCGGTCCCTCGTGAAGTTGCCGAACCGGTCGAAACCGACCCCGAGCACGCCGCCCGGCATGCCGGCCGAACAGGCGAACATCGGGCTCCAGTAGCCGAGCGCACCCCCGGTCGGACCGATCCGGTCGAGCGGCACGGAAGCGTCCTGCAGGAAGAAGCTCATGCCGTCGGCGTACCCGTTGTCCGTCGAGTTGAACATGCGCATGTCGAACTCGACGCTGAGGCCCTGCGTTGCTGAGTAGGGCTTGGTGCTGAAGACCGCCCCGGACCGCGAGGTCTGGTTGTCCGTCAGCCGGACCCACTTGCCGGCGGCACCGTTGTCGACGACAGCCGCCTGCTTGGAGTCGGAAGCGATCCGAGACCACCCCCTCCGGCATCGTGGTCCCCGGGGCGACGTCGGCGAACGGGTCCTCGATCGGGAACGGCGGGGTCGCGTGCGCCGGCGAGGCGATCACGACGGCGCCGGCAGCGCCGAGCGCGACAGCGAGCGTCGCCGCAACGGAGCGGCGAGGCATGGGATGGCGGCGGGGGTCATGGAACTCCTCAGGTCAGAGGAGTTCAGAATACCGTATTAAAATATCTATGTCGATATGTCAATGTGGCGGACGCCAGAGCACGATCTGTGTGTTCCGCTGCGGTCGTGCACCAGCCCGGAGGGAGACTGCGGCACCGCTCGCCGTCGCCGCGAACACCCGCGCGCCCGGCCGGTTGATCAGCTGGTCGGCCAACGCCGTCTCGAGCTCCCGCACACGGTCGCGGAGTTCCTTGTTCTCGTTCTCGAGTTCGAGCACGCGCCGGATCCCCTCCAGCGGCACCCCTCGGACCCGAGGCGCGCGATCTCGCGCAGCTGCGCGATGTCGCGCATCGAGTACCGGCGGGACCCGCCGCGGGTCCGCCCGGCACGACCAGGCCGAGCCGGTCGTACTGCCGCAGCGTCTGCGGGTGCATCTCCGCGAGCTCCGCCGCCACCGCGATCGCGAAGACGGGCGAGTTCTCGTCCATGTCGGTCATGGCCAGTTCCTTTCCGTCGTCCGCGTGGATTGCAAACCAGCCTGGAGGCTCGGCGAGCGTCCGTCAGGAAGCCGCGCCGTTCCTCCAGGCTGGGTCTACTGCTGTTCTTCCGTGGTCCTAGCTGCGCGCCTTGGCGAGGAGGTCCTCGCGGGGATCCTCGTCCGGCAGTGCGGCCGCGAGCGCCTCGACGGCCTCGCGTGCCTTGTCGGACAGGTGCGACGGCACCGCGACCTGGACGGTGGCGAGCAGGTCGCCCGTCCCGTTCTTCGTCGTGACGCCGCGACCCTTCACCCGGAGGACGCGACCCGACGGCGTGCCGGGAGCGACCTTCAACTTGACGGGCTCGCCGCCGAGCGTCGGGACCTGGATCGTCGCGCCGAGTGCTGCCTCCACGAACGTCACGGGGACGTCCACGCGGAGGTTCTGCCCGTCGCGCTCGAACACCGGGTGCTTCCGGACGGTGACGGTGACCACGAGGTCGCCGGACTCGCCGCCGTCGGGCGACGGTTCCCCGCGCCCACGGAGCCGGATCTTCTGACCGTCGGCGACGCCCGCGGGGATGCGGACGTTCACCGGACGGCCGTTGCCCTGCGAGAGCTTGACCGTGTCGCCGGCGATCGCGGTGGTGAAGTCGAGCGTCGTCGTCGCGGTGACGTCGCGCCCCTTCGTCGGACCACCGAACCCGCGGTAGCCGCCGGAGGGCTGGCCGAAGCCACCACCCGCGCCGCCACCGAACATCCCGCCGAGGATGTCCTCGAAGCCGCCGGCTCCGCCGCCGCCCTGGCCGAAGCGGACGCGTTGCCCGCCGCCCTGCTGCCCGAACATGCCCCCGAAGACGTCCTCGAAGCCACCGCCCTGGCCTCCGCCGCCCGCCGTGAAGCGAGCGCCGGAGCCCATGGCCCGGACCTGGTCGTACTCCTGGCGCTGCTCCTTGTCGGAGAGCACCGAGTACGCCTCGCTGATCTCCTTGAAGCGGTTCTCGGCCGCAGCGTCGCCCGGGTTGGAGTCCGGGTGGAACTGCCGCGCGAGCTTCCGGTAGGTCTTCTTCAGCTCAGCGTCACTCGCCGTCTTGTCGACGCCGAGGACCTTGTAGAAGTCCTTGTCGAACCAGTCCTGACTGGCCATGAATCCCTACCTCCTCCCTGCGCTCAGGCCGGGACCGCCACCGCGACCTTGGCCGCGCGGAGCACGCGCTCGCCGAGCTTGTAGCCCGGCTCGACGACGTCCGCCACGGTCTGGCCGGTGGCGCCCGGGGTCGGGAGCTGCACGATCGCCTCGTGGATGTTCGGGTCGAAGGCCTCGCCCTTCTCGCCGATCTGCACGAGCTTGAACTTGTCGAAGCCGCCGCGGATCTTCTGGCCGATGACCTGCATGGGGCCCTCGGTCAGATCACCGTGGGCCTCGGCGCGGGTCAGGTCGTCGAGCGCCGGCAGGAGTGCACGCACCACTTCGGCGATGGCGACCTCGCGGTTGGCCTCGCGGTCGCGCTCGACGCGCTTCCGGAAGTTCACCAGTTCGGCCTGCGCACGGAGCATGTCCGCGCGCATCTCGGCGACGAGGTCGCGGTCGGCCGTGGACAGCTTGTCCTCGGCCATCCCGCGAGCCGCATCCGCGAGCAGCGCCTCGTCCTCAGGGGAGAGGTCGTCCGCCGCGTCGGTCAGCACCTCGACGTCGGGGCCCTCGGCCTCGATCAGGTCCTCCGGCTGCTCGGCGTTGGTGGCGTCACCCTCGACCTGGGGCTCGTCCTCGTTGGGGACGTTGTCCTTGGGGTCCGTCATCGTTACTTCTTGTCCTTGTCGTCCTCGTCGTCCACGACCTCGGCGTCGACGATGTCCTCGTCGTCCGCCTGCGCCTGACCGTCGGCGGAGGGCTGCTCGCCACCGGCCGCAGCGCCCGCGTCCTGCTGGGAGTAGATCGCCTGGCCGAGCTTGCCCTGCGACTCGTTGAGCTTGTCGAAGGCCGTCTTCACGGCGTCCTCGTCCTCGCCCGCGAGCGCGGACTTCAGCGCGTCGACGTCGGCCTGCACCTCGGACTTGACGTCCGCGGGGAGCTTCTCGTCGTTCTCCTTGATGAGCTTCTCGATCGAGTAGACGAGCTGCTCAGCCTGGTTGCGACGCTCGTTCGCCTCACGACGGGCCTTGTCCTCGGCGGCGTGCTCCTCGGCTTCGCGGACCATGCGCTCGATGTCCTCCTTCGGCAGCGACGAGCCGCCGGAGATGACCATCGACTGCTCCTTGCCGGTGCCCTTGTCCTTCGCGGACACGTGCACGATGCCGTTGGCGTCGATGTCGAAGGTGACCTCGACCTGCGGGACGCCACGGGGAGCCGGCGCGATGCCGGTGAGCTCGAAGGTGCCGAGCGGCTTGTTGTCGCGGGTGAACTCGCGCTCGCCCTGGAAGACCTGGATCGCGACCGACGGCTGGTTGTCGTCGGCGGTCGTGAAGGTCTCGCTGCGCTTCGTCGGGATCGCGGTGTTGCGGTCGATGAGCTTCGTCATCAGCCCGCCCTTGGTCTCGATGCCGAGCGAGAGCGCGCGTGACGTCGATGAGCAGGACGTCCTTGCGCTCACCCTTCAGCACACCGGCCTGCAGTGCGGCACCGACGGCGACGACCTCGTCCGGGTTGACGCCCTGGTTCGGCGACTTGCCACCGGTCAGCGACTTGACGACCTCGGCCACGGCGGGCATGCGGGTCGAGCCACCGACAAGGACCACGTGCGCGATGTCGTTGACGGACACGCCCGCTTCCTTGATGACGTCGTTGAAGGGCTTCTTCGTGCGGTCGAGCAGGTCGGAGGTCATCTGCTCGAACTGTGCGCGCGAGATGGTCTCGTCGAGGTTCAGCGGGCCCTCGGCGGTGAGCGTCAGGTACGGGAGCTGGATGTTCGCCGACATCTGCGACGACAGCTCCTTCTTGGCCTGCTCAGCCGCTTCCTTCAGGCGCTGCTTGGCGATCTTGTCCGTGGACAGGTCGACGCCGTGCTCGTCCTTGAACTTCTTGATCAGGTAGTCGACGATGCGCTGGTCCCAGTCGTCACCGCCGAGGCGGTTGTCGCCGGAGGTCGCGCGGACCTGGATCGTCGAGAAGTCGTCGTCCTTGCCCACCTCGAGCAGGGAGACGTCGAACGTGCCGCCACCGAGGTCGAAGACCAGGATGAGCTCGTCTTCCTTGCCCTTGTCGAGGCCGTACGCCAGTGCGGCGGCGGTCGGCTCGTTGATGATGCGGAGGACGTTGAGCCCGGCGATCTCACCGGCGTCCTTCGTGGCCTGGCGCTCGGCGTCGTTGAAGTACGCCGGCACGGTGATGACCGCGTCGGTGACGTCTTCACCGAGGTACTGCTCGGCGTCGCGCTTGAGCTTGCCGAGCGTGCGGGCCGAAATCTCCTGCGGCGTGTACTTCTTGCCGTCGATCTCGGTGGTCCAGTCGGTGCCGACGTGGCGCTTGACGCTCGCGATGGTGCGGTCGACGTTGGTGACCGCCTGACGCTTCGCGGTCTCGCCGACCAGGACCTCGCCGTCCTTCGTGAAGGCGACGATCGACGGCGTGGTGCGAAGCCCCTCGGCGTTCGCGATGACGGTGGGCTCGCCACCTTCGAGAACGCTGACGACCGAGTTGGTGGTTCCGAGGTCGATGCCTACTGCACGTCCCATGTGTGGGTGCTCCTTTTGTCGTTGCTGTGATGCTGAAGTCCGCCGGACTTGCGTCCGATGGACTCAACTCTACTCCGGACAGGAGGCGCGTCAACTCAGGGCGGGTGAACTTGCGTCGATCTCACTCAACTCTCAGGCGCGGACCGGGTCGACGACGCGGTGGCCGCGATCGTCGACACGTGATATATTTATATCGACATTTGACATGTCGCCGTGACTGCCTGATCCGCAGGCAGCCCTAGTCGAAGGCAACCTCACCTCCCCATGAAGAAATCCTTGAAGGCCCTGGGCGCTGCGGGCGTCGCGGCGGCCACGCTCGTCTCCGGACTGAGCTTCGGGCCGGCGGCTGTCGCTGCCCCGTCACACAACGACCCTGCAATCGGCACACCCACGAGGGCACTGCCGCTCGCTGCCGCGGGCGATTCGAAGGTCCGTCATTCCGAAGGCGGCGAAGCAGTCGAAGGGTGCCGTCTCGATCCCACTCGTGTTGAAGAACTCATCGGGCCAGTACGTGGGATTCACCCGTCCGAGATATCTCGTTCGGCTACGCCCCGGCGTACGGCTACAGCGCAGTGCCGAAAGCCACGTACGCAGAAGCTGCGGCACAGTCCATCGAACTGACGTTGGGCACCCCGGGATCACCGAAGGCCCCAATCCGAGATGTGAACGCGCCCAAGGCAGATACCTGTCTCTTTGCTGCGCTACAGACCGATGACAGCAGCGCAATCGGCATTTTTGATATCGGAACAACGACAGGTTGTAACTTCACACAGGGCAATCTGAACTGGACAACCGATTCTGACGGGCGTCTCCGCGACAACAAAAATCGCTACTTGACGTATAAGACGGGCTCCGCTTACCCGGGTGGATCGACCCTCTGGGTTCAATCCGCTGGCGGAAGCCCCACGGTAGTCGGACCCGGCTTCCCAGATAGTGGAGTGACGAACGGTGGCATCGCTACCTCCGGTGACGGTTACCCCCTCACCCTCACCGAAGGCGAGGACAAGAACGTCGCGTTCGGTGTCACCACCACGGGGAACATCTCCTCCATCTCGAACAACACGTTCACGCTGACGGCACCGACCGGCGCCGAGGTTCACCTCCGGCACCACGTCCACCACGACGCAGTACTCCGCCGACGGCAGCACCTGGCACAACTCGGCCTACGGCCCCGCAACCGTCTCTGTCCCCTCGGGCGGCAAGACCGCCACCGTCCAGGTCACCACGAACGGCAGCTTCAACATCGAGAAGGAGTACAAGCTCCGCTGGGGCATCCCCCTCACCGCCGTCACCGCCGGCACCGGCGACATGACCTTCACCGGCACCGGCACCACCAACAACGGCACCTTCACCGCCTCCGGCAGCTCCCGAGTCACCGTGAACGCCGACACCAGCGCCTCGGCGGCTCCGACCGACGTCAAGGGTGAGTTCCTCACCAACGTCACCGACAAGGCCAAGCTCTCCGGCAAGGGCGTCAACGACTCCACCATCACCATCAAGCAGGGCACCACCACACTCGGCACCACCACCGTCAAGAACGGCACCTGGAGCTACAACCCCGTCGCCCCCGGCACCGGCAACCGCCAGTTCACCGTCACCCAGAAGACCGGCAACCGCCCCGTCTCCGCCGGCGTGAACGTCTCGCTCGACTACGGCCGCGCCGTCGACATCACCTCCCCGGCCAACAACGCCGACCTGCCCACCGAGAAGTTCGACCTCAAGGTCGACACCCAGACGGGCGCGAAGCTCGTCGTCAAGGACGGCACCACCCAGATCGCCACCGCCACCGCCACCGGCGCCACCGCGACGATCTCCATCCCGGCGCTGTCCGCAGGCTCGCACACGCTCAACGTGTCCCAGGTCTCCAAGGGCAACCTCACCACCACCGACGCCGTGACGGTCAAGATCGCCAAGCCCGTCTCCAACGGCGGCTTCAACACCGCCGGCGACGGCTACCCGAGCGAGCTCAAGGTCGGTGAGACCAAGGACGTGCGCTGGGGTGTCACCAGCAACGCCGCGGTGAACGACCTCGACAACGGACGCTTCACGCATCACCGCTCCGACCGGGACCCGTTTCGTCGCGGACACCGACTCGCTCCAGGCCGAGGTACTCGGCCGACGGCACCAACTGGGCGAACTCCTCCAGCGTCACGGCCTCCTCGACGGTCGCGGACGACGGCAAGACCATGGAGGTGTCGGTCGACAGCGGCACGTACTTCAACTTGCGCGACGGCGGCAAGCTCCGCTGGGTCACACCGCTCACCGGAGTCACCGCGGGTACCAACGACCTGTCCTTCTCGGGCACGGGTTCCACCAACCACGGCAACTTCGGGGTCTCGGGCTCGTCCCGGATCACGGTTGCCGAGGACACCAGCGCCTCGGCTGCCCCGACCGACGTCTCGGCCAAGTTCGAGTCGGCCGTGACCGACAAGGCCACGATCTCCGGCAACGGCGTCACCGGCTCGACGATCACCATCACCTCGGGCGGCACGTCTGAGGACGTGGAGGTCGTCGACGGCAAGTGGTCCTACCGTCCGGTTGCTCCGGGTGCGGGTGAGCGCGAGTTCACGGTCACGCAGAAGACCGGCAACCGCCCCGTCTCCGACGCGGTGAAGGTCTCGCTCGACTACGGCCGCGCGGTGGACGTCACGTCCCCGCCGACAACGCCGAGCTGCCCGCCGGCGGGTTCGACCTGGACGTCGACACGCAGCAGGACGCACAGCTCGTCGTCAAGGACGGCACCACCGAGGTCGCCACGGCGACCGCCACCGGCGCCACCGCCTCCGTGCAGATCCCCGCGCTGTCGGCCGGCTCGCACGAGCTGACCGTCTCGCAGGTCTCCAAGGGCAACCTGACCACGACCGACAAGGTCACGGTCACGATCGGCGAGGACAACACCAAGCCGGGCGCCCCGACCGCTGAGGGCTACTTCCCCGAGGACGTCGCCCAGTGGGCGAGCGTCACGGGCACGGGTACCGTCGGCGCGACCGTGGTCGTGGTCGACGGCACGGGCACGGAGATCGGTCGCACGACCATCACCGCGGCCGACGGCTCGTACAACATCCCGGTCGACCCGAACTCGGTCGGCTACGGCGTGGTCTCCCTGAACGTCACGCAGAGCGTCGACGGCCAGGCCTCGGACCCCGTCTCGGTGGCGCTGGACTACGGCCAGAACACCCCGGCGTTCACCTCGCCGACGAACGGTGACACCGTCGCGAACAAGGACCTCACCTTCACGGGGACCGGGAACGCCGGCGGCAAGGTCCAGGTCAACGGCACCGACCTCACCGACGCCACGGCGATCGGTTCCTCGGACGTCACCGGCGCGGACGACTCGTGGTCGGTGTCCAACCAGGACCTGACGCTGCAGAACGGCCCGTACCAGCTCTGGGCGAACCAGCGCACCAAGGGCGGGAAGATCGAGTTCACCGGCATCAACGTGCAGGTCGTCGACGCGAAGCCCGCTGCCCCGACCGTGCAGGGCTACTTCCCGCAGAACGTGTCCGAGTGGGCTGGTATCGCCGGTACCGCGACGGTCGGCTCCACGGTCATCGCCCGTGACGCCGACGGCAACGAGATCGGTCGCACCGAGGTCACGGACCCCAAGGGCACGTACAACATCGGCATCAACCCGGGCAAGGTCGGCTACGGCGTGGTGAAGCTCACCGTCACCCAGACGGTCGGGGCCGCAACCTCGGACGGTGTCGACGTGGATCTCGACTACGGCCAGAACACGCCGGAGATCACCTCGCCGATCACCGGTGCCACCGTGCCGAACAAGGGCCTGACCCTGACCGGCAAGGGCAACCCGGGCGGCGAGCTCGAGGTCAACGGCACCGACTTCACCGACGCCACCCGCCTGGGTACGGCGAGCCTCGGTGCGGGCACGGACTGGACGGTCAGCAACAACGAGCTGAAGCTGCCGAACGGCAACTACCAGCTCTGGGCGAACCAGCGCACCAAGGGCGGCAAGATCGAGTTCACCGGCATCGGCGTGAACGTCGCTCCGGTCGAAGCCGGCGGCACCGACCGCCGAGGGCTACTTCCCGCAGGACATCGCGCAGTGGGCCGGCATCACCGGTCTCGGCGCCCCGAACGCAACCGTCACCGCGACGGACGCCGCGGGGAACGTCATCGGCGAGGCGGTCGCGGGGACGAACGGTTCGTACAACATCGGCATCGACCCGACCAAGGTCGGCTACGGCGTGGTGCAGCTCACCGTGTCGCAGCAGTCCGACGGGGTCGTCTCCGACGGCATCGACGTGGACCTGGACTACGGGCAGAACACCCCGGCGTTCACGACCCCGACCGACAACGCGACCGTCCCGAACAAGGGCCTGAACTTCGCCGGTACCGGTAACCCGGGCGGCCACGTGCAGGTCAACGGCACCGACATGACGAACGCCACGGCGATCGGATCCTCGGCAGTGTCCGGTGCGGACAACACCTGGTCGGTCTCGAACGACACGCTGACCCTGCCGGTCGGCGGTGCCTACCAGCTCTGGGCCAACCAGCGCACCAAGGGCGGCAAGATCGAATTCACCGGCATCAACATCCACACCGAGGTCGCCAAGCCCGCCGCTCCGACCGCGAAGGGCAACTTCGCGGAGAACGACCAGGAATGGGCGTGGATCGACGGAACGGCGACCAAGGGCGCCACGGTCACCGTCAAGGACGACCAGGGCAACGAGATCGGCAGCGGAGTCGTCGACCAGAACAGCGGCTACTACCGCATCGCGGTCGACCCGACGAAGGTCGGCATGGGCACGGTGAACCTCGCCGTCACCCAGACCATCGACGGCGTGGAGTCCGCGAGCGTCCCCGTGTCGCTCGACTACGGCACGGCTGCTCCGATCGCGATCACCTCGCCGACGAACGGCTCCACGATCGGCGGCGGCTCGCGCGCTGACGATCTCGGGCACGGGTGCCGACGGCGCGACCGTCTCGGTCTCCGGTGTCGACCCGAGCAACCCGGCCAGCGCCACGGCGTTCGGTACGCCGACGGTGACGGACGGCAACTGGTCGGTCACCCCGACGCTGGACCTGCCGGCCGGGAACTTCCAGTTCTGGGCGCACCAGTTCAGCAAGGGCGGCAAGTACACCAACTCCGCCGTCAACACGGTGATCACCCGCTGATCACCCGTGTGACGGTCGAATCCGCCTGACACCGCATCGGCGGGGCGTTTCCTGAGGAAGCGCCCCGCCTTTGCATTTCACCTGTTAGTATATGAATATCAACCATCCCGAAAGGACTCCCATGCTCTCCCGACGCCTCTCCGCCGCCGCCATCGCCGTGCCGCCGCCGTCGCCGTCCTCGCGGGCTGCTCCGCGGGTAGCACGAACGACCACGCCTCCGAGACCACGAAGCCGGCCCCGAAGTCGACGCCCACCACGAACCCGACGTCGGAGATCACTCCGCCGCCGCTCAAGCAGGCCTCGGTCGAGTGCACGGACGGCACCGCCACGATCGCCGACCTCAACAACAAGGAGGTCACCGTCGCGGACTGCGCCACCGTGATCGTCACCACGTCGAACGCGCTCATCCACCTCGGAGCAGTCGACGACCTGACCGTCAAGGGCGCGATCAACGGGATCGAGGTCAAGTCGCTCAAGAAGGTCGTGATCACCGGCGACGGCAACCGCCGTCTCCACGCCGGACAAGCCGAAGGTCACCGACAAGGGCAAGTCGAACACCGTCAACCACTGACACCGCCCGCACGAGAACGGATGACGATGCGCGTTCGAACCCCGGCCGCCGACTGGACGGACACCCGTTCCCTCGGGTCCGCCGCCACCAGGGCGCCCTCGTCACCGCGATGACCAGCTGGAGCCGGTTCCTGCTCCAGCTGGTCACCCTCGTGGTCGTCGCGCGGCTCATCGGCCCGTCCGAGTACGGCGCCGCTGCCACGGCCCTCGTCGCCGTCACCGGAGCGGAGCTCGTCCGCTCCGGTGGCGTCACCTGGCTGATCGCCCGCGCCCCGGCTTGTCCGGCGCGAGCGCCAGCACCCTGCACTGGATCAGCGTCGGTGCGGGCTGCGCGATCGCCCTCGCCCTCCTCACGGCCGCGCCGTTCGTCGCGGCGGATCTGCTGCCCGCGGGCGCACTGGCGTTCCCGGCGCTCGCCCTCGTCTTCGTCCTCGCCGGCATCGGTGCCGTCCCGACGGCATTGCTCGGCCGGAACCTCCGCCTGCTGCCGATCGGTCTCGGCGAGGTCACCGCAGCCGCGGTCTCCTGCGCCGCGGCGATCACCGCAGCGCTCCTGGGCGCGGGCTCCATCCTGATCCTGCAGGCGGTCGTGGCACGCAGCCGTGCTCTGCGGCATCGTCCTCGTCGTCACACCGTGGCGCCCCAGCCGCCCCGCACCGCTCCGCGCGGTGCGGGGCGAGCTCGCGTTCGCCGGCAGCGCGACCTGTCGCAGGGCCTCGAGTGGGTGTCCCGCAGCGTCGACCGGGTCGTCGTCACGGCGCTGTTCGGCACCGCGGCCTCCGGCCTCTACGTGCAGGCCGCGCAGCTCTCGACGCTGCCGGTCGAACAGGTGAACAGGCCGCTGCGTCGCGCAGCCGTCCCCGCGCTCGGCCGCCTCGTCGGCGACCCCGCACGCTTCCGCCCCGCGTACCGCTCCGTGCTCACACTGTCGTGCGCGGTGCTGTGGCCGGTGTTCGCCGTCCTGATCGTCCTCGCCGAACCCGTCGTCGTGACGCTGTTCGGTTCCGGTGGCTCGCCACCGCGCCGATCTTCCGCGCGATGGCTCCGCTCGCGATGGCCACGGTCGTCACCGGCGTCACGACCTTCGTCGCGCTCGCGCACGGCCTGGCGAACCGCCAGACCCTGTGAAGTGCGCCGTCCTCCGGCCCGTCACGATCGCCGGCTTCGCCGTCGGAGCTGATCTGGGGTGTGACGGGAGTCGCCGCCGGGTACTCCGTCTCGACCGCCCTGCTCGTGGTGCCCGGGTTCCTCTTCATCGCCAAGCGCGCTGACCTCGGTCTCGAGACCTCCTCGCGCCGCTGACGGCCCCGGCGACGGTCGCAGTCACGTGCGCTGCCACGGCCGCGGTCGTCCAGGCCGTCGCCAGCACGTCACCGCTGCTCACCGTGGTGGTCGCCGGCGGCGCTTCCGCGGTCGTGTGGCTCGCGGGCCTCGCCGCGTTCCCGTCGACGCGTCACCTGCTCCTGCGTCTGCGCGCTGTCGTCCCGGCTCGTCGCGCCGTCGCGACGGTACCGGTCCCCCAGGACTGAACGACGCTCCGGACGCGACGACGGACTGGAGGCGCGGTGCGAGTCGGGAACCGCACCGCGCCTCCAGTCCGTGGTCGCATCTGCCCGACCAGCGCCGTCTCGACGTCGGCGACGATCCGGCCGAGGTCGTACCGCGCGGCGGTGCGACGCGCGGCGATCGCCATCCTGCTGCGCTCGACGGGGTCGGCGGCGAGGCGCAGCATCTCGGTGGCCATCGCATCGACGTCCCCAGCGGGGACGAGCAGTCCGTCGACTCCGTGCTCGATGATCTCCCCGGGCCCGCCGGCGTCGCTCGCGATGACGGGGCGGCCGGCAACCATCGCCTCGATCACGACCTGTCCGAAGCCCTCGGGCAGCACGCTGGCGTGCACCGCGACCGTGCAGCGGTCGAACTCGGCCGCGGCGTCGTCGACGTGCCCGACGAAGACCACGGCCGCGCCGAGGCCGAGGGCGTCGACGAGTTCCCGCAGGGACGCGGCGAACGCGACGTCACGATCGAAGAGCGCACCGCCGACGAGCCGCAGACGAGCGTTCGGATCGAGACCGCGCTGCCGGGCCACGTGCGAAGGCGCGGACGGCGACGTCCTGACCCTTGAACGCGGAGAGTCGTCCGACGACGGTGAACACGGGGCACGACGGGGCCGGGAGGACGGTCTCCGGGAGGGTGACCGGACAGCCGATGACGATCGCGTCGCGACCACGACGACCACCGACGGAGTCGCCGTCGCACGGGAGTTCGCGATCACGCGGTGCGGCAGGAGCCGCACGACCGCCCGCAGGAACAGCGCGTTGCCGCGGCGGACGTCCGCGGTGCCGATCACCCCGTGGAGGTGCGCGCTGACCGGGAGACGTGCGAGGCGACCGGCGAGCGCACCGTAGACGTGCGCCTTCGCGGAGTGCGTCGCGACGACGTCCACCCCGCGATCGGAGAACAGCCGTGCGAGCCGGCGAGCGACGGCGACGACGCTGGCGACCTTACCGAGCGCTGCCCTTCCTGCTCCGGTCGTCGCGGTGTGCTGCTGCACGGCCGTGGCGAGCGGCACCACCATCGCAGTCGACTCCGAGGTCCGCGAGGGCCTGTTCGAGCGGGCCGTGCTCGCCGAGCACCACCAGCGGCCAGGACGCGCTGCATCGCGCTGGTGACCCGCAGCAGGAAGATCTCGCCGCCGGACATCTTCGCGGAGTGCGTGACGAACGCGACGACCGGCACCCGGCCGGTGGTGCCGTTCGTGCTCGTCACAGCGACATCCACGCCGACACCTCGGTGTCGAAGCGTGCCGGCGCGAAGACGTCCGCGCCCGCTCGACAGTGATCCGGGTCGAGGCGGGCAGCGGTGTCCACCGCCGCGCGGAGGGTGGACGGTTCGAAGTCGGGGAGCCGCACACCCGCCCGTTCGGTCACCGTCTCACGGGTGCCACCGGTGTCCGCGACGAGCACCGGCGTGCCGACGGCCATCGCCTCGACGGGGATGATCCAGAAGCTCCTCGACCGCCGGGAAGACGAAGACGCTGGCGCGCTCGAGCAGGCAGGCGAGGAGCGCGTCGGACGGCGCGATGACGATCCGCACGTCGGCCGAGGACTCGACCGCCAGCGCTCGGAGCCGAGCCTCGTCCGGGCCGGATCCGGCGATGACGACCGGGCGACCGGAGGCCTCGCCTGCCGCGATGGCGACCTCGAGGCGCTTGTACGGCACGAACCTCGACGCGCTGAGCACGAACCCGTCCGGCATGGACTCGAGGAGGTGCCGGTCGCGGGTGTCGAGCGCATCGACCTCACGGACCGCGGTCCGGACCCGCTCGACGTCGACCGGGGGAGCGATGACGGCGGAGTCGACGCCCCAGGTGCGCGCGACGCGCTCGCGGACGAACTCGCTCACCACCGCCAGGTTCCGCAGGCCGGCGGCGTTGCGACGGTCGATGCCGCCCCCCCCCCCCCCCCCCCCGGAAGAACAGTGCGACGGCTCGCACGGCTGCCGACTGGCCGCGCTCGTCGAGCTCGGGGGTCAGAGGTACCGTGCCGGCGTGTAGGCGTAGGTGAACTGTCGCTCGGGTGCGACACCCTTCACCCGGGCGTGGTGCGCGAACAGGTGCGAACTGACGAGTGCCCAGTCGTACGTGCCGACACGCGCGATGTCGTGACGCCACACGGCGGGCATCACCGGCAGTGACGCGGCCTTCCGCCCGCGGAGCGGCGTCCGCGCGAGCCGGCTCTCGTGGACCCGCCCGTCGCGGTAGCGGTCGGGGTGGTCGTTCCAGAGGCAGAAGAGATCGGCCTCCGGGTGGAGCGCGGCGAACGCGTCGACGACCCGCTCGGCGCCACCGATGCGCTCGATCCACTCGTGGACGATGAGGCCTTCGTGGTCATCGGGTGCCTCCGGGTGCAGCGTCAGGGGTGGTCAGGTCGACGAGGACGGGCACGATGACCGACAGTGCGTCGTCGATGCGTTCGACCATCGAGCGGAAGTCCTCGGGGCCACCGACGACGGGGTCGGCGACGTCGTCCACTGCGCTGCCGGTGCTCATCCGCAGGCGGTGCCGCGCGATCACCTGCTGCAGGTCGGCCCCGGGCGAAGTGTCCCCTCGGCCAGGACGGCACGGGCCAAGCGTTCGAGCTCGACGAGGGTGAAGGTACGGCGGAGCGAGGTTCGGCGCGGCGTCGAGCACATCAGCGCGGTGCGACCGTTCCATCGTCGACGACGGTCTTGCGCACGGAGGGAGGGCGGGCGGTGATCCGGTGACGGGCGCGGTGCTGTTCGAGCTCGTCGGCACCGACCGGATGCGGGACGAAGGGGACGGAGGAGTGCGTGCGCGCTCGCACCGACCGGAGCGGTGCGGCTCCTGCGCTCGTGACATGGAGGGACGGGGAGCCCCGCTCGCCCGCCAGCGTTCGCGGAACGCCACCATGGCGCACGGCGAGGCGGCGAGGCGTTCCCCTCGCAGACGAAGAGCACGGTCGAGAGGCATCGTGCTCGTGCGGCGGACCCGCCTTCCGAGGCTCGGCGACGCGCGGCGCGGACTCTCGCTGGCCGGGGTCTTCTGCTCGTGCGCGTAGTACATCGACGGGCGGCGCTGCGCGGTGACCCTGATTCGCGACGACGCCGAGCACCCGGAGGTCGAGGGCATGCAGGGTCTCGAACGCGTGCTGCACCTCGCCGTTGGTCACACTGGCCGTCGACGGGGCTGACGAAGAGCACGCCGGACGCGTGTCCTTGCCAGCACGGTCGAGGTCCGTCACCGGCAGGACCGGCGGCGCGTCGATGATGACGTAGTCGTAGTCGACGGCGACGGTCTCCATCATCAGCGCCATGCCGCGCGAGGCCGAGGAGTTCGCTCAGGTTCGGCGGGACCCGGCCGGCGGAGAGCACGTGGAGCCCGTGGTCACCGACGACCTGGATCGCGTCCTCGAGCTCGACCTGGTGGGTGAGGACCGTCGACAGCCAGCCACGGCTCTCGATCCCGAGGGTGTCGCTCGTGGACGGTCGTCGCATGTCGGCGTCGAGGAGCACGGGACACGATGCTCGTTCTGCGCGAGCAGCTCCGGCGCGAGGTTCCACGGCGGTCGACGGCTTGCCCTCGCCCGGCACGCGCACTCGTGACCACGACCGTCTGCGACCCGCCTTCGATGTTCGTGAAGGTGAGGTGCGTGCGGAGCTGCCGGAATGCCTCGGCACGCACCGAGTAGCCGTTGTCGGGTGCGATCAGCGGCGACTGCTGCATGTCCTCGTCGACCGGGATCTCCGCGAGGACGGTGGCGTCGGTGAGCGCCTGCAGCTCCTCGACGGAGCGGATCTTCGTGTCGACCGTCTGGCGGATCAGCGCTGCGGCGATCCCGATCCCGAGTCCGCCGAGGAGCCCGAGCGCGACGTTCACCGGCACGCGAGGCGTCACCGGTGCAGCAGGGACGGATGCCTTCTGGAAGACGCTGAGCTTGACGAGCGTGTCCCCGGCTTCGTCGGTGCGCTCGATGCCGCCGACGACCGAGATCATCGTCTTCGCGACGGCGTCGGCGAGCGCGGCGGCGGCGGTGCGGTCGGCCTGGGTGGCGGTGATCGCGAGGATCACGGTGTCGGCGGTCGGGGTCGCGGGCCGACCGCTGCAGTTCCGTGACGGAGTCGTCGACGTGCGCTGCCCGGGCGGCGGCCCGCAGGACACTCGGACTCGTCGCGAGCTGCGCGTACGAGGCGACCCGCGCTTCCGAGAACGTCCCGCCCTGGCTCAGGTCGTTGACGGTCGAGCTGCCGCTGACCGAGACGAACACGGACGTCTCGGCACGGTACATCGGCGTCTGCACGAGCGAGATCGCGACCGCTGCGGAGACGCCGAGCAGCGTCATGGCGGCGACCCACCATCGGCGTCGCCGGATCACGGCGAAGAACTGCGTGAGCGTCATCGTACCTCCGGGTTGTTGACGTGTGAAATATAGCGTACCATCTTTTCATATCGGTTGAGAGAGAAGCATGACGCTCCTGGGGTTGCTGGCGCTGGCCTGTGCCGGGTACGGCCTGCTCACCCGCCGACCGGTCTTCGTCGCGGTCGCCCTGGGCTTCGGCGCCGGCGTTCCGGCATCCGCCGGGGTCCTCGTCGGCGGACTGGCCGTCCCCGTCTTCACCTGCGTCGCACTGCTCGCGGTCACGGCCGTGGTCGCGGGGGCGGCCCCGGCTCCCGGGCAGCGCCGGTGGCGGGCACCCGTCGCGGTCTCGTTCCTCGTCGCGTTCGCGGTCTGGTCCGTTGCCGTCACCGGGTTGGCACCGTGGGCGTTCGACGGCATCCCGGTGCTGTTAGCCGCGCCTCGGCATCGACGAACAGGTGGGTGCACCGTCCGCGCTGGCCTACTCGATCAGCAACCTCGTGCAGCCCGCCTACCTGTGCAGCGCGCTCGTGGCCGTCGTGTTCCTGGCGCGGACCGGCACGGCGCGCACGGCCCTGGTCGTGGCTGCGTGGACGGGCATCGGCCTGAGCGTCGTCCGCTCGGTGCTCACGATGCTCGGGCTCGACGTCTTCGGCGGTGTGTTCGACACGCTCGGCGTCGACTACAGCTCGGGCGGTGACGGGCGGTGGCGCGGCGTGTTCTCGGAGCCGAGCGAGCTGGCATCGTTCGCGCTGGCCGTGGCCGCACTCGCGATCGCCGGCGCGGTGACGTCGAGCGGTCGCCGGCGGACCGTCCGCATCTGGCTGGCGGTGTTCGCGGCGGTCGCGCTGCTGGCGTCGGCATCCGGCACGGCGGTGGTCGCCAGCGGGATCGCGATCGGGACGGCCGCGCTCGTCGCCGTCGTCCGGTTCCTGCTCAACGGAGGACGCCACGTGCCGTGGTTCGTCCTCGGTGCCATCGGCATCGCGTGCGTCGTCCTGGCCGGCGGCGAGACCCTCAACGGCCCCGATCGCCGACCTCGTCCGCGACAAGCTCGGCAGCCAGTCCTTCGACTCGCGATCGGCCGCCGATGCCATCGGACTGCACGTCTTCACCGACACCTGGGGGTTCGGAGCGGGACTGGGATCGAACCGTTCGTCGTCGTTCGCGGTCTCGCTGCTCGCCACGGTCGGCGCCGCCGGCGTGGTCCTGTTCGTCCTCGCGGTGCTCGCGCTCGTGCGGGACGCTGCCCGTGCACGGGCGACGGTGCCCGCGATGGTCGGGCTCCTCGCTCTCCTCGTCGCCAAGTCGGTCGCCACCCCGGACCTGTCGACGCCGATGCTCTGGCTGCTCGTGAGCGGCTGCGTGGTGATGCGCGAGGTCACGAAGGCGCCCGGCCCGCTCGGGGAACGCGAAGTTGTCCATCACGCCTGACATGCATGTGGAGAACTCCGTGATCCGGGGGATCGTGCGGTTCGCTGAGCCGCATGCACACCACGCACGCGGCCGGCACCTTCCTCGGCGTCCAGGCACTCCGGTTCGTCGCGGCGCTGCTCGTCGTGGCGTTCCACGTGCCGACGTACGTCGCCGATCGGCTGGGCGTCGACCTGCCGGTCGTCCCGACCGGTCAGATCGGCGTCGCGGTGTTCTTCGCGATCGGCGGGTTCGTCGCGGTCCTGGTGACGAGCCGCAGCCCGACGCCGACGTGGCAGGACTTCCTGCGACGCCGCCTGGTCCGGATCGTCCCGCTCGCCTGGCTGCTCACGGCGCTGAAGCTCGGGACGGCACTGCTCGCCCCCGGTGAACTCCAACGCGCGACCCTCGACCCGGGCTACGTCGCGGCGTCGTTCCTCTTCCTGCCGGCACGCGGTGAGGACGGCATCGTGCAACCGCTCTACACGGTCGAGTGGACGCTCGTGTTCGAGTTGGCGTTCTACCTGGTCATCACGATCGCGCTGCTGTGCCGACGGTCGCCGTCCGTCGTCGCCACGGTGGCGCTCGGCGCACTCGCCGTCGCCTCGGTGTTCGACCGGACGACCACCCCGCGTGGCAGTTCTACGCCGACCCGATCGTGCTCTGCTTCCTCGCCGGCATGGTGGTGGCGCACTGGGCGGCCGACCGTCGCACGGGCACCGCGCTGGCACGGCTGGGTGCGCTCGTCGCGTTCTCCGCGGTGGTCGGTTCGCTCGGGGGCGAGCCCGTCGACCGCTGGTACTCTGCCGATCGCCGCGACGACGATCGGCGTGGTCATCGCGGCGGAACCCGCGCTGCGCCGTGTCATCGGTCCGGCGGTGGTCACCCTCGGCGACGCCTCCTACGCGCTCTACCTCACCCACCCGGTGATCGCGCCGGTCACCGTGGCTGCGGTCGGCTTCGTCGTCGACGGCGTCTCCCCCGTCACGGCCGCCCTCGTCGCGGTCGTCGCCGGCTCGGTGGCGGTCGGTGCCGCCGTCGTCGTGTGGTTCGCGGTGGACCGCCCGTTGCTCCGGACCTGAACCGCTCGCCCGGCGGACGGCGGGCTCCTGCCCGGTAGGGTCGACCCGTGCGGTGGAGTCGAGTGAACTGGCCCTCGGTGGGCTACGTGTCCCTCGAGGACTTCGAGGGACACACGGAACACCTCACCCGACTGCTCGAGGACGCTCCCCGTGGATCGCCGCCCTCGCGACCGTCCGGTGGACGGACTCGCGCATCGCCACGTGGCGCGTCGAGGCCAGCAGACGCCACGCCTCGGAGCCGAGTGACGACACCGCAGCGCTTCCCGACCACGGCGAACCCGACCCGGTGGTCCTGCACGCGCAGGTCGTGGTGCGGAACGACGAGGCTCGACACCCCGGAGGGCCTCTGGCGGCGGTGGAACCACGCACGCGTGAGCCTCCGCTTCGCCGACGCCGTACTCGACCCCGCCTCGATCGACCCCGGGTCACTGCTCGCTGGCGACGCCCACGTCCTGCGGGGCGAGGTCGAACACGCCGGTCGACGGCTGGGAGCTCCGGCTGCTGGTCTCCCCCGTCGGCGAGGTCACGATCCGCTTCACGGACGTCAGCGTCGAGGTCCGGAGCGTCGACGAGGACTCCTTCACCACGCTCGACGCGCGCCCGCCCCGCGGCTGGCACGGCCCCGTGCCGGACGGCTGGGTGGAGTGGGCCGACGAGGTGGTCCGAGGCCGCCGCGTACGGCGACCTGGGCGGCCTGCACCTGGCCGACGACGCCAGCGACGTCGACGACCTCGACCCACGGTGGGGTTCGCCCCGCTGCACGCCGCCGCCTGGTTCGACCGCCCAGAGATGCTCGAGGAACTCGTCCGCCGAGGGCGTCCTCGAGCTCCACGACGTGGACGGACGGACGCCCCTGACGCTGGCGATCGACCGCGACGCGCGACGCGCCCTCGCTGTCCTGCTCGGTGCGGGTGCGGACCTGGAGGCGCGTGACAGCGACGGCAACACCCCGATCGTCCGCGCGGCGTGGGGCGGCCACGCGGCGATCGTGCGCGCCCTCGCCGAAGCGGGTGCGGACACCAGGGCACGCGGGTCGCGCGGCGCGACGCTGCTGATCGCGGCGGTCGACTCCGGCGACGTCGACACGGTGCGGGTCGCGCTCACCCTCGACGTCGACGTGTCCGCCGCGGACGACGAGTGGATCGACCGCGACCGACCGCGCGGAACTGCTCCGCGACGGAGCCGTCGCGGAGCAGTTGACGCAGTACCGCGGGGGAGCTGAGCCCCGGCGGTGTCGAGGGCGTTCGCCCGCGCGACGCCGCCGTACCAGTGCGCGGACGGCTTCGGCGTGCGCTCGAACGTCACCGGGTCCACGACACGAGCCCGAACGTCGGACGGAAGCCCGACGCCCACTCGTAGTTGTCGAGCAGCGACCAGTGCTGGTACCCGAGGACCTCGATGCCGTCCTCGATGCAGCGGTGGATGCCCTCGAGGGCGCCCTGCGTGTACGCCTGCCGACGAGTGTCGTCCGCGGTGGCGATGCCGTTCTCGGTGATCATCAGCGGGACGCCGCCGGAGAGCTCCCACGCGCTGCGGAGTCCGTCGGCGGAGGCCTCGGGGTAGAACTCCCAGCCGGTCAGGGTCGTCTCGACGTCGTCGGCGACCGGCAGGGGCCCGTCCGGCCCGATGAAGGTCCGGGTGTAGGCCTGCACACCGAGGAAGTCGTCGCCGGCGGCGTTCTCGAGGTACCAGTCGTCGCGCGGGTACCCGTACTCGCGGAGCATCGCGTCGGCGCCGGGCTCGCCGGTCGACTTGAAGGCCTGGGTCGCGATCGTCCACCCGGACTGGAGGCCCGACACCTGTGACAGGACCTCGCGCGACCGCTTGTGGCTGGCCAGCAGGGCGTCGGCCACGCCGAGGTCCGGGTTCGGCAGCCCGTACGCCACCAGGTTCGCCGCGTCCTCGCCGCCCGCGAGCATCGCCGCGATGTTCAGTTCGTTGATCGTACACAACCCATTTCATCCCACACATTCAACCCCCTTCTAGACGTAGCGGACGCCGTCCTGCACCACGGGGAGCGCAGCCTCGGTGTACCGGGCGAACAGGTCGGCGGCGTCGGGTGCCCGCCAGAAGCCGTCGCGTTCGAACCATCGCGGCACGGTGAAGTGCATGAGCGTGACGATCGGCTCGATGCCGAACTCGTGGCAGGCGTCAACCATGCGGCGGTAGTGGTCGACCTCGGCACGGCTGACGAACCCGCGCTCCGGCTCGATGCGGGCCCACTCGATGCTGAAGCGGTACGAGTTCAGGCCGAGCTCGGCGGCGATGCGGATGTCCTCGCGGTACCGGTGGTAGCTGTCCGCGGCGTCGCCGGAGGGTTCGACGATCGTCGTGTCCGGCTCGTGCTCGTGCACCCACCAGTTCGAGTTGACGTTGTTGCCCTCGATCTGGTGGGCGGCGGTGGCGGCACCCCAGAGGAAGCCGTCGGGGAACTGCAGTGTGCTGATGATGGTGCCTTTCGGTGGGCGGACAAGAACGCGTCGAAGACCTCGACCGTCGCCTGCGGGTTCTCGACCTGGGGGCCGTGGTAGCTCGTCGGGATGACCTCGTACGAGGCCCCGGTGCGCTCGGCCATCTCGCGCTGCCACGGGATCGGCCAGGCCGCGTCCCACTCCCCGTGCGTGACGAGGACCGGCAGGCCGGTGGCGCGGAGCTCGTCGGACGCGTCGGTGTGGTCCTCGAGGATGTGCGCTCCGGCGATGACGCTGAGCGGGCTCGTCGCGTCGAAGCGATCGCGGACCATCCGGACGTCGTCGGGCAGCTCCTCGTCCGGCCGGTACGCCCAGAGCGGGTTGGTCGAGTCGAACAGCTGCCGGTTGTTCCCGCCGGTGTCGCGCATGATCGTCAGCTCGGTGACCTTGCGGTACGGCCAGCCGTACGGCCCGGAGCAGAACTGCACGACGTCGCGGAAGGAGGACGGCGAAGCGATGGCGGCCGCGCGCACGATCACGCCACCGAGCGAGTGCCCGATGAGGTGCACGGGGGCGCCGTCGTCGAGCAGTGCGGCGACCCGGACGACGTCCGCTGCCTCTTCGTCGAGCGAGTAGTCGCGCGGTTCCGTCGGTGCTGCCGAACCGGGCCTGGCCGCGGCGGCTGATCGCGACCGCGGTCCACCCGGCGTCGCGGAGGACGGGCAGGAAGGTCCGCCAGTCCTCCTTCGAGCCGGTGTAGCCGGGGACGATCAGCACCGTGCCCTTCGACGCCCCGGTCGGGACGACGCGGTAGGCGGTGAGCCGCGCCGACCGGCAGGTCGATGCCGACGACGTCGACGCCGTCCGGGGTCGGCAGGTGTCCGAACGCGGGAACGAGGGGGAATTCGTGCAGGGTGGTCACAGTCGTCCTTCCGCCAGTGCCCGCCGCGGGTTCGGCACCGCGTCGAGCAGGTCGATCGTGTACGGGTCCTGCGGGTTCTGCAGCACCTCGGCCGTGCGGCCCCGCTCCACCACGGCGCCGTCGTGCAGCACCATGATGTCGTCGGTGATGAGCCGGGCACTCAGCAGGTCGTGCGTGATGTAGAGGAGCGAGACGCCCCACTGCTCGCGGAGGTCCTCGAGCAGCGCGAGCACGCCGGCTCGCAGGGTCACGTCGAGCATCGAGACCGGCTCGTCGGCGATGATCACCTGCGGGTCGGACGCCAGCGCGCGGGCGATGACCACGCGCTGCCGCTGCCCACCGGACAACTGGTGCGGGAGCTTCTGCGCGAACTGCTCCACCGGGGTCAGGCCCACGGTGTCGAGGAGCTCGAGGACGCGACGGCGGGCGTCACGCCCCGTCAGGCCGGTGTAGTTCACGACAGGCCGGGTGAGCGTGTACTCGACCGTGTGCAGCGGGTTGAGCGCGGCGTACGGGTCCTGGAAGACCATCTGCACCTCGGACCGGAGGTCACGCAGACCGCGTCGGCCGAGTCGCGCCACGTCGAGGTCGCCGAACCGGACGGTGCCCGAGGTCGGCTTCTCGACGCCGGTGAGCATCTTCGCGATGGTCGACTTGCCCGACCCGGACTGTCCGACGAGCGCGAGGGACTGCCCGGGCTCGAGGGTGAACGACACGTCGCGCACCGCACGGACCGGGTCCTCACCGCGGCGCGGCGGGGCGTAGGTCTTCACCAGGTCGTCCACCACGATCGGGTTCTTCGCGGCGGAGCGCTCGCGGGACCCGACGGTGGCGAACGACGACGTCGTCTCCTGACGGGAGACCGAGCGCTGCGAGCGGTCCGGGAAGCCCGGCAGGCTGACCACTTCGGCGCGCGGGTCGGCGTAGTGCGACAGCAGCATCTGCGTGTACTCGTCCTGCGGGTCGCGCAGGATCGACTTCGAGTCGTTGTCCTCGACGATGCGCCCCTCGTGCATGACGAGCACGCGCTCGGTGGCCTCGAGCACGATGCCGAGGTCGTGGCTGATGAGGACTGCGGTGAACCCCTCGGTCCGCTGCAGCTCGATGATGGTGTCCATCACCGCGTGCTGCACGAGGACGTCGAGCGCCGTGGTCGGTTCGTCGAAGACCATGAGACGCGGCTCGAGCGAGAGCGCCAGGGCGATCGACACCCGCTGTCGCATGCCGCCGGAGAGCTCGCCGGGGTAGCGCGCCAGCATCGAGACGGGGAGCTTCACCTTGCCGATGAGCTCCTTCATCCGGGCGTCCCAGCGGTCACGCGGCACGTGGCCGTGGGCCTTGAAGATGTCGATGAAGTGGTTCCGGATGGTCCGCACCGGGTTCAGCGCGTTCATGCCGGACTGCAGCACCATCGCGAAGCCGCCCTGACGCTGCTGCCGCAGCGCCTCGTCGTCGAGGTCGCGGATGTCGTGCCCGGCGAAGACGATGTTGCCGCCGTTGGTGCGCGCCGGCGGCTTCTGCAGCCGGGTGAGCGCGTAGCCGAGGGTCGACTTGCCCGAGCCGGACTCGCCGACCAGGCCGACGAACTCGCCCTTCTTGAGCTGGAAGGACACGTGGTCGACGGCCTGGACGGCCGTCTGACCGGCCGATTCGTACACGACCGACAGGTCGCGGACGTCGAGCAGGACGTCACCGTCTGCAACCTGGAGGCGCGTGGCGGCGCCGTCCCGCGCCTCCAGGCCGTCTGCTGCCTGCGATCGCGAGCCGCTCATGCGGTCTTCTCCTTCTTGCGACGCGCGCCCTCGCGCAGTCGCGGGTTGGACACGGCGTCGACGCCGAAGTTGATGAGGGTCAGGCTCATCGCGAGGAGCGCGATGCAGAGGCCCGGGGCGAACAGCAGGATCCACTGGCCGGTGAGCAGCGCGTTCGAGTTCTGCGCCCAGTAGAGGATCGTGCCCCAGCTGACGATCGACGAGTCGCCGAGTCCGAGGAACTCGAGGCCCGCCTCGGCGAGGATCGCACTCGTCGCCGCACCGAAGAACGACCCGACGATGAGGCTCGTCATGTTGGGCAGGATCTCGCGGAAGACGATGCGGGTCGCGCCCTCACCGGAGAACTGTGCGGCGGTGACGAAGTCCCGACCACGGAGCGACTGCGTCTGGCTGCGCAGGACGCGAGCGCCCCACGCCCAGCCGGTCACGACGATGACCGCGATGATGACCGCGATGCCGCCGTTCTGCAGGTACGCGGCGATGACGATCATGAGCGGCAGGCCCGGGATCACGAGGAAGAGGTTCACGATGAAGCCGATGACCTCGGCGATCCAGCCGCGGACGTAGCCCCAGCTGGAGGCCGATCGCGACGGCGACGAGCGTGGACAGGATGCCGGCGACCGCGCCGACCATGACCGAGATGCGGGCGCCGTAGATGATCTGGGACAGCACGTCCTCGCCGGCGGCGGTGGTGCCCATCCAGTGCGCGCCGGTGGCGTCCTGACTCCTCGGGGAAGCCGTTCTGGCTGGCGCCGTACGGCGCGAGGAGCGGGGCTGCGATCGCGATGAGGACGAACACGGCGAGGATGATGATGCCGATCCGGGCCTTGGTGTTCGACCAGACGACGCCGAGCTGGCGGCCGATGCTGCGCCAGCGGGACGGTGTCTGCTGCTCGGGGGCGTCTTGAGTGCGTACTGCGACTGTGCTCATCGTCGTGTCCTCGAGGTCCAGGACGCCGTAGAGGACGTCCACGATGAAGTTGGCGATGAGCACCGACACGGTGATCATCAGGAAGAGGGCCTGCATGAGCGGGTAGTCCTGCCCGATCACGGCGTTGAACAGCAGGTAGCCGATGCCCGGGTAGCCGAACACCTGCTCGACCAGCACGGAACCGCCGACCACGCCACCGAGCGCCAGCCCGAAGCCGGTCAGGTTCGGCAGGATCGCGTTGCGTGCCGCGTAGCGGATCGCGACGGTGCGCCCCCCGAGGCCGTTCGCCTCGGCGAAGGTCACGTAGTCGTCGCCGAGCGTGTTGATCATCGCGTTGCGCATGCCGATGATCCAGCCGCCGAGGCTCGTCACCAGGATCGTGACGGCCGGCAGGACCGCGTGCTGCGAGGCGTCGCCGATGAACGCGCCACTCAGTCCGGGCGTCGTCGTCGCCGAGTAGGCGCCCGTGGTCGGGAACCAGTGCGCCACGTACCCGAGGAAGAACAGCAGCAGGAGCGCCGTCCAGAAGTACGGGAACGTCGACATGAACGAGCCCGACAGGGTGGGCAGCGAGTCGAGCCAGGTGCCGCGCTTCCACGCCGCCCCGACGCCGATGAGGGTGCCGAGCACGAACGCGAGGATCGTCACGACGCCGACGAGGATCAGCGTGTACGGCAGCGCCCGGGCGACGAGGTCACCGACCGGCTGCGGGTAGAACGTGTAGCTCGTCCCGAAGTCCAGCGTGATGACCTGGTGCAGGTAGCTGACGTACTGGTCCCAGAGGTTGCCGCTCGGTACACCGAGCTGCGCCTCGATGGCCTTCTTGGTGGCGTCGGTGACCGGGCCGTTCTGGCTGAGCTTCGCCAGGGCGGCGTCGGTCGGGCTGCCCGGCATGAGGCGCGGCAGCACGAAGTTCAGCGTGACCGCGGCCCAGAGGGTCAGGACGAAGAGGACGAGTTTCTGGAGGATGTACTTCACTTCTGGTCCTCTTCGGCCGTGATGATCGCCCGGCCGGCTGCGCTGTCACGGAGCCGGAGCTTCGAGAAGATCAGCAGCGGTGCCGAGTCGTAGTTCTGCGGCGCCATGTATGGGTCCTTCGCGCTCGGCCACCCGACGAACTTGCCGGTGTTGAACAGGCCCCAGAGCCCGCCGTAGTACATGCCGATCACGGGCAGGTCGTTGTAGACGACCTCCTGCAGCTGGTCGAGGATCTCCTGCTGCTCCGCCGTGTCCGTGGTGGCCTTGTACTCGTCGAGCAGCTTCTGGGTGTCGGCGTTCTTGTAGCGCTCGTAGTTGTTCACCGTCGACTTGCCGACCGGCTGGTAGAAGTCGGAGCTCAGCAGGGAGTTGAACGCCTGGAAGACGTCGCCGTTGCCCATGCCGCCCATCGCCATGTCGAACGTGCCGTTGTTGATGGCCTGCTGGTAGCCGGCGGGCTGCGGCGCACTGATCGTGACCTTGACGCCGATGGCGGTGAGGTCGCGACGGACCTCCTGCGCGGCGCGGAGCCAGTCGGAGTAGCCGTTCGCCGTGGTGATCGTGATCGACAGCTGCTTGCCGTCCTTCACGATCTTGCCGTCCTGCTCCACCCAGCCGGACTTCGCGAAGGCGGCCTTCGCGGCGGAGACGTCCTGCGTGATGACGCCCTTGTCCGGGATGTCGGGGTTCACGTACTGCTCCTGGTTCGGCAGGATCAGCCCGGTCTGCGCCGCGGCCTTCAGGTTGCCCTCGGTCGCGGTCTCGGCGATGTCGTCACGGTCGAGCGCGAGGGAGATGCCCCGGCGGACGTTGACGTCGTTGTACGGCGCCTTCGTGAGGTTCGGGATGAGGCCGATCACGCCGCCCGGTGGGAACCAGTACGTGTTCGTCTTCGATGCAGCACCCCAGGTGCCCTGCACGTCGGAGATGAAGGAGTACGCCCAGTCGTAGCCGCGCGTGACGGTGTCGAGCTGCGTGTTCGTCGCGGGCAGGATGAGGTGCTTGATGGCGATCTTGTCCGCCTGCCAGTACCGCTTGTTCTTGTCCATCGAGTACTGCTGGTCGGTGTAGTTGCCGAGCACGAACGGGCCCGTGCCGACCGGGTTCGGGTCGCGCCACGTGGTCGGGTCCTTGACCTTGCCCCAGTGCTGCTCGCCGAGGATGTACGTCTGGCCGATGATCGTCAGGCTCGGGACGTCGTCGCTCTTCAGGTGGAAGACGACGTGGTCGCCCTGCCGCTCGATCGTGTCGATGTGCTGCCAGGCACCCTTGACGTCCATGGCCGGGAACTTCTTCAGCAGGTCGAAGGTGAAGACGACGTCCTTCGCGCTGAACGCGTCGCCGTTCGACCACTCGACGCCGCTGCGGATCGTCATGTCGATCGTCTTCGCGTCGGGCTGCGACCACGAGCTCGCGAGCCACGGGTTGCGCTTGCCGTCGAGGGGGTTCACCTCGATGAGGGGCTCGTACATCCACTTCGACGCCGTGCGGGCGTTCGCGATGTACGGGTTGAAGTTGCGGTCGAACAGCGGGTTGCCGTGGTCCGCGTTGATGAGCATCGTGTCCTTGCCGATGCTCGGGTCCGGCTGGGAGCGGACCTGGATGCTGCAGCCGGTGGCCACGAGGGCCACGACCGCCATGCTGGCGATCGCCGCGATGATGCGGCTGCGCCGACCGCGGCGGGTGGCCGGGGTGCGGGTCAAGCTGCCCGCGCGTGCGCTGTGGGGGAAGCGTCATTGCTCGGTCGACCTCCGTGTCGAGTGGGTACCGGGACAATGTATGCGCTACATCGCGTTCTGCAAGCGGGTGTCGGGTCGGGGATTCTTTCCCGGGGCGGCACAAGGAGGGCACGCGGGGAGGGCGGGCGCGGCGAAGTGGCACAACACGCCGCTCACGTCCGGCGAGGTCGCACGAAGTGCCGCCCATCGGCCACGAGCGTGACGCATTGTGCGATCTCGGCGGGGCGTGCGGCGCGGGCGCGACGAAGTGGCGCAACACGCCGCTCACGTCCGGTGAGGTCGCACGAAGTGCCGCCCGCCGGCCACGAACGCGACGCATTGTGCGATCTCGGCGGCCCGCCGGTCGCGGTGCCGGCGCCGTCGGCTAGAGAGACGGCGGGCAGCTCTCGCGGAGGAGCACCTCGACGGGCAGGCGCATCGCGCGCGGAGGACCCTCGCGCCGCTCGAGCCGGTCCACGATCGCCCGGACGGCCGCCCGCCCGAGCGCACCCATCGGCTGGTGCACGGTGGTCAGCGGCGGCGCCGAGAACCGTCCGGCGTCGATGCCGTCGAAGCCGGTGACGACGAGGTCCTCCGGGACGCGCACCCCGCGGGCCCCGGCGGCGTCGAGCACCCCGAGCGCGGACTGGTCGTTCGAGCAGACGATCGCCCGCGGCACCTCGGCACCCTCGAGCAGCTGCGCGGCGAGCTCGCGCGCCCTGACCCGTCCGAAGTCGCCGTGCACGACCCGGACGGAGGACGCGGGCACCCCGTGGTCGTCGAGCGCCTGTCGGAACCCCGCCGACCGCTCCATGTCGTCCGGCGAGTCGATCGGCCCGGCCAGGTACACGAGGGACCGGATGCCGAGCCGCCCGATCACGTGGGCGCCGATCGTGCGCATGCCCGCGGCGTTGTCGACGCTCACGGAGTCGAAGCCGTGCGAGCGCCGGTCGTCCGCGAGCACCACGACGGGGATGCGCCGGGCGACGTGCTCGAGCAGGTCGTCCGGCACGGTCTGCGCGAGGACCGCGAGTCCGTCGACCCGGCCGGCGACGTCGTTGACGATGACGTCGCGGGACGAACCACGACCGGCGGCGACCATGAGCGCCAGGCCGCGCTGCCACGCCTCGGTCTCGGCGCCGCGCAGGACCTCGTCGAAGTACAGGTTGGACGAGAACGGCTGCGTCACGTGACGACGGTCGTCGACGACCCGGACACCACCGTCGGTGACGAGGTCGGGCCGCTCGTCGGGCACGACGTCGAACCCGGGCAGTAGCAGTCCGACCACGCCGGTGCGCTTGCCGGCGAGGGCGCGGGCGTTCCCCGAGGGGACGTAGCCGAGCGTCCGGATCGCCGCCTGCACGCGGTCTCGCGTGCCCTCGCGGACCGCGTCCGGCGTCCGCAGCACGCGCGAGACCGTGGCGATCGACACCCCGGCCGCGGACGCGACGTCGTAGACCGTGGGAGGCGCCGTGCGCTGCTCGGCCAAGCCGTGCCTCCCGTCCGACGCCTGCGTGACGTCCGCTGCCCTCGCGCCGCGAGCCGGCGGCCGCACCATCCTAGGCAGGCGCCGGGGACGACTTCTCCACACCTGGCGGAAACCCCTTGCGTTCTGCGGATGAGCGGCGGGACACTGTGACGACCTCAGTACGTCCCGTGAGGAAGCGCATCGGCGGGCAGCATGCCCGCGTGGATCACGATGCCCACACACGCAGGGAAGGACAGTCCATGTCACAGTCGACACGTTCCGGGAGCAAGCTCTCCCAGCGACAGAACACCGACGAGCAAGAGGTCAAGGACGCACTGCTCGACCACTCCGACGGCAGCACGGCGTGGATCTTCGACCAGATCGACGCCGCTGAGGACGGCGCGTCGAGACCGTAAGTCCGGTCAGCGCTCGGTCGCGCCGACGATCGCCATGCCCGCTCCTCGGAGCCGGCGGCGTTCCTGCGCGATCCAGGCGAGCAACCGGTCGTTCGTCCCCGCGACGTGTGCGGCGAGCAGGTCGGCAGCGCGGTCGCCGTCGCCGGCGCGCATCGCGTCGATGATGGCGCTGTGCTCGTCCCAGGCGGCGTCGCGGGCCTCCGGCGTGCGCACCTCGATCCACCGCGTGCGCTCGAGGCGCGTGAGCGCGTCGGCGATCGCGTCGGTGATGAACCGGTTGCCGCCGAGCGCTGCTAGGTCGAGGTGGAACGTCGAGCCCATCCGGATGCCGGCCTGCTGGTCCGGCGTCGGGCGGAGGGTGTCGAGGTGTGCCCGAACCTCGGCGAGCTGGTCCTCCGACGCGCGCTCGACCGCAAGGCGGGCGGCTGCGGGTTCCAGCACGCCACGGAGTTCGGCGAGCGAGGCGATCTCGTCGAGGTCGATCGGGGTGACCGTCCACGAGCGGCCCTCGTGCAGGATGAGCCCTTCGCGCTCGAGCCGTGAGAGCGCCGCACGGACGGGCGTACGGGACGCGTGGAAGCGCGCCTCGAGACCCCGCTCGGAGATCCGTTCCCCGGGGGCGATCTCGAGCGTCAGGATCGCGGACCGCAGGTTGTCGTAGAGCTGGCTCGTCTGCGACACGGGCGGTTCGTCGGTCGTCTCGCTCACGGCGCACCAGCCTAGTGGCGGACGTCGCGGAATGGTATACCGTTTTGGTATACCAATCAGTTCCGCGACGAAACGACTCCGATGACCACCACGGCTCCACGCGCAACCACCACTCCCCCGATCCCCGGCAGGGCGTGGACGATGCTCGCGCTCGGGGTCGCCGCCCAGGCAGCAGGGACGCTCGTCGTCTCGGCGCCCGCGCTCCTCATCCCGTACCTGCACGCGCAGGGGACTCTCGCTCACGCTCGCGGGCGTCCTCGCCGCAGCACCGACGTTCGGCATGGTCCTGACACTGATCGCCTGGGGTGCGATCACCGACCGCTTCGGCGAGCGCCTCGTGATCGCCGGCGGGCTCGTGCTCACGACCCTCGCGGTCGCCGCCGCGTGGACGGCCGCGGGGAACCCGGTGCTGCTCGGGCTGGCGTTCCTGGCGGGCGGCATGACGAGTGCCTCGACGAACGCCGCGAGCGGGCGCGTCGTGGTGGGCTGGTTCCCGAAGGAGCGCCGCGGCCTGGCGATGGGGATCCGGCAGATGTCGCAGCCGCTCGGGGTGACGCTGGCCGCGGTCACGGTCCCGCAGCTCGCCGAGGCGTCCGGCATCCGGGCGGCGCTCGTCCTGCCGATCGTCCTCTGCGCGGTGCTGGCGGTGTGCTGCGCGATCGGCATCGCCAACCCGCCGCGCCCCCGCACGATCGGCCGCGCCGACTGCGCGGTCACGGACAACCCGTACCGGACGAACGGCTTCCTGTGGCGGGTCCACGCGGTGTCGATCCTGCTGGTCGTGCCGCAGTTCACGCTGTCGACCTACGGGCTGGTGTGGCTCGTCGGGTTGGGGTGGTCGACACCGGCGGCCGGTCTGCTCGTGGGAGCGTCGCAGTTCGTCGGGGCGATCGGTCGGATCCTGGTGGGGGTCTGGAGCGACCGCGCGGGCTCGCGGGTGGGACCGTTGCGGATCGTCGCCGTGAGTGCAGCCGTGGTGATGGGCCTGTTGACGCTCGTCGACGTGACACACCTCGCCGGGGCCGCGGTGTTCCTGGTCATCGCGACGAGCGTGACGGTCGCCGACAACGGCCTGGCCTACATCGTCGGTCGCCGAGGCGGCTGGGCCGTTCTGGTCGGGTCGGGCACTCGGGGCCCAGAACACGGGGCAGTTCATCGCGGCGAGCGCCGTCGGCCCGGGGATCGGTGCACTCCGTCGGGGCCCTCGGCTTCGCGGCGTCGTTCGGGATCGTGGCGGTGCTGCCCGTGCTGGCGCTGCCCCTGGTGCCACGCCACGACCGCTCGCACGACTGACCCGCGGGACCGCGCACGCCGACGCCGAGTGCGCCCGGGGAGCAGGAATCGTCGGGTCGCGAGCTGCGACCCGACGATTCCTGCTCCATGAAGCATGCGGCGGGCGGGCGGACGGACGGACGCACGGACGGGGTGCGCCTCGCATGCGTCTCAGGCCGGGACGGCGGGTCCCACCGGCCACCGCAGCAGCGCCGTCGCGGCAGCACCGCTCGGCAGCGACGCGGCGTTCACCAGGACGAGCTCGGCGTCGGTGAGCACGATCGCCCGGACGAGCGCGCACACGGCCGGCACCTGCCCGAGCACACCGGCACCCGCTGCCTGCTCGGGAGCGGTGGCGACCCACGGCGCGGCGTCGAGCGCGTAGAGCGTCCGGTCGCCGAGCGCCCCGGCGTCGAGGGCGACGACGGCCGCCTGGGCCTGCTGCAGTGCACTGACGACGGCGCCGATCCCGCTGACGCTCTCGTTGTCGCCGCGGCCCTCGTGCGTGCGGATGAGGTCCTGCACGTCGTGGCGCCTGGAGGCCAGGACGCGGGCGAGCGCGAGGTTGACGTGCTGCACGAGCGCCTTCTCGGACGCGTCGTCGGCGCGGGGGTCCACGGCGACCTCGGTCACGAGCGAACGGGTGGACGACGAGAGTTCGCCGCGGAGCAGTTCACGGGCGCGGATGTCCCCGGCGATGACGATCAACCGCGGGGACGTCGCACGGACGGTCTCCTCGAGCGCTGCCGCGACCTCGCCGGCGGTCTGCTTCCAGATCTCCTCGGTGTGCGCCTGCCAGTGCGGCTGCTTCCACCCGGTGCCCGCCTTCGCGTAGTGCAACGTGTCGGTGCGGCCCTGGATGCGCTGTTCGTCCTCGGGGTCACCTGAGGGTGCGTGTCCGAGTCGGTAGCCACGGAACCCCCGCCCTCGCGTCCGACGACGGCCACCAGGAACGGCAGGTCGAACGGCCGGTGGGCGAGCAGCGGCAGGAGGTCGGGGACCGCCCCGGTGCCGATCGACTCCTGGCCGCGGAGGTGCCCGGGCAGGACCTCGCTCAGGACGAGCTCGTCGTCCCGCACGAGCACGTACCGTGCGACCGGCGCCGGGACCCCGGGCTGCTCGACGAGTTCCTCCTCGATGATCTCGATCGCCCGCGCGGACCCACCCTGTTCCTTCAGCCCGTCGGAGACGGACCGGCGCTGGAGCGCGGCGATGCGACGCGGGTCCTCACGGTTGCCCGACGCGTCGACGTACGCCCACGTCCAGGTGCCCGGTTCCTGCAGGGCGCGGACGAGATCGTGCTGCAGTGCCGTGGTCTCACGCGTCGTCTGCGCCATGGTCCACCACCTTCCCCTCGGAGACCTGGTCGGTCTCGGTCGTGTAGACCGGCGTTCCCGCGCCGTCGGCGTCGTCCTCGGCGACGGTGCTCGTGGTGTCGTCCAGCAGCTCACCCTCGACGGCACCGTCGTAGCCCGAGGCCGCGACGGTCTCGGCGTCGTCGGTGTCGTCGGGGACCGGCTCGGACTGTCGGAACTCCTCGACGTGACTGTTGCTGCCGTGCCCCTGGACGATGCTCTGCGCTTCGTGCGCGAGCTGCTCGTCGAGTTCGGGCCGGTGGGTGGTGTTCCCGCGATCGGTCATCGCTTCTCCTCCCGTTCGTGCCGGAGGTGGCGTTCGTCGCCGGTCCGGCTGTCGTGGTCCCCCACCTTCCACCGCCGCTCCGATGCGCGTTCGCAGGTCGGAGCGAACGTTCAGACCGAAGTCGAAACTGCACCAGCGCTCGGTTTTGTGGTTGGGTGTGCTCAACCCCGCTCGACGACGAACCGAGGTGCAGGCAATGACGCCATCGAACCCACGACGACCACTCACGAGACGACAGCTGTTCGGATTCGGGATCGGAGCGGCCGCCACCGGCCTGCTCGCCGGATGCGCGGTCCCCGGCTCGACGAACGTGAACAAGGCGGCGGTCATCCCCGCCGCCGCGAGCGGCCAGAAGGTCACGCTGACCTACTGGGCCTGGCTCAAGGACCTGCAGAAGGTCTGCGACGTCTGGAACGCCTCGCACCCGGACATCCAGGTGAACGCGAACTGGATCCCCGGCGGCAACAGCGGCGGGTACCAGAAGATGTACTCCGCGCTGGCGGCCGGCGGTGGCCCGGACATCGGGCAGGTCGAGCTCCGGCAGATCCCGGAGTTCATGCTCGCGAACGGCCTGGTGGACCTCGCCCGCTACGGCGCGAAGGACGTGCAGGCGAAGTACGACGACGCCGCCTGGGCGCAGGTCTCGTTCGTCGACGGTGTCTACGGTATCCCGCAGGACACCGGCCCGATGGGGTTCTACTACCAGACGGCCCTGCTCGAGCAGGCCGGCGGTGAGCCCCCGGCGACGTGGGACGAGTGGCGCGAGCTCGCCGAGAAGGTCCGCAAGACCGGGCCGCAGAACTACCTCGAGGTGTTCCCGGTCGCCGACGCGTCGCCCTTCGCCGCGTACGCGCAGCAGGCCGGCGCCCGGTGGTTCAAGGTCGACGGCGACGAGTGGGTCGTGGACATGACGGACGACAAGACCCTGATGGTCGCCGAGTTCTTCGACGGCGTCATCGACGACAAGCTCGTCGACACCAGCGCCGGCGCGTACTCGCCCGGTTGGTACGCCTCGGCGGCGAGCGGCAAGATCGCGGCCGTCACGAGCGCGAGCTGGGGTGACGCACTCATCGAGTCGGTGCAGGGCGGCGAGGGCAAGTGGAAGGTCGCGCCGATGCAGAAGTGGGGCGACACCGGCTTCGGCTCGAGTGCGATCGGCGGGTCGACCGCCGCGGTCCTCGCGAACTCGCAGCACCCGAAGGAGGCGCTCGAGTTCATCACGTGGATGACCACCTCGAAGGCGGGCATCGACGCGATGATCAAGTACTGCGGCATCGGCTGGTCGCCCGCGAAGGACTACATCGGCAAGCAACGCGAGAAGCCGAGCCCGTGGTTCTCCGGCCAGAACTACAACGAGGACGTCTTCGTCCCCGCCGCCAAGGAGCAGAACATCGACTGGTCGTGGTCGCCGGTGACGCAGTCGGCCTTCACGAGCCTGCAGAACCAGTTCCGCCGCAAGCTCACCAGCGGGCTCAAGCTCACCGACGCGGTGGAGCTCGCGCAGAAGGAGATCGTCCAGTCCTTCAAGGACAAGGGCCTCAGCGTCAGGACGGCACGATGAGCCAGCAGACCAGCACGAAGCCCGGCCAGTCGACCAGCACGAAGACCGGGTTCCGCACGAGCACGAAGGCCACGGTCGCGCAGAAGCGTGCGCCGTGGATGCTGCTCGCCCCGTTCCTCGCCCTGTTCGTGCTGACGTTCATCATCCCGATCATCAGCGCCCTGTTCCAGTCGTTCACGACCGTCGACCGGCAGGGACTCTTCGGCGAGGACGGCGTCACCGGCCGGTTCGCCGGCTTCGACAACTACGTCACCGCGCTGAACGACAGCGGCTTCGTCGCGTCGATCGGCCGGATGCTGCTGTTCGGCGTCGTGCAGGTGCCCGTGATGATCATCGCGTGCACGATCCTCGCGCTGCTCCTCGAGTCGGCGAGCGCCCGCTGGCCGGGCTTCTTCCGTGCGGTCTACTTCATGCCGTACGGCGTCCCCGGGGTCATCGCGACGATCCTCTGGTCGTTCCTGTACGTGCCGGGGCTGTCGCCGATCGTGTCGATGCTGCAGGCCGTCGGGTTGCAGCCGGACTTCCTCGGCGCGAACAGCGTGCTCTGGTCGATCGCGAACATCGTCACGTGGACGTACACCGGCTACAACATGCTCATCATCGTGGCGCAGTTGAAGTCGATCCCCGGCGAGGTCTACGAGGCCGCGAGGGTGGACGGCGCGAACGCGTTCCAGGTCGCGTGGCGGATCCAGATCCCGCTCATCGCGCCGGCCCTGGTGCTCACGACGGTCTTCTCGATCATCGGCACGCTGCAGCTCTTCGCAGAGCCGCAGATCCTGTCGACGGTCGCGCCCGCCATCGACTCCGAGTACACGCCGAACTACGCCGCCTACACGAACGCGTTCGCGTTCAACGAGTACGGCGTCGCCAGCGCACAGGCCGTCATCATCGCGCTGGCCGCGTTCATCCTGTCGTTCGCGTTCCTCGCGCTGACGAACCGGCCGCCGAAGGACGAACGGGACAACCGTAAGCGGGCACGGCGAGACGGCCTGGAGGCGCAGCGCGCGCTCCAGACGCGCGCGTCGGCCCGACCGGTGGTCACCACCCAAGCCGCACCGGGCCTCCAGGGCCCGTCCGGTCTGCAGAACGGAACGAAGGGAGCGGACGCATGACCAGCGAAGCCATCGAAGCGCCGGCGAGCGCGAAGACCGCCGTCCCCGTCGACACCACGTCGATCAGGTGCGCACCAGCGGCGGAAGCTCGACCGGTCCGGCAAGTCGCAGATCGTGGTGACGGGCATCCTCGTCATCGTCGCGATCTACTTCCTCGTGCCGCTCTACTGGGTCGTCATCGCGGCGACGAAGACCACGGGGGCCCTGTTCGCCACGAACGGGTTCTGGTTCGGCGGCGACTTCGCCCTGTTCAGCAACATCCAGCAGGTGTTCACCTACGACGGCGGGATCTTCGTCCGCTGGATCGCGAACAGCATCCTGTACTCGGGCGTGGGCGCCGTCCTCGCGACGTACTTCGCCGCCGCCGGCGGGTACGCGCTCGCGAAGTACGAGTTCCGGGGCCGGCAGCTCGTGTTCGGCACGATCCTCGGCGGCGTGCTCGTGCCCGGGACCGCGACGGCACTGCCGCTGTTCCTGCTGTTCTCGACCATGGGACTGACGGACACGTACTGGAGCGTGCTCATCCCGAGCCTCGTCTCCCCGTTCGGCCTGTTCCTCTGCCGGGTGTACGCCGCGGCGTCGGTGGACACGGCGCTCCTCGAACAGGCCCGCATCGACGGGGCCGGGGAGCTCCGGATCTTCCACACGATCGTGCTCCGGCAGATGACGCCGGCGCTCGTCACGGTGTTCCTGTTCCAGGTCGTCGGCATCTGGAACAACTTCTTCCTGCCGCTCATCATGCTGGCAGACCAGAAGCTGTACCCGATCACACTGGGACTCAACAACTGGCGGTCCCAGGTGGACCGGCTGCCGGAGTTCTACCAGCTCACCACCGGCGGGGTGCTCGTCTCGGTCATCCCGCTCGTCATCGCCATCATCGTCCTCCAGCGCTTCTGGCGCGGAGGCCTCACGGAAGGATCGGTCAAGGGTTGACCATCGCCGCACTCGTCTCTCCTGCTCCCGGCTCGGACACCCGGCGCGCCCCTCGGGCCTGGTTGCACACCGACGCTCCGTCCCTGTCACTGAACGGGGAGTGGGACTTCCCGGTGGTCCCCCGTCGCGGACGTCCCGCTGCCGGGGCCGGAGGACGAGTGGGGCACCCTCCCGGTGCCGGCGCACTGGGTCCTGCACGGGCACGGCTCGCCGAGCTACACGAACCTGCAGTACCCGTTCCCGATCGACCCGCCGCACCCGCCGGAGGAGAACCCCACCGGCGACTACCGCCGCACCTTCGACCTGCCGAGCACCTTCGACGCGGCGGCCCGGGTGCTGCTGCGCTTCGACGGGGTGGAGTCGCACTTCACGGTCTGGGTGAACGACACGGAGCTGGGCTGGTCGACCGGGTCCCGGCTGGCGACCGAGTTCGACGTCACGTCGCTGCTGCGGCCGGGCGCGAACGAGGTCCGGGTGCGGGTGCACCAGTGGTCGGCGGCGTCCTACCTGGAGGACCAGGACCAGTGGTGGCTGCCGGGCATCTTCCGTGACGTCACGCTGCTCGCCCGGCCGACGGCCCCGCTCGACGACGTGTTCGTCCGGGCGTCGTGGGCGGCATCGCTCGGATCCGCGGCGACGGCGGGCACCGCGGCGTCCGGGCGACCGTCGACGGGTACCGGGACGATCTCGTTCCCGACGCTCGACGCGGCGTTCCCGGTGCGTTTCGTCGTGCCCGACCTGGGCGTCGACGTCGTGTGGCAGTCCGCCGACGACGTCGCGCCGATCGAGGTCGAGGGCGTCGAACCGTGGAGCGCTGAGCTGCCGAAACTGTACGACGCCACGCTGTCCACGGGCACGAAGGCGGGCGGGTCCGCGGGTGGGGAGACCGTCTCGCTGCGGCTCGGGTTCCGGACCGTGGCGATCGACGGCGACCGGTTCACGGTGAACGGCGAGCGCGTGGTGTTCCACGGCGTCAACCGGCACGAGACCCACCCGACGCGCGGCCGTGTCTTCGACGAGGAGCACGCGCGCGCGGACATGGCGCTCATGAAGCGGCACAACGTCAACGCCATCCGCACCTCGCACTACCCGCCGCACCCCCGCGTGCTCGACCTCGCCGACGAGCTCGGGTTCTGGGTGATCCTGGAGTGCGACCTCGAGACGCACGGGTTCGTGTTCCTCGACTGGCAGGGCAACCCGTCCGACGACCCCGCGTGGCGCGAGGCGTACCTCGACCGCATCGCGCGGACCGTCGAGCGGGACAAGAACCACGCGTCGATCGTGATGTGGTCGCTCGGCAACGAGTCCGGCACCGGCCGGAACCTGGCCGCGATGGCGCAGTGGGTGCACGACCGCGACGACGAACGCCCGGTCCACTACGAGGGCGACTACACGGGCGAGTACACCGACGTGTACTCGCGGATGTACCCGAGCCTGCAAGGAGACCGAGTCCATCGGCGGCGGCACGGCCACGCCCCTGCTCGGCTGCGGCCCCGCCGAGGCCGCACGGCAGCGCTCGAAGCCGTTCATCCACTGCGAGTACGTGCACGCGATGGGCAACGGACCCGGCCAGATCGCCGAGTACGAAGCCCTCGTCGACCGCTACCCGCGCCTGCACGGCGGGTTCGTGTGGGAGTGGCGCGACCACGGGCTGCTCGCCCACACGGCGTCCGGCGAGGCGTACTACGCCTACGGCGGCGACTTCCACGAGGTCGTGCACGACGGGAACTTCGTGATGGACGGCCTCGTGCTGCCCGACGACTCCCCGACGCCCGGGCTCGCCGAGTTCGCGGCCGTCGTGGCCCCGATCCGGTTCGCCGTGTCGGACCGCACCGTGCTCGTCGAGAACCGCTTCCACTCCGCGTCGACCGCCGGGCTCCGGTTCCACTGGACGCTCACGCGGAACGGCGTCGTCGAGCAGGAGGGCCGGTTCACGCCCGGCGTCGTCGCGGCCCGCGAGTCGGCGACGATCCCGGTCCCGGACGCCGTGCTCGACGCGGCCGGCGCAGCCCTCGCCCCCGGCGAGGAACTGTGGTTCGACGTCGTCGCGGAACTCGCCGGGCCGACGGCCTGGGCGGACACCGGCCACGTCATCGCTCGCACCCAGACGCTCGTCGCGGGCCGTCCAGCGGAGGCCCCACGGGCCTCCGGTCAGGGCTGGGAGGGCGACCGTCTCGGCGACGGGACCTTCAGCGCCCGCGGGGACCTGGTGTCCTGGAAGGGCCACGAGGTCGCCGGCCCCCGGCTCGAGCTCTGGCGCGCGCCGACCGACAACGACCGTGGAGCATCGCAGGGCGGCTACGAGACCGCTGATCCGGTGCTCACGCACGGTGTCGGGGACCCGGCCGCACCGTCGTCAGCATCGAAGTGGGAGGCCCGCGGGCTCGCCCGGCTGACGCACCGCCTCGTGTCGGTGTCGCGGACGTCGCACGGGCTGGAGCAGCGGGTGCGTGTCGCCGCGGCGAACAGCGGATGGGGTCTCGACGTCACGCACCGCTGGACCCTGACGGACTCCGGGCTGCTGCTGCAGACCGACGCGGTGCCGTTCGGGGCGTGGGACGTCACGTGGCCGCGCATCGGCGTGCGGTTCGACCTGCCGCCTGGGCTGGCGGACGGTGACGCGACGTGGTTCGGCACCGGGCCGCTCGAGTCGTACGCCGACTCGTCGCACGCCGCCCGGGTCGGTCGGTTCACTGCGCCGGTCCGGTCGCTCGGCGTGGACTACTCGATGCCGCAGGAGACCGGGCACCGGCCCGCGCTGCGCTCGTTGTCGGTCGCGGACCTGACGGTGAGAACCGTGGGGTCGCACCGCGCCGGGTTCACCCTGTCGCCGTGGACGGCGCAGCAGATCGGCCGTGCCGGACACCCGTACGAGCTGCCGGCGTCGGAGCACCTGTACCTGTACCTCGATGCGGCGCAGCACGGGCTCGGGTCGCGAGCGTGCGGCCTCGACGTCCTGCCCGAGCACCAGCTGTGGCCGCAGGCGTTCTCGTGGAGCGTGGTGCTGGCGTAGGGGCGGGGCGCCACCGCTGTGTGTCGAACCACCGAACCGACGTCGAACCGGGCAATCGTGCTGGTTCGACGTCGGTTCCGTGGTTCGACGCGCCTACGCGCTGAGCGCCGGGATCGCCGCCGGGTCGGACGCGTCGAGGAACTCCGTCAGCCGCTCCGGCTCGCCGGCCTCGCCGATCGCCTCGGCCGCCCGACGCAGCGCGAACAGCGCCCGGAGCACGCCGCGGTTCGGCTCGTGCGACCACGGCACCGGCCCGGCGCCCCGCCACCCCGCCTTGCGCAGGGCGTCGAGCCCGCGGTGGTACCCGACGCGGGCGTAGGCGTAGGACTCGAGCGTCGCGCCGCGCGCCCACGCCTCGTCGGCGAGGAGCGCCCACGCCAGGCTCGACGACGGGTGCGACACGACGACGCTCGCGACGGGGGCGTCGGCCTCGAGCGCAGCGGTCACCTCCGGCTCGGCGGGGAGGAGGGTCTCGGGGTTCGCGGTCGGGTTCGGCAGCAGGTTCTCCGGCATGCCCCCAGCCTGTCACCTCTTGCGCTCGCTCGGCCCCGGCCCTAGCGTGGGAGACCTCCTCGTCGTCATCACGAGGCACCCGGGGCGGGACGACCGACCGGCGGCACGGATGGCGGTCACGGGGACTCCCCGACGGAAGAAGACGGATTGCTGTCGATCACCGGTTCTGCTCAGCCCACGCGCTGACACCGTGATCGCGCGCCCTCCGTCGGGCGCCCCACCGCCCGTGCTCCGTGCCGTGCGTGGTGGATGCGGTGTCGTGCGCCCAGCATCGATCACCGGGGAGGCACCTCCGTGCCCAGCAGTCCATCCGTCGTCCTGAACGACGTCAGCTTCACCTGGCCCGACGGCACCGTCGCGCTCAGTCACCTCACCACCGCCTTCGGTCGGGGCCGGACCGGCCTGGTCGGGAGGAACGGGGCCGGCAAGTCCACGCTCGTCCGGCTGGTGACCGGTCGGCTCCACCCCACGTCGGGCACCGTCACGACGTCGGGTCCCGTCGACCACCTGCCGCAACGCCTGCAGACGGTGAACGACGACACCGTCGCCGACCTGCTCGGCGTCCGTCGGTCGCTCACGGCGCTCCGCGCGGTGCTCGGCGGTGACGCCTCCCCCGGTCACTTCGACGTGATCGGCGACGACTGGGACCTCGAGGAGCGTGCCGCAGCGGCGCTCGACTCGATCGGTCTCGGCCCGACCCTCGGCACCGGCCACGGCGACGTCCACGGCGACGTCCTCGACCGACCGGCGTCGACGCTGTCCGGCGGGCAGGCCGTCCTGGTGGCGGTGGCCGGCATCCGGCTGCGCGGACTGCCGATCGCGTTCCTCGACGAACCGACGAACAACCTCGACCGACGGGGCCGCGGGCTCCTGCTCGACATGGTCGACGACTGGCCGGGCACCCTCGTCGTCGTCAGCCACGACCGCGAGCTCCTCGAGCACGTGGACGAGACCGCCGAGCTCCGCGCGGGCGGCATGACCGTGTTCGGCGGGACGTTCAGCGCGTTCGAGGAGCACCTCGCCGTGCAGCAGGCGGCCGTCGAGCGCGAGGTCCGTGTCGCCGAGCAACGCCACCGCGCCGAGAAACGGCAGCGGATCGAGGCGGAGACGAAGATCGCCCGCCGGGCCAAGGCGGGCGAGAAGGCCGGACGGTCGATGCCGAAGATCCTGGCGAACGAGCAGCGGAAGAAGGCGCAGGAGACCGCCGGACGCCTCCGAGTCGCGCACGGCTCCGCCGAGCAGGAGGCGCTCGCCACCGCCCGCGAGGCCGAACTCCGGCTGCGCGACGACGAGTCCATCCACGTCGCCCTGCCCGACCCGGACGTGCCGGCCGCACGACGGATCGCCACCGTCACCGTCCGTGGCCGCGAGACCGTGGTGCAGGGACCGGAGCGGATCGCCGTCGTCGGGGACAACGGCGTCGGCAAGACGACGTTGCTCGAACAGCTCGTCGGCACGCCGGACGCGCGGGAGCACCCGCTGCCGGACACGCACGCGACACCGCACGTCGACCGGATCGCGTACCTGCCGCAGCGGAAGGACTCGCTCGACGACACCGCGACCGTGCTCGACAACGTGCGACGGGACGCACCGCACGTGGCTCCGGGCGAGGTGCGGAACCGGCTCGCGCGGTTCCTGGTCCGCGGGGACACCGTCGACCGGCCGGCCGGGGCGCTGTCCGGCGGCGAGCGGTTCCGGGTGGCACTCGCCAGCCTGGTGCTCGCCGACCCGCCGCCGCAGCTCCTGGTGCTCGACGAGCCGACGAACGACCTCGACCTGACGAGCGTCGACCAGCTCGTGGACGCGCTCCGGGCCTACCGCGGGGCCCTCGTGGTGGTCAGCCACGACGAGACGTTCCTCGACCGGCTCGACCTCACCACCCGGCTCGACCTCGGGTGAGGGAGGGCCCGGGTCGGGTCAGCGCCGCTTCGTCGGACGGATCGCCAGGGACTCGATCGTGCCGCGCTCCGGCAGGTCGACGACGGTGCGGACGGCGTCCGCCACGTCCTCCGGCGCGAGGTAGTACGCGGTGTCGTAGTCCTCGCCGAGCTTCTCGGTCAGCGCACGCTGCATGTCCGAGTCCGTCCGGCCGGGGTGCACGCTCGACACCCGGACGCCGTTCGCCCGCTCCTCGTCGCGGAGGGCGTCGGCGAACGCCCGGAGCGCGAACTTCGACGCTGCGTACACGCCGCCGCCGGGGCCGGAGTGGAAACCCGAGCCGCTGTTGATCGGCACGACGATGCCCCGGGCGGCCCGGAGCGCGGGGAGGGCGAGCCGGGTGAGCTCTGCGACGGCGAAGAGGTTCGTCGCGAACACCGACTCCCACACGGCGCGCGGGGTGTCGGCGACCGTGGTGCCCTGCTCGACGCCGGCACTGTGCACGAGCACGTCGAGCCGGTCGGGCAGCGCCGGGACGTCACCGGCGCCGAGGTCGCCGACGAACGGCGACGCGTGCGGCAGCAGGGCCACGAGCTCGTCGACGGCGTCGGCGGTCCGACCGCCGACCAGGACGTGGTGCGTGCGGCCGAGGTCGAGGGCGATGGCCCGGCCGATCCCACGGGTCGCGCCCGTCACGAGGGCGGTGGGCAGGACGGGAGGCTGTTCTGTCGTCACGCAGGCCAGCCTACGGAACGCGAGCCGTGCCTCCCGGGCGTCAGGCGGACGTCGACGAGGTGGGCCGACGTCGACGACGCACCGACCAGGTGCCGAAACCGGCCGCGACGACCAGGGCGACCAGCACCACCACGCCCCAGGGCGAGCCGGCGAAGGTGGCCAGGACGGCCCAGAACAGGGCGATGCCGACGGTGGCGTAGATGAACGCCCAGGCCACGCACCCGGGCAGCATCGCGAGCGTGTACCGCCACCACGGCACCCGGGCGATCCCGGCGGCGGCGTTCATGATCGTCTGCAGGCCCACCGTGAGGAAGCTCAGCGTGACGACCGGCAGTCCCCAGCGGTCCAGGAGCGCCGACCCGCGACGGACCGCGGCCGAATCGAGCCAGCGACCCCAGCGTGACCGGGACGCCCCCGCGACCGCCCCGCGCGCCAGCCAGTACGTCGCCTGCGCGCGGCAGAGCACCACGGCGAAGAGCGCGAGGACGAGCCACCAGAACGGGAGCCCCTCGAGGAAGGACGGCACGGGCGCACCGTAGCGGTCCGGGCCGGGAGGAGGCCGTCAGTCGTCGGATCGACCCGCGTTCTGCCGGATCTTGATCCCCTCGAGGACGTCCTTCGCGCGCTGCTCGTCCTGCTTCTCGATCTGCCGGGTGTCACGCTCGGGCAGCTGGATGTCCTCCTCGGCGCGGATGCCCGCCTGGAGCTCCCGCCCGCGTTCCAGCTCGGCGTCGAACTCCGCGCCGAAGAGCAGGGCGTTGTTCGTGATCCAGATCCACAGCAGGAACACGATGACCCCACCGAGCGACCCGTACGTGGCGTTGTAGTTCGAGAAGTTGCCGACGTAGAAGCCGAAGCCGACGCTCGCGATGATCCAGATGCCGATGGCGAGCAGCGCACCGCCGCTCACCCACTTGAACTTCGACTGCTTGACGTTCGGCGCCCAGTAGTACAGCACCGCCACCACGATGATCATGATCGCGAGCAGGATCGGCCACTGCACGATGGACAGCACGAGCGCCGCCACGTCGCCGAGCCCGATCACGTCGCCGAACGCCCGGGCCAGCGGACCGGACACGAGCGCGAGGAGGCCGAGGACGAGCAGCACGACCGTGAACAGGGTCACGCCGAGCATCGTCGGACGGAGCTTCCAGATCGGTCGGCCCTCGCGGACGTTGTAGATGCGGTTCATGGCCCGGCCGAACGCGCCGACGTAGCCGGATGCCGACCACAGCGCACCGACGAGACCGACGATGAACGTGACCGGGGCGGCCGGCGACCGGACGAGTCCCTCGATCGGCTTCTGCAGCAGGTCGGCGACCTGCCCGCCGCCGACGTTGCGGACGACGTCGAGCAGGGTGTCGATGGTCTTCGCCGGGTCCGAGACGAGCCCGAGGATCGACACGACGGCGAGCAGCCCGGGGAAGAGGGCGAGCACCGTGTAGTACGTCAGGCTCGCGGCGAGGTCGGTGCACTGGTCGCTCGAGAACTCGCGCAGCGTCTTCTTGAGCGTGTAGACGAACGTGGGCTTCGTGAGGTCGGCGGGGCTGTCCGGCTTCCGGGCGTCGTCCGGTGCCGGCTTCTGCTGGTCCTGTGCCACGGGTCTACCCCCTCGCCTTCACGGCCTGCTTCGATCGCTTGACCGCTTGCTTGCGGTTCTTGTCCGCCCGGCGCTGCACCGCGGCGATGCCGACCTGCTGCTTCACGCGGGCCTTGTGCATCGGGTCACGCTCGAGGGCGTCCTCGGCGGCCTGCTTCCGGGCCTTGCGGCCCTTCCGGCCGGACTGGTTCTGCTCCTGCGCGGAGGGGCCGCCGCGCGCACCGAAGGGCAGCAGCGCGGTGAACGCCGAGCTCGCCGGCGGGTCGGCCAGGTGCCCCGCGGGGCTGTTCCGGAGCGCGATGCCGGTGACGATCGCCGCGATCCCGGCGGCCGCGGTGATGCCCATCGCCACGAGCGGCGTCGGGTCACGGTGCCAGCGCTGCCGGGTCTTCGCGATCGCCAGCCGGGTGCGGGCGGGCAGGTCCGCACGACGCCGGATCTCGGTCACGGTGTCGGTGATGTGCTCACGCGTGCGGACGTTCGCGAGTTCGAGCTCGGGGAGACTGTCCTTGGCCATTCCCCATTTCCTACACGTCGACCCCGGAACGCCGCACAGTGTGACGTGGCTACCGTGCGCATCATGCTCTTCCGAGACGTCGCCGAGGGGATCCACCGCCTCGAGATCGCACACACCAACACGTACCTCGTCGAGACCGGCGACCAGCTGCTCGTGGTCGACGCCGGCCTGCCCGCCGCGTGGCCGCACCTGCAGCTCGCCGTCCGGGACCTCGGGTACAGCCACTCCCAGGTGGAGGGGCTCCTGCTCACCCACGGGCACTTCGACCACGTCGGCACCGCCGCCCGCATGCACCGGGAGTGGGGCACGCCCGTGTACGTGCACCCGGGCGACCGGGACCTCGCCGCGCACCCGTACTCGTACCGGCCGCAGACGAACCGGTTCGGCTTCGTGGCGCTGCACCCCGGCGGGCTCGTGCCGCTCGGGCAGATGCTCCTCGCCGGTGCGCTGACCGTCGACGGCATCGCGGACACCCTGCCGATGGAGTCCCGCGCGGACGTCCCCGGCAACCCGTGGATCATCGAGACGCCGGGGCACACCGACGGGCACGTGGCGCTGCACTTCGCCGACCGCGACGCCGTCATCGCCGGCGATGCGCTGGTGACCCTCGACCCGTACACCGGCGGGATCGGGCCGCGGATCGTCGCCCCCGCGGCCACCGCCGACGTGGACACCCGCGGTCGCGTCGCTCGACCGGCTCGTGGACACCGAGGCGAAGCACGTGCTGCCGGGGCACGGCCCGGGGTGGTCGCTCGGCGTGCGGGCCGCTGTGGCGCAGGCGCGGCGGGCGGCCGGCGTCGCCTGACCGGCGGCGCGTCCGTCCGGCTGTGGGGGGCCGGTCGTGCCCCGAGTTTCGCGGTGAGCGACAGTTCTCGCGGGTTCGAGCGCGAGAACTGTCGCTCAGCCCGAAACTCGGCCCGCGCGGCCGCGTCAGGACGGGACGACGACGTCCTCGGGGCGACCCGACGCCGCGGAACGGCCCGCCGCCTCCATGAGCGCGAGGCTCCGCAGGTTGTCGCGGCCGCTCGTCGCCGGGGGCCGGACCGCCGGCGACCGAGCGTGCGAAGGCCTGCAGCCCGCCCTGCCGGTCGGTGTGCTCCAGCGCGGGGAGCTCCACCGCGGCCGCCTCGTCGTCCTGCGTGCGGCGGATCGTGACGCGGTCACCCTCGACGGCGTTCGGCGCACCGCTCCGGCTCGTGAACCAGAGTTCGCCGTCCTCGCCCTGGATGCTCCACTCGCCGGCCCAGGCCGTCCGGGGAGCGCGCGAGAGCCAACTGCCGCGGTAGCTCACGACCAGGCCGTCGTCGAGCTCGATGATCATCGACGCGACCGCTTCGTCCTGGTACTTGCTGTACGACGGGTAGGACGCCTTCGCGAAGACGCGGACGGCCTCGCGACCGGTGACCATCCGCAGCAGGTCGAAGTGGTGGATGGCCATGTCGTTGATCATCGCGTGCGGGAACGCGTAGTGCGGGTACTCCCCCGCGGGCTGGTCGTTGTCCCACTGGCGGAAGTCGATGGTGATCGCCGAGACCTCGCCGACGGTGTCCTTCGCCAGCAGCTCCTGCACGACCCGGGGCGCCGGGTACCAGCGGTAGTTCTGGCTGACCTGCAGCACGAGGCCGAGCTCCTCGGCACGACGCACGGCGGTCACGGCCTCGTCGGTGGTGTTCGCGAACGGCTTCTCGACGAGCACGTGCTTGCCGGCCTCGAGCGCCTCGAGCGCGAGCGGCACGTGCGTCACGGCCGGGGCGGTGATGACGACGGCGTCGGCCTCGACCCCGGCGAGCGCCTCGGTGAGGGACGCGAACGTCGCGGACGCCGGCAGGCCGAGGTCCTTCCGGACGGCCTCGAGCGTGGCCGGCACCGGGTCGACGATCCCCACCACCTCGACTTCGGTGACCTCCGGGATGGCGGTGCGGGCCCAGTTGCCGCCCCACCCTCCGAGACCGACGTGGATGATCCGGACCGTCATGCGTGCACTCCCTCGTGGCTGGTGTCGCACCACGGACGCCGCGGTGCGTCCGTCCAGTCTGTCAGGGACCGACGCCAGCACGCACAGCGCGGCCGCGTCGGCTCAGTGCGTGAAGGCGTACGCGATGAGCGCCATCGTGACAATGAACCCGGCCAGGTAGTTGATCCAGAGGAACCGCTTCCACCCGGCGTTCGCGGCCTCCGCGCCCTGATCCGTGATGTTCCACCACGGCAGCACGTTGAGGGCGTACGGGATCACCACGACGGCGGCGATGGGCCCCGGGAACGCCGAGAACAGCAGCGCGACCCCGGCGACCAGGTACGCCACGAACGCGAGTCGCACGGTCGCCCGCGCCCCGATGACGGTCGCCACGGACCCGATGCCCCCGGCCCGGTCGGCGAGGACGTCCTGCACCGCGCCGAACGCGTGCGAGGCCACGCCCCACAGGAAGAACGCGATGCAGACGGCGACGAGTTGCCCCGTCCAGTGCGGCCCCGCGAGCGCGAGACCGTAGATCGCCGGCGACACGAAGTGCGTCGACGAGGTGAGCGAGTCGAGGAACGGCTTCTCCTTGAACCGCAGCCCCGGCGCGGAGTAGGCGAGCACCGCGAACACGCTGATCGCGAGGACGAGCCACGACCACGGTCCGTTGCCGCTCAGCGCCCCGAGCACGACGAGTGCGACGAGGAACGGCACGTTCGTGACGACGACGGCCCACAGCGTGGCGCGGTGGACGCTCTTGTCGAGCAGGGCGCCCTCGACACCGCCCTTCCGCGGGTTCCGCAGGTCGGACTCGTAGTCGAAGACGTCGTTGATGCCGTACATCGCCAGGTTGTACGGCACGAGGAAGTACACGACCCCGAGCAGGAACGCGACGAGGGAGAACCCGCCGCCACCGTCGACGCCGACCCCGCTGCCGAGCAGGTAGGCGGCGCCGAACGGGTAGGCGGTGTTCACCCAGCTGATCGGGCGCGACGAGACGAAGAGGGCGCGCAGGGTCGACGGCCTGGAGGCGGTGCTCGCGTTCACGGTGTGTCCTCCGGTGGGGCGGTGGTCGGGTCGGGCGCGGGGCGCGAGACGGCCGGGCCGCGCGGGCCCGTCCGGTCGAACAGGACCCACAGGCTCGGCAGCAGCACGATCGCCGCCATCGCGTACGCCAGGTCCTCGACCGGGATCGCTCCGATCTTCGCACCACTGATGAGCGCGGGGTCGTACGCCACGATCCGCAGCGTGACGATGACGTTGTCGAACACGATCGTCATGACGAGCAATGCGATCCCGGCGACCAACGACGTCAGCAGCGCGATCCGGCGCCCGGAGCCCGGTGCACGTCCCGCGCGGCGTGCACGGCGCGCGGCCACGATCCCCGCGATCACGGCGACGACCACCACGACGGCGAAGAACGGCAGCGCGAGCAGGGCGTACGCGCCCGCGCCGGTCATGCGCGCCGCCGCTCGGAACGCCGGATCCGCCGGGCGACGAGGGGCCGCACGAACCCGGTCAGGTTCATCGTCGTGTAGCAGAGCAGCAGCAGGAAGAAGAGCTCCTCGAGCGGGACGTCCGGTGCGAGCAGCACCCCGGTGAGCAGGTTCTGCGGCCCGATGAAGAAGATGCCGAACGCGACGCCGAGCGCGTCCCACAGCAGGAAGAACGCGACGCCGACCACCATCACGGCGGTCGCACGCCACGGCGCCCGCCAGAAGAACAGCCGGAAGCGCGCGTCGAGCACCGTCATGCCGACGAGCGACACGAGCAGCCCGGCGAGGTACAGCCCGGGCATCAGACCGTGGCGCCCAGCGGCGTCGGCAGCGGCTCGGTGCTGGTGTCGCCGTGGATCCGCTTGAGCAGGACCTCGGCGCTGATGAGGCACATCGGCAACCCGATGCCCGGGATCGTCGAGGCACCGACGTAGTACAGGCCGTCGACCTTGGCGGACGCGTTCTTCTCGCGGAAGAACGCGCTCTGCTGCAGGGTGTGCGCCGGGCCGAGCATCGACCCGTTCCAGGCGTTGAGGTCGTCGGCGAAGTCGCGCGGTCCGATCGTGCGGCGGACCCGGATGCGGTCGCGGAGGTCGGGGATCCCCGCACGCTCGGCGACGACGTCGATCGCGCGGTCGGCGATCTGCTCCACCTGGTAGTCGCCGGCGCCGTCGATGCCGCCCTTGCCGATGGACAGGTCGGCCGGCAGCGGCACCAGGATGAACAGGTTGCTCGAACCCCGGGGCGCGACCGACGGGTCGGTCTCCGAGGGTGCGCAGACGTAGATCGAGGCGGGGTCCGGCACGTGCCGGTCCTTCCCGAAGATGGCGCCGAAGTTCGCCTTCCAGTCCTCGGTGAACACGAGGGTGTGGTGCAGGAGGCCCGGCGTGGGGCCGTCGACCCCGAGGTACACCAGGACCGCGCTCGGGCCCGGGTCGCGCTTCGTCCAGTGGTCTGCCCCGTGCGTGCGGTGCTCGCGGTCGAGCAGCTGCATCTCGGTGTGCTGCAGGTCGGCCGCGCTGACCACGAGGTCCGCCGGTGCGGTGTGCTGCACGCCGTCGCGGTCGCGGTGCACGACGCCGGTGGCGACGCCGTCCTCGACGACGATGCGCTCGACCTTGGCGCCGGCGATGATCTTCGCGCCCTCGCGTCGGGCGACCCGCTCGACGGCGGAGATGACCTCGGTGATGCCGCCCTTCGGGTAGAGGACCCCGTCGGCGAGGTCGAGGTGGCTCATCAGGTGGTACATGCTCGGCGCCGCGTACGGGCTGGTGCCGAGGAAGACCGCCGGGTACCCGAGGACCTGCCAGAGCCTGCGGTCCCGCACGGCCGAGCTCGCGAACGCGGACAGCGGCTGCAGCAGCAGGCGGGCGAGCTTGGGCAGTCGGCGGAGGACGTCCGGCGCCGCGAGCTTCGTGAGGTCCTGGAAGGTCGTGTAGAGGAACCGTCGCACGGCCATGGCGTAGGTGTCCTCGGCCGAGGCGAGGTACTTCCGCATCCGGTCGCCCGCGCCGGGTTCGACGGACTCGAAGAGCGCGATGTTCGCCTCGCGGTCGGCACGCAGGTCGATCGGGTCGTCGTACCCCTCGCTGTAGACGCGGTAGCCGGGGTCGAGCCGGACGAGGTCGAGCTCGGCGTCGGCCGAGGTGCCGAGCAGCTGGAAGAAGTGGTCGAACACCTCGGGCATGAGGTACCAGGAGGGACCGGTGTCGAAGCGGAAGCCGTCCTGCTCCCACGAGCCGGCACGGCCGCCGAGCTGCGTCCGCTGCTCGAGCACGGTCACCGAGAAGCCGTCCCGCGCGAGCAGGGCGGCGGCCGCGAGGCCGCTGATGCCGCCGCCGATGACGACGGCGCGACGAGCCGGCACCTTGCGTCGGAACGCGGGTGCCTTCGGACCGGAGGCGCGGGGCGGGGTCATGACGTGCCTCCAGGCCGGTGGTGGGTCGCCCGCGAACGCAACGGTGCGCGTCCGGCGAGGACCTGCGCGGCGAGCCGCGCCTTCACCGGGTTCGGCACGCGCACCCGGGTCGTGATGAGGCGGTCCGCCGGCGTCGCCGCGATGCGGTCGTTGAGTTCCTGGAAGAGCCCGTGCGCCAGCCCGACGGCCTTCTGTGCGTCGGCGGGGAGCAGGCGGATGGTCAGTGCGGCACGGTCGAGGTCGGACTGGACGTCGGTGACGAGTCGGTCCTTCGTGGCCTCGTCGAAGGTGCGCACCTCGACGCCCGGGAAGTACGAGCGACCGAGCACCTCGAAGTCGGCGTGCAGGTCGCGCAGGAAGTTGACCTTCTGGAACGCGGCGCCGAGTGCCCGCGCCCCGTCGACGAGGACGGAGTCGTCGAAGGTGGGTCGGCCGGCGCGGTACACGAACGCGCGGAGGCACATCAGGCCCACCACCTCGGCCGAGCCGTACACGTACGCGGTGAACGAGGCCTCGTCGTGCTCGGTCTGCTCGAGGTCCATCCGCATCGACGCGAAGAACGGACGGGTGAGTTCCGGACCGAAGCCGGTGGCCCGGGCCGTGCGGGCGAAGGCGTGCACCACCGGGTTCACGGAGAACCCGAGGGCGATCGCGCGTTCGGTGTCCGCCTCGAGCTCGTCGAGGACCGTGCGGGCCAGCGCGGGATCGAGCCCGGCTTCGGTCGCGGGACCGTCGACGACCTCGTCGGCGACCCGGACGAGCGCGTAGACGTTGCGGATGTGCTCGCGGGTGTCCTTCGCGAGCAGACGGCTGGCCAGCCCGAACGACGTGGAGTAGCGGTCGATGACGACTCCGGAGGCGGCTTCGGCCGTGGCGTCGTAGAGTCCGAGCCGCGTCGTCGTGGGACGTGGCTCGGCCTTGCTGTGCGTCACCGCGCGCTCCACGAGTTCGGTCACGAAGGCCCTCCAGGCGGTCGGCGAGGTCGTACGGCAGTGCGGCGAGCTCGGCACGGGCCAGGGCGGCGTGTTCGGCGACCCGCGACTCCGCGGCCGCACGGGCACCGCAGGACACCAGGGTCGCACGGACCTCGTCCGCACGCTCCTCGGTGAGGTGCGGGTCGCCGAGGTACGGCTCGAGCTCGGGCCAGCAGTCGGTGGTGGCGGCGTGGGCGATGAGCATGGTGCGCTTGCCCTCGCGCAGGTCGCCGAGGACGGACTTGCCCGTCATCGTCTCGTCGCCGAAGACCCCGAGGAGGTCGTCGACGATCTGGTACGCGATCCCGATCTCGCGGCCGAAGTCGCCGAGGGCGGCGACGACCTGTTCGGTGGCGCCGGCGAGCACGGCGCCGGACTGCAGCGGGGCCTCGAACGAGTACACGCTGGTCTTCGCCCGCTCCATCGCGAGGACCTCGTCGACGGTCGGCATCACACCGAGGGCGAGGTCGACGTCGGTCATCTCACCCGCGGCGCTGGCGAACACCGCCTCGTCGAGGATCTCGAGCAGGCGGGAGCGACGGTCGCCGGTGACGCCGGCGGCCTCGATGAAGCGCGGGGCCGCGGCGAGCGCGAGGTCCCCGCGATGACCGCGGCGCTCATGCCGCGGTGCTCGGCCGTCGGCAGGGGCAGACCACCGGTCGTGCCGGTGTCGCGGAAGGACCCGGCGACGTTCGGCTGCCCGCGGCGCGACCAGTCGCGGTCGATGACGTCGTCGTGCACGACGAGGGCGGTGTGCAGGAGTTCGTACGCGGCGGCGACGTGCGCGGCGGCGTGGGCGTCCCGCCCGCCGAGCCCGGCGTACGCGGTGAGGACCATGCGCGGCCGGAAGCGCTTGCCGCCCATGCTCGCCTTGCGGAGCACGCGCCAGAGTTCCTCGGAGGGCCGGCCGTAGCGCTCGGCGCGGGCCGACGACACGGCGAAGAAGCGCTCGAGGCAGTCGTCGACGAGCGCGAGGTCGATGTGCGCCACGGTGGCCGCTTCCTCGCTCATTGGCCTAACCTATCGGTGCAGATGAGCACTTTCCCTGAAACCGTGGTGCTTCTGGCCGACGACCGTACCCCGATCGGCACGGCGGACAAGTTCACGGTGCACACAGACCACACGCCCCTCCACCTGGCGTTCTCCTGCCATGTCCGGAACACCGACGGCGACGTCCTGGTGACCCGGCGTGCGCTGTCGAAGAAGACCTGGCCGGGGGTGTGGACGAACACGTTCTGCGGCCACCCCGGTCCGGACGAGTCCTTCGAGGACGCCATCGCCCGACGGGCCTCCCGCGAGCTCGGCATCACCGTGCGTGACGTCGAGCTCGTGCTGCCGGACTTCCGGTACCGCGCGGTCGACGCGTCCGGCATCGTCGAGAACGAGGTCTGCCCGGTGTACCGCGCGGTGACGGACGACGTGCCGGCCCCCGCCGACGACGAGGTCGCCGAGTACGCCTGGGTGTCCGAGGACGCCCTCCGCGCCTCGGTCGAGGGATCGCCGTTCGCCTGGAGCCCGTGGCTCGGGTGGCAGCTCACCGCACTGGCGTCCGAGGGCCTCCGCATCACCCGCTGACACTCGCCGTCGTCCGGCCCGTCACCGTCCGGCGAGGCGTCCGGCCCGTTGCCAGGGCAGGACATCGACAATGGGCTGCATGACCACCACGGATCGCGATGTCGCGCGCAGCACCACCGCGGACTCCGTGCTCGAAGCGCTCCGCGACGACCCGGTGATCGCCAGCGTGAAGGACGCCTCGGCGCTCGACGAGGTCCTGGCCTCCGACCGGGGCGTCGTGTTCGTCCTGTACGGCAGCGTGCTCGACGTGGCGGACGTCGTCGACCGGGCGAAGGACGCCGGCAAGACGGTCTTCGTGGACGTCGACCTGCTCGACGGGTTCTCCTCGCGTGAGGTCGTGGTGACCTGGATCGCCGAGCACACCCGCGCCGACGGGGTGCTCTCCACCAAGTCGAACCTCGTCCGCGCCGCCAAGCGCGCCGGGCTCGTGGCCGTCCAGCGCTTCTTCCTGGTCGACTCGTTCTCGTACCACCAGCTGCCCCGGGTGGTCGAACAGGCGAAGCCCGACGCGATCGAGGTCCTCCCCGAGGTGCATGCCCCGCGTCATCACCTGGCTGCGCGACGACACCTCCGTACCGGTCATCGCTGGCGGCCTGGTGTGCGACAAGGCCGACGTCGTGGCGGCGCTCGGCGCGGGCGCGATCGCCGTGGCCTCGTCGAACCGCGACGTCTGGGGCATGTGAGCCCTCGCAGGTCCGCGTCGCCACCCTTGGCACGTCCTCGGCGGCTGAGTAGTGTCGGACGTCGGCCACGGGTGTGGCCGAGTCGGCTGCGCGCAGCGGCCGCGACGGACCAGAAGGGCAGGTGAGGCGCGATGTCGGGTGACCATCCTCGATCGGGCCGGCCGCCCCTGACGGTCGTCGCCGTGCCCGTTCGCTGAACCACGCCCTCGCCCCGGATCCGTCCGGGACGGCTTCGCGCCTGCCTGCTCCCGACCGAAGGAGCACAGCATGGCACTGATCGACAACGCGGTCTACATCGACGGACGTCGCGTCGATTCGTCGTCGACCCTGTCGCTCGACGCGCGACGTGACTGCGACCTCGCGTGGATCGGGCTGCTCCGACCCGACCCGTCCGAGCTCGAGGCGGTGGCCGCCGAGTTCGACCTGCACGAGCAGGCCGTCGAGGACGCCCGCAAGGGGCACCAGCGCGCCAAGCTCGAGCGGTACGGGGACACGCTCTTCCTGGTGCTCCGGCCGGCGTGGTTCGACGCTGCGGCCGAGACGGTCGAGTTCGGCGAGGTCCACCTCTTCGTCGGTGACCGCTTCGTGGTGAGCGTCCGGCACGCCGAGCGTCCCGACCTGGCAGCGCTCCGGGCGCAGGTCGAGGCCGACCCGGACTTCCTCGCCCGCGGCTCCGAGGCCGTCACCGCCGCGGTGCTCGACGAGGTGGTGGACGGCTACGCCCCCGTCGTCGAGATCCTGCAGGACCAGGTCGACGCCATCGAGGACCAGCTCTTCGCCGGGCATGTCGACCCGGCCGTCTCGAAGCGCATCTACCAGCTCCTCAGCGAGGTGCTCGGCTTCCAGCGGGCGACGAAGCCGGTGCCGGCGATGGTGAAGGGACTCCTCCGCGGCGCCGACAAGTACGGGGTCGACGACGAGGTGCAGCACCGCCTGCGGAACGTCCTCGACCACGCGCTGCGGGTCACCGAGCGGGTCGACTCGTTCCGGGCGCTGCTCGAGAACGCACTGACCCTGCACGCCACGCTCGTCTCCCAGGAGCAGAACGAGGCGATGCGCCGGATGACCAGTGCGAGCCTCGCGCAGGGCGAGGAGAGCCGCCAGCTCGCCCGTGCCGCCCACCGGCAGGGCGAAGAGGTGAAGAAGATCTCGTCGTGGGCCGCCATCCTGTTCGCGCCGGGACTCATCGCGGGTGTCTACGGGATGAACTTCGACCACATGCCCGAGCTGCACTGGCGGTACGGCTACCCCGTCGCGATCGTCGGGATGCTCGTCCTGATGGGCGTGCTGTGGGCGGTCTTCCGCAAGCGCAACTGGCTGTAGGGGCGACCGCCTGGAGGCCCGGTGCCGGTCTCGTGGACCGGCACCGGGCCTCCAGGCCGTCGCGTCCGACGTCCGCGGCCGTCAGCCGACGATCGCTGCGGTCCGGCGGTACAGGTCGTCGGTGTGGGCGGTGACGTCGGCGTGCACCGCGCGCAGTGCGTCGTAGACCGTCGCGGTCGACGGGTCCGGCGTGAACCGGTCGCGCTCGACGACCATCGCCTCGGCCGCTGCCGCGAACGACGGGTGCACGCCCGTCGCGACGGCCGCGCAGATCGCGGCCCCGCGCCCGGCGGCGCTGTCGCCGACCATCCGGACGGCCGGTGTCTGGAACACGTCCGCCATCACCCGCATCATGAGGTCCGACGACGAACCGCCGCCCGAGACGACCACGCGCTCGTACGGCGTGCCGAGCTCCGCGGCCATCGCGTCGCTGCGGTCGCGCATCGTCATCGCGATGCCCTCGAGGACCGACCGGTAGACGTGCGCTCGGCCCTGCCGTCCGTCGAAGCCGAGGATCGAGCCCTTCCGGAACGCGGCGTCCGCCGGTGCGAGCCAGTCGAGCACGGTGAGGAGCCCGTCCGACCCTGCCGGGACAGCGGCGGCCTCGCGGTTCAGCCGGTCCTCGGCCCGCTCCCCCGCGGACTCGGCCGCTGCGGCGTAGTCCGGTCCGAGCAGGTCGCGGAACCAGCTCACCGTCCACATGCCCCGCCGGATGCCGCCCGACTCGTACAGGTACCGGCCCGGTTCGGCTCCGAAGTTGGTCCAGAAGTCGGTCCCGCCGGCGGTGTTCCGCTCGCCGACGGACATGCCTGCGATGTACGTGCCGAGCGACACGAGCAGGGTGGTCGGGTCGAGGAGCCCGCAGCCGAGGGCCTCCACCGCCTTGTCGTTGGCCGTCGCGATCACCGGCAGGCCGACCGGGAGGCCCGTGGCCGCGGCCGCCGCGTCGGTCACGGTGCCGAGCCGGTCGCCCGGGTCCACGAGTTCGAACAGCTGCTCGGGGCGCATGCCGGTCGCGGTGTACGCGGCGGCGTCGGTGCTCCAGCGCCACGTGCCGGTGTCGATCGGCCACGTGCCCTGGTAGTTCGCGGCGGTGTCCCGGAACGCCCCGGTCAGCCGGTGCGTGACGTACCCGGACGAGGTCGTCACGTAGGCGACGTCGTCGTGCTCGGCGACGAACGGAGCGCCGACCCGGGCGTCCATCCAGCTCATCACGGGCTGGGCGAGCGACCCGTCGGCGCGGAGCACCGCACGGCAGAACCGGATCGTGCAGAGCCCGACGCCGACGATGTCGGACGGGTCCCCGGGGAACGCCGCCATCGCGATCCGGCACGCCGCCGCGACGGAGTCCCAGAGGTCGTCGTCCGGATGCTGCACCACGCCGGGGGCGGGCGTGTGGTTCGGCCGCAGCGGCACACGCCCCTCGGCGACGACGCCGCCCCGCTCGTCGAAGACCGTGACCTTCGACGACTGCGAGCCGTTGTCGATGCCGACGAGGTACCGGGTCATGCGCCCGTGGCTCCGAACCGCGTGTCGGGGTGCTCGGCGGCGGGCTGGATCGCGCCCGGTGCCGGGAAGACCGTGCCCTTGTTCATGATGCCCTTCGGGTCGAACTGCGCCTTGAGCCCCTGCATGATCGCGAACGCGGAGCCGTGCTCCTCCTCGACCCACGGAGTGCGGTACTTGCCGACGCCGTGGTGGTGGACCATCGAGCCGCCGTGGCGCAGGGCCTCTTCCACGATGATCGCGTTGAGGGGGATGTGGTACTTCTCGATCTCCTCCTCCGGGGAGCAGTCGATCCGGTAGTCGTACACGAAGTACATGTTCGTGCCGGTCTGGTAGCTGTGCGACGAGTGGCCGCCGAGCATCGTGAGGTCCCCGGCGTGCGGGTACTCGTCGCGGATGCGCGCGATGACCGCGTCGTACACGTCGCCGACGGCGGACCAGTCGGCGGAGATCTCGGTCGTGTAGCCGAGCTGCTGGTCGCGCAGCATCACGGCCTTCTCGGCGTCGATCTTGTCCTGGCCCCAGTTGAGGTTGTCGAACCAGGCCTCGATGAGCGCCGGGTCGACCTTCTCGTGCTGGTGCTGGTCGAGGACGCGCTGGATCTCCTCGGAGGTGGCGCGGACGATGCCGGCCGGACCCTCGGCGACGAACACCACGACGCACTTGTCCTTCGAGAAGTGCGAGAAGTGCTGGTTGGCGTCCTCCGGCGAGTAGAGGCGGACGACCGACGGGTGGAAGCCGTTCGTGATGACCTCGCGCAGGATCGCGATGCCGGTCCGCATGTCGTCGACGAGCGCGCCGTGGAACTCGTTGTTCTCCGGCTGGTACTTGAACACCTTGACCGTGACCTCGGTGATGACGCAGAGCGCGCCCTCGTTGCCGATCACCACGTGGCGGATGTCCGGGCCGGCGGAGCGGCGAGGCACGGCCTGGATGCGACGGACCGCGCCGCCGGGGAAGACCGCCTCGAGCCCGACGACCATGTCCTCGATCGCACCGTAGAGCGTCGAGAACTGCCCGATCGAACGGGTCGCGACGAGGCCGCCGTACTGGGCGAGCGGCTTGGACTGCGGCGAGTGGCCGGTGGTGAGGCCCTGCAGACGGAGTTCGTCCTCGAGGCGCTGGAGCGGCACGCCCGCCTGCACCGTCACCTGCATGTTCTCCTCGTCGACCTTCAGGACGGCGTCCATCCGCGAGCAGTCGAGCACGATCGTGTCGACGACGCTGGTCTCGAGGCCGCCCTCGGTGCCGGTGCGACCGGTGCGCGGGACGATGTTGACCAGGTTGTCGTTCGCGAAGGCGAGGATCGCGGAGACGTCCTCGGTGGACTCGGCGTGCACGATGGCGACCGGGACGGGCGCGTCGTAGATCCCGTGCACGGACTGGTACTTCTTGAACCGGTCGACGCTGGCGTCCTTCAGGTGCTGGTCGTCCGTGTCGACCTGCTCGGGTCGGACGATCTCGGCGAGGCGCGCGAGGATCTCGGAGCGGTCGAGGGTGGCGATCGAGTCGATCATGCGGAGGGTTGCCTTTCGTTGGAGTGGTTCGGTGCGCTGGTCGGGTGACTAGCGGACGAGGTAGCCGCCGTCGACGGTCAGGGTGTGGCCGTTCACGTAGTCGGAGGCCCGCGATGCGAGGAAGACCGTCGCCCCCATCAGGTCGGCGACGTCGCCCCAGCGCCCGGCCGGGATGTGGTCGAGCACGCGCTGGTTCGTCTCCGGGTTCGACCGGGTCTGCTCGGTGATCTTCGTGGCGAAGTACCCCGGAGCGATCGCGTTCACCTGCACGTTGTGCTGCGCGAGTTCGTCGCAGTACGCCTTCGTGAAGCCGACGATGCCGTGCTTCGTCGCGGCGTAGGCGGGCGACCACTGGCCGCCGAGGAAGGCGAACAGCGACGCGATGTTCACGATCTTCCCCGAGCCCTGCGCGACGAAGTGCTTCGCGACCGCGTGGCCGAGGGCGAACGGCGCGGTGAGGTTGACCGCCACCATCGGGTCCCACTTCGCGCGGTCGAACGCGTCGACCTCGTCGAGCAGGCAGATGCCGGCCGAGTTCACCAGCACGTCGACCCCGCCGAGTCGCTCCACGCAGGCGTCCACGATCCGTGCCGGGGCGTCCGCCGCGGTGAGGTCGACCTCGAGGAACTCGTACCGCCGGCCCTCGCCCTCGACGAGCGCCCGGGTCGTGCCGTCGTCGTCGACCACGCTCGGCACGAAGACGTCGGCGCCGGCCTTGGCGAGGGCCAGCGAGAACGCCTGCCCGAGGCCGGAGTTGCCGCCGGTGACGATCGCCCGCTTGCCGGCGAGGCTGAACAGGTCCATCGAGAAGTCGCGGATGTCCATGGGTGTGGGGTCCTTTCGTGGTGGTTCAGGCGACGACGGCGACGTCGGGCGCCGTGCGGTTCCGGAGGTCTCGCGCGCGGACGCGCATCGTCACGGTGGTGAGCAGGAAGCCGAGGACGGCTGCGCCGAGGAGGACGGCGAACATGGTCGTGTACCCGCCGCCCTGCGAGGGGACGCCGTTCGCCGGGTCACCGACCCACCAGGCGCCGAGGGCGGGCAGGAACGCATCCGGCAGGTAGGCGAGGCCCGAGGCCAGCCCGATCACGCCACCGCGCTGGGCGAGCGGGACCTCGACCTCGCCGATCTGGGCCCAGTAGACGCCGCGCGAGGTGAACACCGCGAGGCACATCACGATCATGAGCGTGACGGCGACCCACACGAGGGCGGGGTCCTGCGGCAGGACCAGGAACCCGACGGCGCTGACCGCCGCGACGACGAACGTCCATCGGAGGAACGCGGGCGAGGACTTCGTCCACCGGTCGACGAGCACGCCCCCGACCGGGCCCCCGACGATCTGGAACACGTACGTGCGGACGACGCCGATCGCGCCGAGGAGCACGACGGGCACCGCGAACCCGTTCTGCAGCAGTGGCGTGAGGTAGCCGAGCAGCGTGTAGAAGCAGTACATCAGCATGATCGAGGAGCCGATGAGCCAGGTGTACTTGTTGCGGGCGGCGGCGCCGAGCTCGCGGAGCGAGACCGTCTGCCGGCCGACCTGGCCCAGGGCGTCGCGGTCGGTGCGGACGACGAGCAGGACGAGGCCGGCGAACACGAGGCAGAGCACGCCGTAGATCCGCATCACCCAGAGCACCCCGCCGGTGTCGGCGATCGCCGCGGCGACGATGCCGGCGCCGATGAAGCCGATGACCGTGGACGTGATGCCGCGGACGCCTTCGAGCCAGCCGAACAGCTTGCCCTGCTCGTCCGCCGTCCCGAGCATCGAGATGAGCTTGACGAGCGACGACCAGTACAGGCCCATGCCGAGCACGGCCATGAGCACGTGCGCGACGACGATCCCGGTCTCGTCCGGCACCGTGGCGAGCCAGAGGTCGACGACGCCCATGCCGGCCAGCGCGACCACGATGAGGGCCTTCGGCGAGAAGCGGTCGGCGAACCACCCGCCGCAGAAGTACATGAGCACGGCGACGGCGCCGAACACCGACGTGATCTCGCCGTAGCGCTGGATCGTGAGGCCGAGCGCATGCGCCGTGTCGGCGAGGAACACGAACCGGATGTACGCGACCTGGAAGATCACGCCGCCGGTCATGGACAGGACGATGAAGCTCAGCAGTCTGCGGGACTTGGTCAAGACCACTCCTTCGTGGTGGGTGGGATCTGGGCGGGGCTCTGGTCCGGGGTTCCGGGCACAAAAAGAACAGCGACACCCCAGCGCTGGTGCGCTGCGGGTGTCGCTGTTCTCTGAGGTCTGGAGCGACTGCCGTCCCTCGGGCGGGACGGCCGATCTGCAGTTGTGGGATCCGGCCCATGCGATATGCCGGATACGACGTGAACCGTAGCTCATGAGCCTCCGGGAGCACAACTCAGGTGGCGCGGATGCTCCGGACGTGCATAATGATCTGGCTCGGAATGTGAACGTGCACATCGACGTGCCACGACCCCGAGCAGGAAACGAGTAGCAATGGCGTCGACGCGGACCCAACAACCGCGGTCGCCCAGCATCCGCGACGTGGCGCGGGTCGCAGGCGTGTCCCACCAGACGGTGTCCCGGGTGCTCAACAACTCCGACGCGATCCGCGCCGAGACCCGCGACAAGGTCCTGGCCGCGATGGAGCAGCTGCAGTACCGGCCGAACCGTGCCGCTCGTGCGCTGGTCACGAGCCGCACCCACACGATCGGCGTCCTGACCGCCCGCCGCGCCCACTACGGCCCGGCGGTCGCGCTGCAGGCGATCGAGGACGCGGCGATGCTCCGCGGGTACTCGGTGACGACCGCGAACATCGCCGAGGCCACCGACACCGCCGTCCGCGAGGGCCTCGGGCACCTGCTCGACCTGGACGTCGAGGGCATCGTGGTGATCGCGCCGCAGCAACGGGTGTTCGACCTCATCGAGGAACTCGGCATCCGGACGCCCTACGTCACGATGCGCTCGAGTGTCGGCGAGGACCCGACGGCGCTCTGGGTGGACCAGATGGAGGGCGCGCGGCTCGCCACCGAGCACCTGCTCGACCTCGGCCACGAGTACATCCGGCACATCGCGGGACCGCAGGACTGGATCGAGGCCGACGCGCGGATGCAGGGCTTCCTCCGCGCCATGTCCGATCGCGACATGCCCGTGGTCGCGCCGATCCTGGGCGACTGGACGGCGGACTTCGGCTACCAGGCCGGCCGAGAGCTCCTGCGGTGGCGGGACTGCACCGCGGTCTTCTGCTCGAACGACCAGATGGCGCTCGGCGTCATGCACGCCGCTCGGTCGTACGGGCTCGACGTCCCGGGGGACCTGTCCGTGGTGGGCTACGACGACATCCCGGAGGCCGAAGCACTTCTGGCCGCCGCTCACCACCGTGCAGGTCGACTTCGCCGAGCTCGGGCGGCGTTGCGTGGACCTGCTCCTGCCCGGCGAGGGCGACGAGTTGCTCCGGCCGATCGACATCGTCCCCCAGCTCGTCGTGCGCGGTTCGACGAGCGCCCCGCGCAAGCGCTGACGCGCACCTCCCCGCCCTCCTCGTCTCGCCTTCCGTCGAGGGAGCAGGAATCGTCGGGTTGCGTCACGCGACCCGACGATTCCTGCTCCCACGACGGGGTGGAACGTGACCAGAGGGCGGGCCTGGAGGCGCGTGGCGGGGCCGCCACGCGCCTCCAGGCCGGTGGGTGCGGACCTGCGGGACCCCGCACGATCCCCCCAACGCGGGGGACGTGTCGGGCCCCGTTCCGCCGGATCACGCGGCCCGTTACGAAACCGCGACCAATCCGAATTGACAGGCGCGCCGATCCCGTGCGTAGTATTACCTCCGTTCCGCCGATGTGAACGGTCACATGACCGTCACCAAGCAGGACACCGGACACGACAACGAGGTCCGCACAGACTCCCTGTGCTCCCGCGTTGCCGCAGCAGAACCACCCGAACAAACTGCCGCATCGCAGCGGCAGAAGGAGATGCACCGTGGCGTCAACCCCGATCGACACCGGACTCGAGACCCGGTCGATCACCGCACCCGAGACGATCCTCGAGATGCGCTCGATCACCAAGGAGTTCCCTGGTGTGAAGGCGCTGTCCGACGTCTCGCTCAGCGTCCGAGCCGGCGAGATCCACGCGATCTGCGGCGAGAACGGCGCCGGCAAGTCGACCCTGATGAAGGTCCTCTCCGGCGTCTACCCCTACGGCACCTACGAGGGCGAGATCGTCTTCGAGGGCGAAGAGGTCCGCTTCAAAGACATCAAGCAGTCCGAGCAGTCCGGTATCGTCATCATCCACCAGGAGCTCGCGCTCATCCCGGAGCTGTCGATCACCGAGAACCTGTTCCTCGGCAACGAGCCCGGCAAGTTCGGCGTCATCGACTGGACCTCGGCCCAGCTCCGCGCCCAGGACCTGCTCGCCCGCGTCGGCCTGAACGACGACCCGGACACGCAGATCAAGAGCATCGGCGTCGGCAAGCAGCAGCTCGTCGAGATCGCCAAGGCCCTGCACAAGGACGTCAAGCTCCTCATCCTCGACGAGCCGACCGCGGCGCTCAACGAGAACGACTCGCAGCACCTCCTCGACCTCATCGTCGGCCTGAAGGCCAAGGGCATCTCGAGCATCATCATCAGCCACAAACTGAACGAGATCGAGCAGATCGCCGACGAGATCACGATCATCCGCGACGGCAAGACCATCGAGACGCTGAACGTCAAGGGCGACGGCGTCAACGAGGACCGCATCATCCGCGGCATGGTCGGCCGCTCGCTCGAGTCCGGTTCCCGGACCGCACCCCGAAGATCGGCGAGACCTTCTTCGAGGTCCGCGACTGGACCGTGCAGCACCCGCTCGACTCGTCGCGCCTGGTGTGCAGGGCTCGAACTTCCACGTGAAGCGCGGCGAGATCGTCGGCTTCGCGGGCCTGATGGGTGCCGGACGCACCGAACTCGCGATGAGCCTGTTCGGTCGCTCCTACGGCACCTGGCTCGGTGGCCAGATCTTCAAGGACGGCCACGAGATCAAGGTCACGAACGTCCAGCAGGCGATCGACAACGGCATGGGCTACGTCTCCGAGGACCGCAAGGCGCTCGGGCTCAACCTGCTCGACTCGGTGAAGCGGTCCACGGTGTCCGCCGACCTGCAGAAGATCTCCAAGGCCGGCGTCGTCGACTCCCTCGAGGAGTACGACATCGCGGAGAAGTACCGGAAGCTGCTCCGCACGAAGGTGCCGACGGTGGAGGAGAACGTCGGGAAGCTCTCCGGCGGGAACCAGCAGAAGGTCGTCCTGTCGAAGTGGATGTTCACCGACCCGGACATCCTCATCCTCGACGAACCGACCCGCGGCATCGACGTGGGCGCGAAGTTCGAGATCTACGGCATCATCCAGCAGCTCGCAGCACAGGGGAAGGGCATCATCCTCATCTCCTCCGAGCTCCCCGAACTCCTCGGCCTCTCCGATCGCATCTACACGATCTTCGAGGGCCAGATCACGGCCGACGTCCCCGCGGACCAGGCCGATCCAGAAACGCTCATGCGCAGCATGACCTCCGCGCGGAAGGGCGCTCCCGTCTCATGAAGAACCTGAAACTGCTCTTCGGCAAGGGCAACTCCATCGGCCAGTACGGCATGATCATCGCGTTGATCGCGATCCTGATCATCTTCTCGATCGCCACGAACGGGCTCATCCTCGAGCCCACGAACATCATCAACGTGTTCCTGCGAGTACTCCTACATCCTCATCCTGGCGTTGGGGATGGTCATGGTGATCATCGCCGGCCACATCGACCTGTCGGTCGGTTCGGTCGCGGCGTTCACCGGCATCATCGTGGCGCAGTCGATGTCCGAGTGGAACTTCCCGGCCTGGCTCGCGATCGTCCTCGGCCTCGCCGTCGGCGCCGCGGTCGGCGCCTGGCAGGGCTTCTGGGTCGCGTTCGTGAAGGTCCCGGCGTTCATCGTGACGCTCGCCGGCCAGCTCATCTTCCGCGGCGCCAACCAGATCATCGGCAACTCGACGTCCGTCCCGACGCCGAACGACTACAACACCATCGGCAACGGGTTCCTGCCCGACTTCGGTCCGGACTTCGGCGTTCTCGAACGGCACGCTTCATCCTCGGGCTCGTCACCTGCCTCGTCCTGGTCTTCATGGAGGTCCGCGGGCGCCAGCGTCGCAAGAAGATGCAGGCCGAAGTCGTCCCGCTCTGGGTCTCGATCGTCCGGACCGGTGTCCTCGTGGTCGTCACCCTCGTCGCCACCTACTTGTTCGCCGCCGGCCCCGCCGGGACCTCGATCCCGATCGTCGCGATCATCCTCGGCGTCCTGACCATCGTCTACGGCTTCATCACCAAGAACACGATCTTCGGCCGCCAGGTCTACGCCGTCGGTGGCAACGCGAACGCCGCGATCCTCTCCGGTGTCAGCGCTCGCAAGGTCAACTTCTTCGTCATGATGAACATGTCGGTCCTCGCCGCGATCGCCGGCATGGTGTTCGTCGGCTACTCGGGTGCCTCGGGCCCCGCAGACGGCACCGGCTGGGAGCTCGACGCGATCGCCGCCGTGTTCGTCGGTGGCGCCGCGGTCGCGGGTGGCATCGGCACCATCTCCGGCTCCATCATCGGTGGCCTCGTGATGGCCCTGCTCTCCAACGGTCTCTCGCTGGTCGGCCTCGAGTCGAACCGCGTCCAGATCATCCGCGGTCTGGTCCTGCTGGTGGCCGTCGCCTTCGACGTCTACTCGAAGTCGCAGGGTCGTCCATCGCTGATCGGCGGCATGATGCGGCAGTTCCAGCGGAAGGACACGGAACAGAACACCGTGTCCGCGCAGCAGCCGCAGTCCATCCAGGACCAGCCGGAGAAGGTCAACACCCAGTAAAAACGTCGCGGTCGGTCGTCCCCGACGGCCGGCCTGCACGAACCCCTCACCACAGCAACTCCCCTCAACGAAGAAAGCAATCTCATGCGCAAGAAGCTCATCGCCGGTATCGGCCTGGCACTCGTCGCGGGCCTCGCCCTCAAGCGGCTGCTCGGCTCGCGGCACCGACTCGGGTTCCGACTCCGGCATCAAGAAGGGCGACCTCATCGGTGTCGCCCTGCCGGCCAAGACCTCGCAGAACTGGGTGCTCGCGGGCGCCGCGTTCAAGAAGTCGATCGAGGACGCCGGCTTCAAGGCCGACATCCAGTACGCGAACGCCGGCAACCCGGTTCCGGACCAGCAGGGCCAGATCCAGTCGATGGTGACCAAGGGTGCGAAGGCGATCATCGTCGGCGCGGCCGACGGCTCGCAGCTCGGCACGCAGGTCACCGCGGCGAAGAAGTCCGGCGCGACCGTCATCGCCTGGGACCGCAACATCCTGAACACGAAGAACGTCGACTACTACGTCGCGTTCAACAACTTCAAGGTCGGCCAGCTGCAGGCCAGGCCCTCCTCGACGGCATGAAGGCCAAGAAGTCGAGCGGCCCGTACAACGTCGAGCTCTTCGCCGGTTCGCCGGACGACGCCAACGCCTCCGTGTTCTTCAACGGTGCGATGGACGTCCTCACAGGCCGAAGATCGACGACGGCACGGTCAAGGTCGTCTCGGGTCAGACCTCGTTCTCGAAGGTCACCACGCAGGGCTGGCTCGCGCAGAACGCCCAGTCGCGCATGACCGACATCCTGACGAAGTCGTACACGAGCACCGACCTGGACGGCGTCCTCTCGCCGAACGACACGCTCGCCCGTGCGATCCTCACCGCGACGAAGGCGGCCGGCAAGCCGAACCCCATCGTCACCGGTCAGGACTCCGAGACCGCGTCGATCCCGCTCATCATGAACGGCACGCAGTACTCGACGATCTACAAGAACACGACGGAAGAGGCCCAGGCGGCCATCGACCTGGTGGCCGACCTCGCTGACGGCAAGACGCCGAAGACGACGAAGGACAAGAACAACGACAACGGCGTGAAGGTGGTCCCGGCGGTCGAGCTGACCCCGATCCTCGTCACGAAGGAGAACGCGGTCGAGGCCTACAAGGGCAACGACACCCTCGAGGCGCTCGCCAAGAAGGGCTGATCTCCCCCGCTCCACGAACGGCCCCGTCTCGCTCTGCGAGGCGGGGCCGTTCCGCGTCCGCCCGGCGGACGCGCGTCGGGGCGCGGACGCGCGCCGGGTTGCGGACGCGCGTCCGGCGCCGTGGACGCGAGCGGCTGCCGGCCTGGAGGCGCGGTGCCGTCCCGCCCCGCGCCTCCAGTCCGTCTACCCGTCCGCCCGTCTGCCCGAAAGCGACACGTGCACCCGGAGTCCCACGGACGTGTCCGGCAGAGCGACGGACGGACGCGCGATGTTCGCGGCCATCTGTCGCTCTTGCGGGTGGCCCGGCACCTACGGCTGGGCGGCGCGCATGCGGCGGACCGCGGCGCAGAGGGACGGCACGTCCACGCGGGCGGTGCCGAACACCACGGCGGGCGTGGTGTCGAAGTACCGGCGGGTCAGGCGCTCCCCGAGGAGCGAGACGCGCGACCACGGGATCCCCGGCTCGGTCGAGGTGACCGCGTTCGGCAGCATGCGGACAGCCTCCCCGATCTCGACGAGCCGCATCCGGACCGCGTCGTACACCAGGTCCTCGGGCAGCGCGGCGTCGTCGACGTAGCGCGCGATGACACCGCACGCCTGCAGGACGTCGTCGAGGCGGTCGCGGTTCACAGCGGCACCGCGTCGCGCACGGCGTCGACGCCCATCCCCGCGGCGTCCACCACGTCCACCCGCACGCCCAGGAGCTGCTCCGCTGCGTCCTGGATCCGCATCAGCGCGAAGATGCCGAGTCCGGGGTCGAGGTCCACCATGAGGTCGACGTCGCTCGTCGGGCCGTCCTCGCCGCGGGCGACGCTGCCGAAGAGCCGGGGGTTCCGCCCGCCGTACCGGTGCACGATCGCCGTGAGGTCCTGCCGCACCGAGGCCACCCGTTCGCGGAGCGGCGGCGGGTCCTCGACCGGCTGCAGGTCGATCGCCGTGGTGAAGCCCGCGGCCAGGCAGCAGACGCTGCAGTGCGGCGAGGGACGGTTCGCGACGGCCGTTCTCGTAGGTGCTGATGACGCTCTGCGTGACACCGGCGCGGACGGCCAGCTGCACCTGGGTCAGCTCGGCGCGGAGTCGGGCGTCCCGGATGAGCGCGGCAGCCGACACCAGCGTCGCGGACCGTGGGAGAACTGCGGACATGCCGCAACGATACACAGAATGCGAAATTTCGCAGCATGCATTGCGGCGTCGCAGCCGGTCTGCTCAGAAGATGCTGCTGCGCGATATCGCGGGGCGCGCTATCAGCGCTGCGAGACGTCCGTCCGCAGGAAGTTCTGGGCCGACCGCGAGGCCGTCGGACCGCGCTGCCCCTGGTACCGCGACTGGTACTCGGCGGACCCGTACGGCTTCTGTGCCGGGCTCGACAGTTGGAAGAAGCAGAGCTGCCCGATCTTCATCCCCGGCCAGAGCTTGATCGGCAGCGTCGCGACGTTCGACAGCTCGAGCGTCACGTGGCCCGAGAAGCCCGGGTCGATGAAGCCCGCGGTCGAGTGCGTCAGGAGCCCGAGGCGCCCGAGCGAGCCTCTTGCCCTCGAGGCGGGCGGCGATGTCGTCGGGCAGGGTCACGACCTCGTACGTGGAGCCGAGGACGAACTCTCCCGGGTGCAGCACGAACGCCTCGTCCGGGTCGGTCTCGACCAGGCGGGTGAGGTCGGGCTGGTCCACCGCGGGGTCGATGTGCGGGTACTTGTGGTTGTCGAACAGCCGGAAGAACTTGTCGAGCCGGACGTCGATGCTCGAGGGCTGGACGAGCGAGGCGTCGTACGGGTCGAGGCCGATCCGGCCCTCGGCGAGCTGGGCGGTGATGTCGCGGTCGGAGAGCAGCACGCGCAGCAGCCTAGCGGCACGGCCCCCGTTCACCGATGTGGAGTCTGGCGGCCCCGCGCGGTCCCCGGTAGGCTGCGAGGCTGCCCAGCGTCGGGCAGCGTGACACCGCCGGGAGGCTCGACATGACCGCGTACACCGTGCACGAGCTCGACGTCCCCGCGACGATGGCGGACGACCCCGCGAAGGTGCGGGCGTTCCGCGAGTGGGTGGCCGTGCAGAACGCGGCAGAGGTGGACGTCACCGGGTTGCCGGAGATCCTCTGGACGCCCGAGGAACAGCTCCCCTACCTGCTCTCGATCCCGAGGCGCCGAGTCGTCTCTTCGCGGTGCGTGACGCCGACGGGACCGCCGTGGCCGCCGGCTCCTACGACACGAAAGTCGCACCGGACACCCCGAACTGCTGGATCGCGGTGGCCGTCGCGCCCGGGCACCAGCGCCGCGGTGTCGGCACGCTGCTCGCCGACCACGTCGAGGGGATCGCACGCGCCGAGGGTCGCACGCATGGAAGACGTACTCCGTCTCACGGCAGGTCGGCTCGGCATCCGGGCCCGGGTACATGGTCCCGCCGACCGGCTACGGGGCGGTGCCGTCGGACGAGGCCGGAGCGTGCTTCCTCACCGCCCGCGGTTGGCGGTTCGGCCAGGTCAACCGGATCAGCCGCCTCGGACTGCCGGCCGACCACTCCGTCGTGCGTGAGCTCCGAGACCGGGCGGCGGTCGCGGCCGGGCCCGACTACCGGGTGCACGCCTGGGCCGGTCCGACGCCGGAGCGGTGGCTCGACGGTGTCGCGCTGCTCGAGACGAGGATGAGCACCGATGCGCCCGAGGGGGACATGGAGGAGCCCGAGGACGTCTGGACGCGGGAACGTCTGCGAGAGCACGAGGCACAGCTCGCGCGATCGCCGCGCGCCATGGTCACGGTCGCCATCGAGCACCTCCCGAGCACCACCTTGGCTGGTTTCACGCAACTCGCAGTGCCGCACAACAGCGGTCAGCCGGTAATGCAAGGGGACACGCTCGTGCTGCGCGAGCACCGCGGGCACCGGCTCGGGTGGCTCCTCAAGGTGGCCGGGATCGAGTGCGTCGAACGCGACTTCCCGGGGCGGCCGTCGATCATCACCTTCAACGCCGAGGAGAACCGTCCGATGCTCGACGTCAACGAGGCGGTCGGTTTCGTCCGCGTCGGCTGCGAGGGGATCTGGGAGCGACGCGTCTGACGACGCGACCCGACGCGGTGGACGCACCCTGTGGCGGACCGCAGCCGGTCTGCGAGACGCACGTCGCGCCTCCAGAATGGACGCCTACGATTGGACGGTCATGACCGTCACCCCCACCGCAACCCAGCCCGGAGGCACGGCACCGGAATCCGCGCCCGTCACCGCGCGCACGTCCACCGTCGCGACGGTCCTCGTCATCGCGATCCCGCTCGCGGTCGCCTGCTCGATCCTCGGGATGACGCTCACCGGCGCGTTCACCGCGAACCAGCAGCTGGTGTCCGCCGGCGACCTCGTCGAGTACGGCCTGCCCGTCGCCCGTGTCGTGCACGACACGATGGCCGCCCTCACCATCGGCCTGCTCGTCGTCGCGGCGTTCGCGCTCCCCGCCCAGAAGAAGGACCACGGCGCGATGTCGAGCGTCCAGCACCGGGCCTCGCGGTGGGCGGCGGTGACCGGTGCGGTCTGGTTCCTCGCCGCCGTCGTCAGCATCGTCTTCACCGGGGCGAACACCCTCGGCGTCCCGCTCACCAGCCCGGTGTTCGCGCGGAACTTCATGCTGTTCGCGTTCCAGGTCGAGATCGGGCAGGCGCTCGTCGTGTCGGCCGTCGCCATCCTCGTCGCCACCGTCGTCGCGGCGTTCGCCACCCGGGTGACGACCCTCGCCGTGGGCACGGTCGCCGGCCTCTTCGCGCTCCTCCTCGCGCTGTCCGGCCACGCGGCCGGGTCGCTCGAGCACGCCAACGCCGTGAACTCGCTCGCCGTGCACCTCGTCGCGGTGTGTGTCTGGGCTGGCGGCCTCGTCGCTGTGCTGGTCCTCCGCACCCGGATGAAGGGTGCCACCGGTCGGGTCGTCTCGCGGTACTCCACGCTCGCCGGCTGGGCCTTCGCCCGCGGTAGCGTTCTCCGGCATCGTCAACGCCTCGCTCCGGCTGACCGGGCCGCTCGACCTGTTCACGACGACGTACGGCTGGCTCATCACGGTCAAGGCGGCGATCCTCGTGCTGCTCGGGCTCGCCGGTGTGGTCCAGCGCCGACGACTCGTGCCGGGGCTGCTCCGCGCCCCGCTCGACCGGAAGCTGTTCGTCCGAGTTCGCCCTCGCCGAGGTCGTGTTCATGGCGATCGCGATCGGGGTCTCCGTCGCCGTGAGCCGATCGCAGCCGCCGATCCCGCAGACGCCCGAGACCGGCGAGGACACCCGCTCCGGCCTGATCGGGTTCCCGTACCCGCCGGCGCAGACGGTGCACACGTACCTGACGCAGTGGCACATCGACTGGGTGTGGCTCGCGCTCGCCGTCGTCGGTGCCGGCTGGTACCTGCTCGCCGTCCGGAAGCTCCGGAAGCGCGGGGACAAGTGGCCGGTCGGCCGCACCATCGCCTGGCTGCTGGGCTGCGCGCTGTTCATCTGGACGACCTCGGCGGGGCCGGCGGTCTACGGCATGATCCACTTCTCGTCGCACATGCTCCAGCACATGCTGCTCATGATGTTCGTGCCGCTGCCGCTCGTCCTCGGTGGTCCGGTGCTGCTCGCACTGCGGACCCTGCCGGTCCGGAACGACGGCTCACGCGGCGCCCGCGAGTGGCTCATGCTCTTCACGCACTCGCGGTACATGCAGTTCCTCGCGAAGCCGGCCGTCGCCGGGGTCATCTTCGCCGGGTCCCTCGTGGTGTTCTACTTCACGCCGGCGTACCAGTACGCGATGCAGTCGCACGAGTGGCACGTCGCGATGGTCGTGCACTTCGTGTTCAGCGGCTACCTGTTCTTCTGGGTGTTCATCGGCGTCGACCCGGGGCCCCAGCGCCCGGCCTACCCGATCCTCATCATCGCGCTGCTCGCGACCCTGGCCTTCCACGCGTTCTTCGGCGTCGCGGTGATGACCTCGCAGTCGGTCTTCGCGCTCGACTGGTTCCACGCGCTGGGGCAGACGAACGACGCCGCGCTCCTCGACGACCAGCACACCGGCGGCGGGATCGCCTGGGGTGCCTCAGAGCTGCCCATGGTGTTCGTCGCCCTGCTCGTGGTGCGCAACTGGATGCGGTCGGACACGCGCGACGCGAAACGACTCGACCGGAAGGCCGAGCGCGACGGCGACGCGGACCTCAAGGCGTACAACGAGCGTCTCGCGGCGATGAACGACCGCGACTGACGAGCTCGACCGGGCCGATGCGGCCGCGGGACGCGCGGACGGGGCCGCGGTCCGTGCGCCGCGCGTCGTGCGCCGCGCGCGGTGCGCCGTGCGCCGTGCGCCGTGCGCCGTGCGCCGTGCGCCGTGAGATCGCACTTCGTGCTGCTTCGCGCTCGGCGGTCGGGTCCGGAGTGCGATCTCGACGGACGGGGCCCGACGGACGGGTCCCGACGGCCGGGTCGCGACGGACGGGTTCCGGCTCGGCGGACGGGTCGCGGCGCGGCGCGGCGCGGCGACGAGTCTCGACGGGGCCGATAAGTCGCGTGGCGACGCACAACCGCGCACCGTGCGAGGTCGCACGGTGCGCGGTTCGAGGACGTCAACGTCCGGGGATGATCACTCCGCCGAGGCGCGAGCGGTCCGGCGCCGTCGGACCACCAGCAGGACCAGCCCGGCGAGGAGCAGGACGCCCGCGATCCCGAGACCGGTCCCCATCGCCACCGGCGAACCGGTGAACGCGAGCTCCCCGGAAGCGGCCGGAGGCGTGGTCGCAGTCGCGGCCGGGTCGATCGAGGGCACCCCGGGATCGGCTCGGTCGAGGGGGCGGTCGGACGGAGTGGGGGCCGGCGTCGTCGGGTCGTCGCCCGGCTCGGCCACCGCAGCTGCCTCGACGACGACCTCGAGCGTGGTGGAGGACGCCGCGAACGACGCGTCTCCGCTGTAGGCCACCGTCACCGTGTTCGTCCCGACCGGCAGTGCATCGGTCTCGCAGCTGGTCTCCGGCAGCGTCACCGTGCAGAGCACCGTTCCGTCCGCCGACGTGAAGGTGATGGTGCCCGTGGCGCCCGCCGGCAGACCGGAAGCGCTCAGGCGGACCTTCGCACCGACGACCGAGTGGGTCGTGTCGGTGCTGCCGACGAGGGCGGTCGGCTGCGCGGTGACGACGAGGTCGAGGGGCGCGCCCTCGGCCGGCTCGTAGTTGGCGTCGCCGTTGTATCGGGCGTGGACGCGGTACTTCCCTCCGGCGAGGTCCGAGGGGACCGCGCACGAGGTCTCGGGGAGCGTCGCGGTGCACAGGACGGTGCCGTCCTCGGTGACGTAGTCGATCGTGCCGGTGGCGTCCTCGGGGACGTTCGGGGTGTCGAGCGTGGTGGTCTCACCGTGCGTGACGGTCACCGTGGTGTCCGTGCCGCCGTCCGAGGGATCGGACGGGTCCGACGGGTTGGTCGGATCGGACGGGTTGGTCGGATCGGACGGGGTGCCGGGGTCGCCCGGGGTGCCCGGCGTCGTCGGCCCGGGGGTCGGCGTGAGCGTCGTCGTCGCCTTGCGCACCGTCAGGTCGACGTCCACCGAGGTCGCCGCAGCGTGCAGTGCGTCGCCCGAGTAGACCGCCGTGACGGTGTGCGTGCCGGCGGTCAGGCCCGACACTGCGCAGCTGCTCTCGGGGAGCGTCGCCGTGCAGAGGACCTTGTCGCCCTCGCGGAACTCGACGGTGCCGGTCGGTGCGGGAACGGGACCGTCCTGCGCCTCGAGCCCGTCCACCCCAGGGTCACCGAGGGTGCCGTAGGCGGCGGACGCCGGCGTCGAGGTCAGCGTGATCGCGGTCGGTACCTTCGTCGCGACGAGCGCGCCGGTACCGACTCCGGCAGCGTGGTCGGTGTTGCCCTGGTAGGCCGCTTGCACCGGGGTGGTCCCGACCGCCGAGGTCGGCACATCGCAGCTGGCGACTCCGTCGTCGATCTTCGCCGAGCAGAGCTCAGCACCGGTTTCGGGGTGGGTGAACCGGACCAGACCCGTGGGCGGGGTCGCGCCGGTCGTCTCGGCGGAGGAGATCGTTGCGCGGAGTGTGGCGGTGTCGCCCACCGTGACCGTGACGTCGGCCACGGAGACGGTGGTCGCCTGCGCGGCCACCTCGACGTCGCGGGTGATCGTGACCGCCTCGGCGTCGGTCGAGGCCACCACGGTCGAGACGGTCGCGGTGCGGGCGATGCCGGAAACCGTGTACGGGATGGTCAGCTTCGGCAGTGCGGTGCCGGGAGCACGATCCTCGGCGGCCTGGTCGCACGTGACCACCTGGCCGACGACCGAGCACGTCCAGCCACTGCCGGTCACGTCGTCGACCGACGGGGTGACATCGGAGGGGAACGTGGTCGTGGTCCGGACGAGCTGCGACTCCGAGCCGCCGTCGGCCGACACGGTCGGGGTGACCGTGTACGTCCCGGAGCCGGCGTGCGCGACGGAGTCCGACCCTCCGGCGACCGCGTTCAGCACGGGGACCGGACCGGCGGCCGTCGTGGTTCGGAGGTAGTTGACCTCGTGGATGTCGTTCTGTCCGCCGGTACCGGCGACCCAGCCGTAGGTGAGCTTGTAGGGGTAGCCGGTGGTCGGGTCGATCCACGAGCGGTCGATGTTCGCTGCGTTCGACGTCGTGTCGAGCTTCGGCAGCGCCCCCGTGACGACCTGCTGCGTCCCACCGATCGACGTGAACACGACCGCGTACTGGCCGGACGGGACAGTGACGGAGGTGTTCTGCTGTGCGGTGAGCGCGGAGGCGGTCGGGTTGATCACGATCTCGACCGGCACCCGAGCCTCGGCACGGTCGGCGACACCGGTCTTGTTGAGCGAGCCGTTGACCTTGGTCCTGGACTGGACGCAGTAGCCAGTCGAGCCGTCACCGGGACCACGCACCGTCACCGCGTTGGCGAACAACGAGCCGTCCGTGCCCTGGTCAGTCGTGCAACCCGTGCCGCCGAACTGCCGGTTCGCGAAGTTGCCGTAGCGGTCGAGCCCGATGCCGAGGTACGCGTGCGAGAGTCCCTGCGCATTGTTCGCCGTGCTGGCGCTGTAGCCCATCGAGCCGCCGAGGTACCCGATCTTCGCGGGGACCGTCGGGTTGTACGGGTCGGTCGCCGCGAAGGTAGAAGACGATGCCGTCGGCGGACGTGCCGTTGTACTGGTAGCTGTTGAAGGTCGCGTCGATGCCCTTGGTGATCGGCACCGACTGCTTCGACCCGACGCCTCCGGACTGGTCACCGACGGCCGACGTGAGCCTCAGCGCGCCGCTGTCGACCGCGTCCGCCGTGCCCCGGCAGGTCGGGATCGTGCCGGAGTTCGTCGAGCCGGACGCCGGACGCGCGGTGAGGCACGCGACGTTTTCGGACGACGCCGTGGTCGACGGCAGGATGTACCCGTCGCCGGCGTCCGCGCCGGTGAACCCCTCGTTCACGAACGTGGTCTGTGCCGGCGGTGCGGCGACGGCCGCGGTGGTCCCGGCGCCGACGAGCGCGAGCCCGGCGAGACCGGCGACGGCGAAGCCGGCGAGGATGCTGCGAGCGCGCGCGACGGCACGCTTCTGGGATTGTGTACGCACTGGAGCCCTGTTCAGTGAGAAGAGCGGTGCCGACGAGGAGCGTGCGCGCCCGGCTCGTCGGCTCGGGTCCTCACACCGTAGGGGCGGCCTGGGTACTCACGGGTCTCGAACCGGGTGATCGCACCACAACTGGGGACACGCTCGACGCAATCGCCCGGCAAGGGCGCATCGGCAGGCCGGTGACGAGCCCCAGAACGGGGGAAGCGTCAGTCCCCGTGCACGATGCACACCGCGTCGAGGTCCATCGCGGCCTCGAGCGCGGCGGTGATCCCGGACTCGCCGTCGGCGCCCGCCGGGGTCACGGTGTCCACCCACCACAGCGGCGTCGTGAGGGTCGGGGCGTCGGGCAGGATGCGTTCGACCTCGTCGAGGGAGTCCACCCGGCGCACCCCGAGCACGGTGATGACCGGGTGCGTGGCGTCTCGGCAGACCTGCACCATCGGACCGTCGTCGAGCGCGCGGACGCCCCATGACTCGTCGTGCAGCAGCAGCGCCTCCGCGACGTCGCGCGTCTCGACCGGCTCGCGGCAGAGCAGGGTCACGTCACGGGGCACCCTGGCCGCCCATCACGGGTGAGTCCGAGCCGGCGCGGCCGACGTGCCCGTCGAGTGCGCCGTCGTCGTGCGCGGGGTCGAGCGGGGCACCGCCGACCAGCTGCAGGAAGCGGTCCTCGTCGATCCGGTCGAGGAACGACTCGAGCGCTTCCCACCCGTCGTCGAACCGCACGACGAGCCCGCCGCCGCCGAACGTCGAGGTGGTCGTGCGCGGAGGCGGCCAGACGCCGTCGCGGTCGAGGAACTCCGCAGCCTCGGGTCCGACCACGACGGCGAGCGGCGACGGCTCGCCGTGCGAGACGGCGCGGACGAGGTGGTCGGCGTCGCCGCGGCGCTGCATCACCACGCCGAACACGGGCTCGACGTCCTCGGCGACGCGGTGCACGGCGTCGAGGAGCTTCGACGCGAGGGCGGGGTCGGCGCCGTCCTCGGGGATGGTGAGCACCGCGGACATCGTCTCGACGACGACCCCGTCCAGCAGGTGCGCGGTCATCGTGGCGGAGAAGCCCTCGCCGACGGCGTAGGAGGTCGACACGGCCGGGGCCTCGTGCTTCGCGTACTGCGTGACGACCCAGCGGTCCCACGGCACGGTGAGCGGCTCGGCGGTCCCCCACCGGGTGGGGCACGTGCCGACGGTCTCGCACAGCGCTTCGATCGCCGACCCGATGTCGATCGCGCGTTCGGAGTGGTGCCGCAGGGTGAGGTCGATGCTGATCTGGCGGACGGAGTCGACGGCCACGGCGTGCTCCGGCGACGGCGTGCCGAGCAGTTCAGGGCCCCGCTGGACGAAGTCCTCGATCCCCGAGGCAGCCACCCCGGTCCGTCCATCGCGCAGGGTGCCGTCGAAATCGGTGACGGCCCAGAGCCGCACCGTGGGCGCCGAGCGCGTGCCGGAGCGCGGGGGTGACCGCCGCTTCACGGCCGGTGCGCAGCACGACCATGCGCCCGGACTCGGAGGCCCGTCGGAGCAGGGAGGCGAACGCGTCGGTCAACCAGACCACCGGCGAAGCGGAATCGACCACGATTGCGGGGCCGACCACGTCGTCGATGAGGGGATGCCTGACCATCCGGGTCCTCCTCGGTTCGGGGTCGCTCGATCCCCCTGGACGGTACACACGGGGACGACACCTGTCCGTCAGGCGGGCGGGCTCACAGCGGGTACTCGGCTCCGGCAGAGTGGTCGGCTCGGCCACGGCCTGGAGGCGCGGATCGCCTCTCTCGGACGGCCTGCGTCGGGCGCCGGTCGGCGCTCGGTTCCGGCGCTGCTCACGACCCTGGCAGAGAATCCGCTGGGCTACGCGTCGTCCCGCTGAGCGGGCGCGCGAGTGTAGTTCAATGGTAGAACTCCAGCTTCCCAAGCTGGTAGCGCGGGTTCGATTCCCGTCACTCGCTCCGATGCACGAAGGGCCGCCCGACCGGGCGGCCCTTCGTCGTTCGAGGTCGTCCTGCCTCAGCTCCGGGGTGCGACCGGCTGTCGTGCGCCGAGCAGTCGCTCCCGTCCAGTCGGCCAGCGCTGCCGTCGCGCGCTTGGAGATGACCGCGTGCGGCTGCATGCTGGTGAAGCCGTGGAACGCCCCGGGCCAGACGTGCAGTTCCGCGTCGACCCCCGCTGCCCAGAGTCCGCTGGCGAACGCGACGGTCTCGTCGCGGAAGACCTCGGCGCTGCCGCAGTCGATGTAGGTGCGCGGGAGGTGCGACAGGTCCGTGGCGCGCGCCGGAGCGGCGTACTCCGAGACGTCCTCGGTGCCGCGGCGTGCTCCGAGGAGGGCGTCCCAGCCGAACCGCGTCATCTGCCGATCGGCGACGCCGACCCCGTCGATCTGCTTCGTGGACACGGTCGCGTCGCGGTCGTCGAGCATCGGCGACACCAGCACCTGCGCCGCGATCGCCGGCCCACTCCGGTCACGGGCGAGGAGGGGGCGGTGCCCGCTGCGAGCCCTCCGCCCGGCGCTTCTGCCCGGCCGGCGAGCACGATGCGCTCGGGGTCGATGCCGAGCTCTGCGGCGTGCGCGGCGACCCAGACGAGGCCGGCGTAGCAGTCCTCCACGGGGTAGGGTCCGGGTACTCGGGAGCGAGGCGGTAGTCGACGCTGACGAGGACGACGTCGTGGTCGAGGAGCCAGTCGTCGTAGGAGTCGAGGTTGCCGAGGTGGTGACCGAACACCATGCCGCCGCCGTGGATCGTGTAGACGCCAGGTCGTCGGGCCGGTGCGTCCGGTCCGTTGGATGACCGCGAGGTCGATGGGTTCTCCGAGGTACCCGGGCACGCGGACGCTCCGCCGTTCCCAGCCGCGCGACCGGAGTCGCTCGTCGAGTTCGTCCTCGGTCACGTCGAGGCGACGCATGCGGGCGACGGACTCCCGGCGTGAGTGTGAAGGGCCCCGTGCTCCGAGCGCGGAGAGGAAGACGGCGAGTTCAGGGTCGAAGGGCGGGCGGACGATCATGTCAGGCATCGGTGGGCTCCAGGTCGGTGGTGGTGGGGGTGGTTGCCGCGGTCGCCGGGATCGACGGGTCGGGTGCCGCGCGGCGAGCGGTGACGAGGCCGATGCCGACGAGGGCGGCTGCGACTCCGGTGATGACAGCCCCGGCGATCGACGTGGCACCGTCGAACGCGTCGATCCAGGCCGGCGTCCACGGGGTGGTGGACGTGATGCTGCCGGCGACGAGGGCCGCGAGGATCGTGCCGGTGGCCGCGATGCCGACCGCCGTCGCGATCTCGCTGGCGGTGTCGACCAGGGCCGCGCCGATCGACGTGCGGTCCTCGGGCAGGCCCGTGAGGACGTTGTTGCCGGCGACGACTCCGACGACGCGCATCCCGGCGGCGACGAGGACCAGGGCGACGAGGACGAACGGGTACCCGAGGCGGGCGGTGGCGGCGAACACGGCGAGGCCGGCGACGACCGCCGCAGCGCTGGTCCACGCGGCACGGTCGAGGCCGACACGACGGACGAACGGGCCGACGAAGCGCCCGCTGGCGAGGAGCACGACCACCTGCGGGAGGTGCCGACCGCGGCGAGCGCCGGCGGCCATCCCCAGGCGAACTGCAACTGCAGGGTGACGAGGTACGAGAGCCCGGCCATGGCGAGTCCCGCGGCTGCCTTGTACGCGAGCCCACTGGCGACCAGCGGCTGTGCGACGAGGCGCAGGTCGAGCAACGGGTGGCGAGCGGTGCGCTCCGCACGACGAAGAGGATCCCCACGACGACGGTGACGATCGCGGCTCCCCAGCCGAGGGAGCGCGCACCACCGTCGACGAGCAGCGTCGGCGTGACCAGGACGCCGACGACGGTCACCGTTCCGAGGACGGCCCCGACGACGTCCACCGGGTCACGGTGCAGGTCGTCCGACCGGTCGACCGCGATCCCGGCCCGGATGCCGATGAACGCGACCGCGGCGATGGAGTGCGTTCGCAATGAGGAGCACCTGCCACGGGGCCACCGCCAGGACGAACCCGCCGATGGTCGGTCCCGCGGCGAGGCCGACGAGCCCGGCGGTGGAGATGACCGTGAGCGCTCGGACCCGCAGCTCGTCGCTCGAGAACAGGCGGAACGCCAGGGCCATCGAACCGGGTGTCGTCATCGCGGCGGCGACGCCCATGAGCGCGCGGATCACGATGAGCTCGTCCACGGAGGTGACGAACGCCGTCAGGACGCTCACGACCGCGAGGAGCGTCAGGCCCACGAGCATCACGCGGCGGCGACCCATCCGGTCGGCGACGGCTCCGAAGAGGAGCATCAGGCCGCCGAACGCCACCGAGTAGGCGCCGGAGACCCACTGCAGCGCGGTGGTGGACGCGGCGAGGTCACGGCCGACGGTGGGGAGCGCGACGTTCAGGACCGAGTTGTCGAGCATCTCGAAGAGGAACACCGCGGACAGGCCGGCGAGTGCCACCCACGAGTCGCGCAGACGAACGGGCTGCGATGGGACGGGCTTGGACGGTACGGGCACGGACGCACTCCTTCGATGAAGAAGTGACGACTCCTGTGAGACGCGTACGCGGTACCGGCTGCCGGAGCAGCGCGGTGTTTTTCCCCTCTGCCCCCGACCTTAGCGCACGGTCGCTCCAATACGATCGTGCCGTGGAGTCCAAGCCGGCATCGGTCCTCAAGGCCATCAGAGCCGAGATCATCGCCGGCACGCTCGCACGCGGTTCCGCTTGAAGGAAGACGCCCTGGCCGAGCGGTTCGGCGTCTCCCGCGTCCCCGTTCGCGAAGCCCTCCGGCAGCTGGAGACCGAGGGGTTCGTCGTCTCCGAGAAGTTCAAGGGTGTCCGCGTCGCCGACTCCTCGACCGAGGTCGTCATCGAGCTCATGCAGATCCGTCGTGGGCTCGAGGTCCTGGCCGCCGAACTCGCGGCCCGTCGCGCTGGCGGCGACTGCGTGGAGCTCCTGCGGGCCGTCGGGCACGAGGAACGATCCGACCAAGAGGTCGAGGCGGCGGAGTCCCCGCGGTTCGCCCTTCCACGGTCTCGTCGCCCGGGCGTCCGGGAACGCGCGCCTCGAGACGATGATCGAGCACCTCATCCACCAGACGGCGTGGGCGTTCGAGCGGGTCACGCGGGAAGAGGTGGCGTCGTCCAGCGACGATCACGCGGCCGTCGCCAACGCGATCCTCCGTGGCGCCTCGGTGCAGGCGGGCCTGCTGATGGACGAGCACCTGCGGCGTGACGAGGCGATCTACCGCGCCTTCGAACGCGTAGAACGTATACGAAGCAAGAACGTCGCACGTCGGAAACCAGCCCGAAACAGCTTTTCGTATACAAAAAAGAGTGACCGCACGGTGCACCCTCCTCACTCTTCCCTGCTGGAGTTACGAATGTCTGCTGTAACCCGCTCCACCGCACCAACCCGAACCGCTTCCTCCGAGACCTCCGGTGGGGGTGTCGGCTCCGCCCTCGACTCGATCGGCTTCACCCGAGCGCAGTTCTGGGTCCTCATGCTCATCCTCGCCGGGGAGTTCTTCGACACGCTCGAACAGAACTCCGTCGGCGCCATGGCCACGAACATCAAGGCCTCCCTCGCCATCGGCGACGTGCAGCTCTCGACGATCAACACCGCCACCGTCATCGGTGGGCTGGTCGAGCGCCTCCTCGCCGGGTGGCTCGCGGACAAGTACGGGCGGAGGTTCTCGCTCGGCCTCAGCCTGCTCGTCTACACACTCGGCGGGCTGCTCAGCGCGGTGTCGTTCAACTTCGACATGCTGCTGGTCAGCCGCTTCATCGTCGGTATCGGCGTCGGCGGCGAGTTCATGATCGGCATCGCGATGCTCTCCGAGATGGTGGCCACGAAGTACCGCGGCGGCCTGATCGCGACGATCAACGTCGGTGCTGGCGGCATCGGCAACTTCATCTCCTACGGACTCTTCCTGCTGCTGCTCGGCCCGCTCGCCGTGCCGCTCGGTGGCGACGACCACGTCTGGCGCTGGAGCTTCGTGGTCCTCGCCCTCCCGGCGCTGTTCGTCGTGCTGTACCGCCGGAAGCTGCCGGAGACCCCGCGGTGGCTGCTCTCGAAGGGCCGCGTCGACGAGGCGAACCGCTCGCTGGCCGTCCTCGCCTCGAACACGCTGACGCCTCCGGCCGACGCGGCGTCCCCGGTGCGACTCACCCCGGCCGACCTGCCCCCGGTCGCCCTGCACGCGTCACCCGCCGCGGTGTTCCACAAGCTCGTGCTCCGCCGGATGATCGCGATCGGGGTCTCCTCGTGGATGGCGTTCGGCGTGCAGGTCACCCTGAACTTCCTCATGCCCACGCTGCTCGTGGAGCGCGGCTACACCGTCTCGCAGAGCCTGCTCTACACGATGATCATGAACATCGGCTCGCTCCTCGGGTGCACCGCTGCGGCGCTGCTGGCCAACCGGGTCGGACGCCGGCCACTGGTCACGACCGCCGGTGTCCTCGGGTGCCTCACCGCCCTGGCCTTCGCGGTCTTCGGCAACGACACCGCCGCCATCCTGGTGCTCGGCGCCCTCTTCCAGTTCTTCACGATGCTGACCAACACGACGCTCGCGGCGTGGACGGCCGAGGTCTACCCGACCGCGATCCGCGCCTCGGGTGCCTCGATCGTGAACGGCATCGGCAACATCGCCGGTGCGGTGATGCCGTTCGCGGCGATCGCGCTGTACGGCTCGTGGGCGTTCGCCGGCGTCTTCGGCCTCGCGGCCGTGATGTACGCGATCCTCGTGGTCGCTTCCCGCTTCGCCCCGGAGACCCGTGGGCGTTCCTCGAGGACGTCAACGAGAACGTCCTCACGACCCGCAACGCCTGACCCGCCACCGGCGGGCCGGCGCGACCTCGCAACCGCCCGGCCCGCCACCCCACGAAACGGAGAACACCATGGACACCCTGAACATCCCGGCGACCGCGAACGGCCTCAACTACCTGCCCGAGTACGTCGCCGCACAGGGCGGCCTCTTCGCCGAGCGCGGTCTGGTCGTCACCGCGACGGCGTGCGACCCGTGGACCGGCGTCCTCGACGACATCGACTCCGGGGCGGCCGACCTCGCGCTCGGCGGCCTCTGGGTCCCCGCGATGTACGCCGGGACGGCACGGCAGCTCACCGTCGTCGGGCAGCTCAACCACGCGTTCCCGATGACGATCGTCGCCCGCGACGAGTCCAGCCCGATCACGCTCGACTGGTTGGCGGGCGAGGTCGTGCTCGCACCGGGTGCCGGCGGCAGTGCGCCGTACGAGTTCACCGCGGGGCTCATCCGCGAGGCAGGCGGCGACCCGTCGGCCACCCGGTTCGTCCGCGATCTGTCGACCGCGATGCTCGTCGAGCTGTACCGGGGCGGCCTCGGTGACGCGATCATCCTGGACCTCGTCTCGGCCGAGGAGCTCGTCGCGGCCGGCGACGGCACGATCGTCTTCCGCCACCTCGACGTCGGCGGTGTGATGCCGAACAGCGTCTACTACACGCGGACCGACCGGATCGACGAGCTCGGCGACCGCGTCGACCGGTTCACGGACGGCATCGCATCGGCCATGGCGAAGATCACCGCCGGCGACGCTGACGCCGAGATCGCCGCCGTCCTCGCCGACCGGTGGCCGGACAAGGACGCCGCCCTGCTGCGTCGCGCGGCGGACGAGATGGCCGCCGGGGTGTCTGGGACTCCGCCGTGGTCGACCGCGACGCGTCCGACCGCTGGATGCGGATCCTGTTCGACGGCGGCCTCACCACGCACAAGCCTTCGTTCGACGAGCTCCTCGGTGCCCCGAGCGCCGTCGCCACCTCGTGACGCTCGTCCTCGGCGCCGATGACATCGCGGAGGTCATCGGCGTCGTCGACGTCGTCGGAGCGGTGGAGGCGATCCACGCCGACCTCGGGACCGGGGCCGTGCAGCAGCCGCCCCCGTCGCCCTGACCGGCACCGACGACGCGCTCTTCCTGCCGATGGCCGTCCGGTCGGACCGGCTCGGGCTCGTCGCCGTGAAGCTGATGGCCGACATCCCCGACAACGGCGCGCGAGGGCTCCCGTCCCAACGCTCCACGATCCTGGTGTCGTCATCGGTGACGGGCGAGTGCGTGGCCGTCCTCGACGGCATGGCGGTCACCCGGGCGCGAACCGCGGCCACGTCCGTCGTCGCGACGAAGCACCTGGCCCGCCGCGACGGCGAGGTCCTCGGGCTGCTCGGCGCCGGGAACCTCGCCGTCGAGCACGTCCGCGCGTTCGAGGCCGCGCGCCCGTTCGACCGGATCGTCGTCTGGTCGCGCTCGCCGGAGACGGTCACGCGGTTCCTCGAAGGGATCGGTCCGGAGCTCGCAGCACGCTGTCGTCGCACCGGACCCCCGCCGTGTCGTCGAGGAGTCCGACGTCCTCTGCACGCTCTACCCCGTCGATCGAGCCGGTCGTCCGCGGCGCCTGGCTGCACGACGGCCAGCACGTCAACGCGGTCGGCGCCCGGCCCTCGCCCGACGCACCGTGAACCTCGACGGTGCCGCGATGGCCCGGGGGACGGTGTTCGTCGACAGCCGGGCGAGCGGCGTGGACGAAGTCCGGCGACCTGCTCGAGGCGGTCGTCGAGGGCGCACCTACCAGGACGTCGAGCTCACCGAGCTCGGCGAGGTCGTCGCCGGACGGGCACCGGGGCGTACGAGCGACGACGACGTCACGGTGTTCGACTCGGTCGGCTCGGAGCACAGGACCTGGCGGTCGCAGCACGGGTGATCGAACTGGCGCGGGAGCGCGGGATCGATACCCCGGTGACGATGGGGCGTTCGAGCGCGCGACGATGACGCTGCCGTTCGACGAGGTCCAGGGATGACCCGCAAGGTGCTCCTCATGCACCGTGCGGTCCCCTCGTCATCGCTGCCGCCACCGCGGTCTTCGTCATCGCCGGCTGCTCGACCGGCCCGACCACCCGTGGTTCGGCGTCATCCAGCACCACGGCCGCACCGACGGCGTCCTCGACACCGACACTCGACACGTCGGGGTCGACCGAGCCCTCGCCGCGCTCGAGACGGAGTACGACGCCACCGTCGGGGTCGTCGCGACCGACACGGTCACCGGCGAGTCCGTGACCCACGACGGCGACCGCCGGTTCGGGTACGCGTCGACCATCAAGGCGTTCGCGGCCGCACAGTTCCTGCGGTCGGTGCAGGGCTCCGACCGTGACGGGGTCGTGCACTGGACCGCGGCGGACGTCGCGGCGGCGGGCCACTCCCCCGTCACCGAGCAGCACGTCGCCGACGGCCTGTCCTACGCTGCACTGGCCGAGGCCGCGGTCCGGCAGAGCGACAACACCGCACTGAACCTCGTCCTCACCCGGATCGGCGGCCCGAGCGGCCTCGACGCGGCGCTGCACGACCTCGGCGACGACGTGACGCAGGTCGTCCACGACGAGCCGGACCTCAACACGATCGAGCCGGGCAGCACCGAGGACACCACCACCCCGGCGGCCTTCGCGGCGGACCTGGCGGCGGTGCTCGACGGGACCACCCTGGACACCGCCGACCGCGCACAGCTGCTCGACTGGATGGGCGGCAACGCCACGGGCGACACCCTGGATCCGCGCCGGCGCTCCGGAGGGCTGGACGGTCGCCGACAAGTCCGGCGGCGCGGGCGGCATCCGGAACGACGTCGCGCTCGTCACCCGGCCGGGCGGCGACCCGATCGTGATCGCCGTCCTGACGACGAAGAACGACCCGGACGCCGCGTACGACGACGCCCTCGTGGCGAAGACCGCCTCGGTGGTGCTCGGCGCCTTCGCACGCTGAACTACGATCTGGGCATGCCCGCCAGCAGCACGGACACCACCCGGCACATCGTCGTCGGGGGCGGGGTCGTGGTGCCGCCGCCGCGTACGCCCTCACCCGCCGCGGCGAGCGCGTCCTGCTCGTCGAACAGCACGGGCGCGGCCACGACCGGGGCTCCTCGCACGGTGCGACCCGGATCTTCCGGCAGGGCTACGCCGACGCCGAGTACGTCGCGCTGACGACGCGCGCCCTCGAGCTGCGGGAGGCGCTCGAGGCCGCAGGCGACCGGCAGCTCATCGACCGGACCGGTGCCGTCGACCACGGGCGCGCCGAGGTCGTCGACGCCATCGCCGCGACGCTCGCCGCGGCGGACATCTCGCACGAGACGCTCACCGTTGACGAAGCCGCCGCCCGCTGGCCGCGGATCGCGTTCGAGGGGCACGTCCTCACCCACGCCACCGCCGGGCGGATCCGGTCGGCCGAGGCGATCGAGGTCCTCCTCACCCTGGCCGAGGGGACCGGGCTCGCCGAGCTCCGGTTCGACACCCGGGTGACCGGGATCGAGGACCACGGCGACGAGGTCACCGTGACGCTCGCCGCCCGGAGCGACGCCACCGAGGACGAGCACACCGCCGGCGAGCGCGTCCGGACCCGCTCCCTGGTGGCCGCGGTCGGCTCGTGGGCCCCCACCCTGATGGGCGACCTGCTCGCGGAACGCGGGGCGCGCCTCCCGGCCATCCGCGTCACCCAGGAGCAGCCCGCCCACTTCCCCAGCCACCTGCCGGACGAGGCCTGGCCGAGCTTCGTGCACTGGGCCGACGGCGACGACGTGTACGGCCTGCTCACCCCCGGCGAGGGCGTGAAGGTCGGGTTCCACGGGACGGGGCCGGTCGTCGACCCGGACCACCGCGACCGCACGCCCGTGCCGGCGGAGGCCGCGCGACTGCAGGCGTACGTCGCGCGTTTCGTGCCGGGGGTGGACGCGTCGGCGCCGACGTTCATCAGCTGCCTGTACGACAACTCCCCGAGCGAGGACTTCGTCATGGACCGCCGCGGGCCGATCACGGTCGCGACGGGGTTCTCGGGGCACGGGTTCAAGTTCGCGCCGCTGCTCGGCGAGCTGCTGGCGGACCTCGCGACGGGTGGGGCGCCGCACCCGCGCTTCGCGCTGCCGTCCGACACCGCCCACCAGGAGGTCCCACCGTGCGCGTCGTGATCGCTCCCGATTCCTTCAAGGGGACGGCGACCGCGGCTGCCGTCGCCGCTGCGATCGCGGACGGCTGGCTGCTGGAGCGCCCCGACGACGAGGTGGTGCTCGCGCCGATGGCCGACGGCGGCGAGGGGACGCTCGACGCGTTCGCGACCGCGTTCCCGGACGCCGTCCGCGTCCCCGTCACGGTCACCGGTCCAGCCGGCACGCCCGTCGCCACGTGGTGGCTGCGACTGCCCGACGGCCGTGCCGTGGTGGAGCTCGCGGCGACGAGCGGCCTCCGCTCCTGCCCGCGCTCATGCCCGACACGGCGACGTCGCGCGGGTTCGGCGAGGCGATCGTGGCCGCGCTCGACCCCGGTGCGACCAGGCTCGTGCTCGGCATCGGCGGCAGCGCCTCGACGGACGGCGGCGCCTCGGTCCTCGACGTCATCGGATCCCGACCGCTCCCGCCCGGCGGAGTGGTCGTGCTCACCGACGTCACCTCGCCGTTGCTCGGACCGACCGGGGCCGCGGCGGTGTTCGGCCCCCAGAAGGGCATCACGCCCGATCGGGTGGCGTCGTTCGACGAACGTCTGGCCGCGTTCGCGGGCGGTTCCCCGACGTCGATCCGACGACCCCGGGCGCCGGTGCGGCCGGTGGTGTCGGTTTCGGCATGCTGGTCTGGGGTGCGACGCTCGCGCGGGGGGCCTCGGCGGTCGCGGACGTCCTCGGGCTGCCGACGCTGCTGGACGGCGCCGACGTGGTGGTCACCGGTGAGGGGCGGTACGACGGGCAGAGCGCCGCGGCAAGGTGCCGTCGGTGGTGCAGGCCCTGACCGCGGTGCACGCCCCGGGTGCCCGACCGATGCTCGTCGCGGGGGCGATCGACGCGCCGCTCGACGACTACGCCGCAGCTCGCGTCGCTCACCGTGCTCGCGACGCAGACCACCGGCGAGCCGGACGACGCGCTCGCCGACCCGCTGCAGCTTCAGCGACGATCGCGGGGCAGCGGTTGGCGCGCATGGCGGGCTGAACCCGACCACCGCCGGCAGGGCGCGGGGGCGCCGCTTCCTGGAGAAGGACCCGAGGAGCAGCCGCGTAGGCAGGGTCCATGCGGTACCGACGACGGGTCCTCCTGGACGACGACGGCGATCGCCTGCCTGGCACTGGCCGGGTGCAGCGCGGGCGGTTCGGCACGCGCGGGGGCCGAGGAGACCGCCGCGCACTTCGCCCGCGCGATCGCCGACGGCGACGGCGCACGTGCCTGCGCCCTGCTCGTGCGGGACGCCCGCGAGGCCGTCGAAACGACCACCCGGGCTCGGTGCGAGATCGGCGTCCTGCGGCTCGGACTGGACGACCGCCAGCGCAGCACTGGCGGCAGCACGAGCAGCACGAGCGGCACGAGCGGCACGATCTCGGCACGCGTCTACGGCCGCGCCGCCGTCGTCGAACAGGCCCGCGACACGGTGTTCCTCGCGCGGTCCGGCGACACCTGGCTCGTCCGCGCGGCGGGGTGCACGCCGGTCGAGGACGCTCCGTACGACTGCACACTGGACGGGAGCTGAGCCATGCGCAAGGTGTTCATCGGGTACGTCGCGGTCATCGCCGTCGGGCTCGCGTACTTCCTCACGCTCGGCCTGCTGGGGCGGTGAGCGGGATGCGCCGCTTCCTCCACCAGAACTCGCTCAGCCTGTTCTTCGGCGCGATCTTCCTGGCCGCGCTCGTCGGGCAGTCGTTCGCCGGCTGGGCCGCGTTCAACGACACACAGGTGTCCGAGGGCCTGGCGACGATCGGGTACGGCGAGCACGTGACGAGCTCGAGCTTCGCCGCCGACGTCGCCGAGAACTGGCAGTCGGAGTACCTGCAGTTCCTGCTCTACATCTGGGCCACGGTCTGGTTCGTGCAGCGCGGTTCCCCGGAGTCGAAGGAGATCACGCAGGCGGGCTCGGAGTCGGATCGCGATCAGGAGGTCGGCCGGTCTGCACACGCCCGCTCTCCGCGGTGGGCCGGTGTGGGCGGCGCGCGACAGGGCGTCTTCTCGCACTCGCTCCTCATCGTGATGGGTGCGATCTTCCTGCTGTCGTGGCTCGCGCAGTCCGTCGCCGGGGTCGTGGCCTTCGACGAGGAACAGCTCGCGTCCCTCGAGGCACCGCTGACGTGGGGGCAGTACCTGCTCGCGTCGGACTTCTGAACCGGACGCTGCAGAACTGGCAGTCGGAGTTCCTCGCCGTGGGCAGCATGGCCGTGCTGTCCGTGTACCTGCGGGAGCGCGGGTCGCCCGAGTCGAAGCCGGTCGGTGCACGCCACGACGACACCGGTGCGGAGGGCTGAGCAAGCTGAGGGGCGGTCGCCGGGCACGCGGTTCACTGGTGCCGGAAGGGATTTCGACATGAAGCACATCCAGTACGACGGCTCGACGATCCTGACGAGCGACGACGTCGCCGACGCCGTCATCGAGTACGCCGCCGCCCTGGCCGGCGGTGACCGCGCGGACACCGTCGCCGTGCCCGGCGGTCGCCGACGACGGCACGATGACCACGACGAAGATCCTGATCGGCCCGTCGAGTGAGATCGTCGTCGAGGACACCGAAGAGGACGACCTCGAGGTCGAGCAGGAGGAGTTCGTGGCGCGGCTCCGCGCAGCGGCCAAGACCTTCGGGCACGCCGAACCGATCCACGCCGACACCCGCTCCGACCTGACCGGGGTGCAGGAACAGGGCCTGACCTCGCGGGAGCGGGTCCGACCGGAGCGGCGACGACACGCGCACGTGCGATCGCAGGGGTGTCCCAACGGAACCTCCCACCCGATGGCGCGCTCCACGACACTTGACGAGGGCCGGATCCGGCCCCACGTCAACCCCACGAGGAGACCATTGCGCACCGTCAACGCGTACGCGGCACCGTCCGCCACCGAGCCGCTCGTCAAGACCACCATCACCCGTCGTGACGTCGGACCGAACGACGTCGAGATCGACATCGCCTACGCCGGCATCTGCCACTCGGACATCCACACCGTCCGCGGCGAGTGGGGCGAGATCCAGTACCCGCAGGTCGTCGGCCACGAGATCGTCGGCCACGTCTCCGCTGTCGGCGAGAACGTCACGAAGCACCAGGTCGGCGACCGCGTCGGCGTGGGCTGCATGGTGAACTCCTGCGGCGAGTGCGAGAACTGCGTCGCGGGCGAGGAGCAGTACTGCCTGAAGGGCAACATCCAGACGTACGCGGGCATCGACCCCGCCGACGGCAGCATCACCCAGGGCGGCTACTCGCAGGCCGTCGTCGTGAACGAGGACTTCGTCCTCCGGGTGCCCGAGTCGCTCGACATCGAGAAGGTCGCGCCGCTGCTCTGCGCCGGCATCACCACCTACTCGCCGCTGCACCACCTGGAAGGCCGGCCCCGGCACGAAGGTCGCCGTCATCGGCATGGGCGGGCTCGGCCACATGGCGGTCAAGATCGCCGTCGCGCTCGGCGCCGACGTCACCGTCCTGTCGCAGACCACGTCGAAGGAAGCCGACTCGCTCCCGCTACGGCGCGACGGCCCACTACGCGACGAAGGACCCGGAGACGTTCGAGAAGCTCGCGAGCTCGTTGGAGCTCATCATCAACACCGTGTCGGCGAAGATCCCGATGGGTGCCTACCTCGGCCTCCTCAAGGTCGACGGCACGCTCGTCAACGTCGGTGCCCCGTCGGAGCCGCTCGAGGTCCCGGCGTTCGCCCTGATCCTCGCCGACTCAGCTGGGCCGGTTCGGCCATCGGCGGCATCCGCGAGACCCAGGAGATGCTCGACTTCTGCGCGGAGCACGGCATCCTGCCGGAGACCGAGCTCATCAGCGCGGACCAGATCAACGAGGCGTACGAGCGCGTCCTGGCGTCCGGACGTCCGGTACCGCTTCGTGATCGACGCGGCCACCCTGGCCTGAGCGGCCCGCGTCCTCGACGCGGGACGGGAGGCGCGGTGCCAGCTGGCACCGCGCCTCCCGTCCTTCCACAGTCGAGAACAGGGCTGCCGGCCGCTGTCCGCAGAACGCGGCACCGTCATCCGTCGCACGCAGCGATAGGACAGTTCCCGACCCAGTTTGGGAGTCTTGACGGGTGAGTGACACGGCGAGCGAGGCACCTCGGCCTCTCGTGTCGGTGGCCGGCACCGACACGGATGCCGCCATCGGCGACCTCGCTGGCATGTACGCGGGTCGCGCCTGGCACTCCGGCCGCACCGACGGGGACTACTGGTACCGCTACGTGGCCCTCGGCGACGAGCGGATGAGCATCCGTCGGTCGCAGATGCACGGCGCCCTGCGGGGTGACGTCGCCGTCGAGGGCGAGGTGGTCGTGCAGTGGATCGACTCCGGCAGCGCGGCGCCGACGTCGGCCGCGACGAGGTCCGCATGCAGCCCGGTGTGCCGACGCTCTTCCCCATCGAGCAGCGCTTCGACATGGAGTACCGCGACTGGGACCAGCGGCTCGTGCACCTGCAGCGCGACCTCGTGCTCGACGTCGCGTCCGAGCGGCTACCTGGTGGACGGGACCGTCCAGTTCGACCGTTCCACACCGCCGACGCCCGAGGCGATCGCGCGCTGGCGGCAGGCGGTCGCGTCCTCCGTCCGCGCGCTCCGGACCGACGTGGGCGAGTCGCTCGCCTGGGGCGAAGCGCAGCGGGACGTCGCACGGGCGCTCCTCGACCTCTACCGCTTTCGTGCGGAAGCCGCCCCCACCGGGTGGGGCGAGCACCGGCACGCCCGGATCCGTGCCGCCGTCGAGTACATCCACGCGCACGCGCACGAACCGCTGACGGTGTCGGACATCGCGCGGGCTGCCGACCTCAGCGTGCGCGGCCTGCAGGAGGCGTTCCAGCGCGCCCTCGACCGCACGCCGATGCAGTACCTCCGCGAGGCCCGGCTGCGCCGCTCCCACGAGGACCTGCAGCGCGCGTAGTCCGGCCAGACGCCGGTCGCCGAGGTCGCGGCGCGCTGGGGCTTCACGCACATGGGCCGGTTCCTCCGGGAGTACCCAGCGGTTCGGCGAGTACCCGAAGCAGACGCTCCGGCGCTAGCCGATCTCGTCGCCGGACGGCAGGGCACCGCACCAGTCGACCGACCCGGCGTCGATCTCGCCTCCGAGCGCCCCGGAGGACGCGTCGACGATGCTCACGAGCTCGTCGGTCGCAGACTTCGTCGCGACCGCCACGAACTGGCCGTTCGGGGACGGGCAGACCGCCGTGACGCTCGCGTCGTCCGAGATCGTCACGGGTAGCCGGGAGGCGCGGTTCTCGTCCACCCGCACGATCCGTGCCGAGATGGTCCCGTCCGACCGCACGTCGCCGACGACGCGCAGGTAGCTGTCGTCCGTCAGCCGCGCGATCCGCCCGAGGTAGGTGGCGTCGGTGCTGCCGGCGGGCGCGCTGCAGTGCGGTGCGCGCGCCGTCCGTCAGGTCGAGGCGGACGATGCCCGTCCCCGTCTCGACGACGGCCGTCGTGCCCGATGCCGACGAACCCGTGCAGGTACGTCGCGCTGCCGAGACGGACGGCATCGGTCCGGCCGCTCATGTCGACGAGCACGAGGTCGTCGCTGCCGGTCCGGACGAGGGCGCTCTCGGTGCGCGGTACGTACGCCCACTGGCCGACGGTCATCGGGACCGCCCCGGTCACGGGGCTTCCCCTCGGCGTCGATCGCGGTCGGCAGGTGTGTGCCGGTCATGTCGACGACGTAGAGGCCGACGTTCCGGGACTGCCCGGTGGAGGTGTCGGCGTACTCGAAGCCGAACGACGCGCCGTCGTCCGCCGCGTGCAGGGCCGTCACGCGTCCTTCCCGGGTGGGCAGCGTGAGGTGCTCCACGGGGGTGTCCTCGTCCTGCACGCCGCCCGCGAGCGGGACGATGTCGACGGCGGACCCGGCGTCCGTGCCGCTCACGACGACGAGCGAGCGACCGAGGCGGGCGTACTCGGAGATCCCGGCTGCCTCGTAGACGGTCCGCGAGCCGCCCGCGTCGAGCGACCGCCGGACGATGCGGTCCTTCCCGCCGTCGGCAGCGGGGACCAGGGCGAGCACGTCGGTGCTGCCGGTGCGGATCGTGGTGGTGAGGTCGGACGTCGCCCACTGCCCCGGGGCTCGGACGTCGGCCACCGGTGACCGTGTAGTCGCGGTCGTACGCCAGGGGGCCGGCGAACTCGACGGCGATCATGTTCCCGCTCGAGGTCACCGTGTGGGCGGCGGCCGGGGAGACCCGGACGTCGCCGGCGGTCACCCGCTGCAGCGCCTGGTTCGCGGTGAGGATCACCCGCTGGGCCGGACGCGACACCAGGCCCGAGGCGTCGTACGACACGTCACGCAGGCGGGGTCCCTGACGGTGAGCCGACGACCGCGGCGAGCGACCCGATGACGACGAGCACCGTGATCGTCGCGACGAGCCGGCGTCGGAAGCGGTTCCGGGGGCGGGCCCGGAGCGACTCGGGATCCCTGCCGGGCTCAGTACTCATACGGGTCGTCCGGCTGGGCGATCTTCAGCACCACCGTCGCGGCCCGGATGACGATCCGGGCGTCGGCGGACTGGTCCGGGTTCGCGGCGAGCTTGCCGGTCACGGTCACCCACTGGTCCTCGTCGGGGACGGCGCCGTCGGTGACCACGCCGAGTCCGACGGGCTGGGCGTCGACCGCGCAGCAGCTGATCACGAAGCGGGTCAGGGTGAACGAGCCGTCCGCCCCGGGGACCACGAACCCGGAGAGCGCCACGTCCTTGCCGACGAGCGACGTCGTGTCGGTGGTCTGGCGGATGAGGGCGGCCCAGTCCTTCACGCCGTACTGCGACGTGTCGACCGAACCCGAGCCCAGCAGCGACACCGCCGCCTCGGAGCCGGTGGCGTTCGACAGCGTCGCCGAGTCCACGCTCCGCTGCTGCGCGGTGCGTGCGGAGAGGCGTCGTCGGGGGCAGGACGAGCATCGCGGTGGTGACCCCGATCGTGACGAGTGCGGCCACGCCGCTCAGCACGATCCGTGTGCGGCGAGCCGCGCCTCCCGTCCGGCGACCGTGGTCGTGGTCGTGACCGGCGTCGTCCGCGTCCCCGTCGACGTCGTCGTGGGCGTGCCCGTGGCCGCGGGCGACGACCACCAGGCCGGCGACCGACGCGGGGACCGCGACGACCGCCAGGACGATCGTGAAGACCGAGTACCGCGGGTTGATGTACAGGTCGAGGTGCCCGGCGAGGGCGAGCCACAGCGTGCAGAGCGCCACCGCGAGCACCGACCCGAGCCCGAGGTACGACGGACCCTTCTCAGACCAGGACATTCATCACCAACCCGACGGTTCCGGCGAACAGGACGCAGACGACGGCGAGCAGCACCAGGAAGCGTGCGCGGAAGGTCGTCCGGAGCAACGCGATCATCTTCACGTCGATGATCGGCCCGATGATCAGGAACGCGGTGATCGACCCCGGCAGGAAGGTGGACGCGAAGGACAGCGCGAAGAAGGCGTCCACGTTCGAGCAGAGCGACACGGGGTCATCGCGAGGAGCATCATCGCGGCGACGGACAGCACCGGGTTCGCGCCGATGGACACCAGCGTCGAGCGGGGCACGGCGACCTGGATCGCGGCGGCCAGTCCGGCGCCGACGAACAGCGCCGGCATCATCGTCGCGGTCTCGCCGCCGAACTGCGCGGCGCTGTCCCGCCAGCGGTTCCGGCTGCGCGGGGCCCCGACGGCCGCGCGGCACCGTGCCCTCGAAGGCCGGCAGCAGGAGCTCGGCGGGGCGGCGGTGCGCGGCGACGATCCAGCCGACGAGGTTCGCCACGACGAAGCCGCCGACGATGCGCACCGGCAGGATCCAGCCGGACCAGCCGAAGGCCTGCGCGGTGCTGATGATCACGAGCGGGTTGAGGATCGGGGCGGCGACGAGGAAGGTGACGGCCTCGGCCGGGGTGAAGCCGCGCATCATGAGGCCCCGGGCGAGCGGCACGTTGCCGCACTCGCACACCGGGAAGAGCATGCCGATCAGGGAGATCACGGCGCGGCGGCCGACGGCGTTCTGCGGCAGGACCTTCTCGAGCGCGCCCACGGGCACCCAGACCTCGACGACGATCGACAGCACGATGCCGAGCACCACGAAGGGCAGCGATTCGACGACGGCCTGATCGCCAGCGTGAGGAAGTCCTGCACCACGTTCGGCAGCCCGGCGGTGCCGACGGCCGGCGAGAGCAGGCGGATCCCGAGCAGCACGACGACCGCTGCCAACACCAGGCCGGGGCCTGTGCGGGAGCGCGAGCGCTGCGTTCGCGGCGGCGGCGTGGTCGTCGTCACCGGGCAAGGATAGGCGACGGACGTCGGACGCCCGGGCAGCGCGCCCGGTCGGTCAGGACGCGGCGAGCCCGTCCAGGTGCCGGTCGAGCACGTCGATCGCCCACTCGCCGGACTCCCCCGGCGCGAGCCGCGCGAGGTGCATCGCGAGCCCGTCGACGAGCGCGTGCAGCCGGCGGGTCTCGTACTCGCGGTCGGCCTCGGGGGGACCGTGCTCGCCCACGAGCCCGAGGACCTCCTCGCACCACACCCGCATCTCGCGCACGGCCTCGTCGAGCGCGGGCCGGAGTTCCGCGTCGGTGAGCGCGGCGTTGCCGAGAGCCAGGTACACCTCGAGCTCGAGCACCCGTTCCTCGTCGAGGGGCAGCAGCTCGAGCACGATCCGGTGCGCGCGATCGCGGGGCGGCACGTCGGTGGGGACGGCCTCGATGCGTTCCCGCGTCCGGTCGAACACGAGGGTGATGGCGTGCTCGCGGAGGCTCGCCTGGGTGGGGAAGACGTAGCGGACCGTGCTCGGCGGCAGACCGGCCTCGGCCGCCACGTTGCGGACGCTGAGCGCCCCGAGTCCGTCGCGGGCGAGGACCCGCCACGCGGCTTCGGAGACGGTGCGACGTCGGTCCGCGAGGTCGATGCTCCTGGCCATGGCGCCATACTCGCACAGCCGTACGACTCGTGCTACCGTGGGGACCGTTGTCGCACAGTCGTGCGACTCACGTACTGCTCGATCGAAGGGACATCGTCATGGCGTGGGGCATCCTCGTCCTGTCCGGCGTGCTCGAGGCCGATCTGGGCCACCGCACTGAGCGCGTCGAACGGCTTCAAGAAGGTCGTGCCGACGATCGTGTTCGTCGCCGGCATGGCGCTCAGCATGGTCGGGCTCGCGTTCGCCATGAAGGAGATCCCGGTCGGCACGGCCTACGCGGTGTGGGTCGGCATCGGCGCCTCGCTGACGGTGGTGGTCGCGGTCGTCCGGAAGCAGGAGGCAGCGTCCGTCGCCCGCCTCGCCCTGGTGTTCGGCCTGGTCGCGTGCGTCGTCGGCCTCGGTGGTGAGCTGACGTGGCGTGGATCGTGCTGTTCGTCAGCGCCGCGCTCGAGACCGTGTGGGCGACCGCCCTCGGTCAGAGCGACGGGTTCACCGAGCTGCGGCCGACCATCGTGTTCGCGATCACGATCGTCGTGAGCCTCGGTGCCTTCGGGTACGTCCTCAAGCACATCCCGATCAGCACGGCGTACGCGGTGTGGACCGCTACCGGGGCGGCACTGACGGTGCTGTGGGGGGATGGCCACCGGCGCCGAGCCCGTGACGATCCTGCGCCTGCTGTTCATCGCCGGCATCGTCGGCTGCGTGGTCGGCCTGAAGCTCGTGCCAGCCCGCCCGGTGCCGGCCGCCCCAGCCGAGCTCTCGCGCTTCGAGCGACAGCTCACGCGCCACTGGCCCCGTGATCTGTCGCTGACCCCGAAAGCCGACTCGCGCCGGGCACGCGCGCCGCGCGCAGGGTGAGCAGGGTGAGCAGGGAATGGCCGGGTCGCCTCGCGGGACCCGACCACTCCTGCTCACGAACCGAGCGCTGGGAGCGTCAGACCGACGCGCCCGTCCACTCGTCCTCGGCCGCGACGTGGTCGCTGCCGACCGTGCCGGCGGCCATCGCCGCAGCCACGCGCGAGGCGTGCGACGGCGGGTCGGACGGCACGTCGGCCGGACGGCTCTCGTCGTTGATCTTCCGGAGCTCCGGCACGATGTCCGTCGCCAGGATGTCGATCTGCTCGAGCACCGTCTTCAGCGGCAGCCCCGCGTGGTCGACGAGGAACAGCTGGCGCTGGTAGTGCCCGACGTGGTCCTTCATCGCGGCGTACCGGTCGATGACCTGCTGCGGCGAACCCACGGTGAGCGGGGTCTGCTCGGTGAAGTCCTCCATCGACGGGCCGTGCCCGTAGACCGGGGCGTTGTCGAAGTACGGGCGGAACTCGTTGATCGCGTCCTGCGAGTTCTTCCGGGCGAAGAACTGCCCGCCGAGTCCGACGATCGCCTGGTTCGCGGCGCCGTGCCCGTAGTGCTCGAAGCGCTGACGGTAGAGGCCCACCATCTGCTCGGTGCTGGATCGGCCAGAAGATGTTGTTGTGGAAGAAGCCGTCGCCGTAGTACGCGGCCTGCTCGGCGATCTCCGGCGTGCGGATCGAACCGTGCCAGACGAAGGTGCGACACCGTCGAGCGGGCGCGGGGTCGAGGTGAAGCCCTGCAGCGGCGTGCGGAACTTGCCCTGCCAGTTCACGACGTCGTTCTCCCAGAGCTGGCGGAGGAGCGCGTAGTTCTCGATCGCCAGGTTGACGCCCTGGCGGATGTCCTGGCCGAACCAGGGGTAGACGGGGCCGGTGTTGCCGCGACCCATCATGAGGTCCATCCGGCCGTCGGAGATGACCTGGAGCATCGCGTACTCCCCGGCGATGCGCACCGGGTCGTTCGTGGTGATGAGGGTCGTCGACGTCGAGAGCGTGATGTGCTCCGTCTTGGCGGCGAGGTACGCGGACATCGTCGTCGGCGAGGACGCGACGAAGGGCGGGTTGTGGTGCTCACCCGTGGCGAAGACGTCGAGGCCGGCCTGGTCGGCGTGCTCGGCGATCGTCAGGATGTCCCGGACGCGCTGGGTGTCGTCCGGCGTGGTGCCGGTCGTGAGGTCCGTCGTGACGTCGCTGACGGTGAAGATACCGAACTGCATGGTGCCCGCCTCCTGGCTTGCTGGTTGTTCGAGCATTTCGATGCGTTTGCACTCGACTTGCTGGGACAACAACGCACGCAGCCGTAGGCATTCCCGCCAGTGCGGCAGGTGCCGCAGGTGCCGCAGGTGCCGCAGGTGCTACACCGCGTCGTCCTCGAGCGTCCGCCCGCGCAGCACCTTCGATTCCCGCCCAGCAGGTACGCCCCGGTCCACACGAACATGATCGCCACGAGCGCCAGGCACGGGAACAGGAACACGAAGTCGAGCGTCGTGCCGATCGGCGGGGCTCCCGGCATCGCCGACCGCAGCGCCGGGAACGACAGCAGCGTCGCGCTCAGCCAGATGACGTTCGCGAACTCGAGCTTGCGTCGGAGGATCGCGCTACCGATGGTCACCACGGCCATCAGGGTGGTGGCGAACAGGATCGCGAGGATGTAGAACGACACGATCACGACGCTCAGCGTGTCCCGGTGCCCGTCGATCTGCATCGGCACGAGGGTGCCGGGCGTCCTGCTGCTCGGCCGCGCTCCGCTCCGCCTGCATCACCCACGGCCGCGCCGAGTTCGACATGTCCACCTCGAACGGCACCGCGTCGCCGGAGGTCGTCGTTCTGCACGCTCAGGCTGGAAGTTCCAGAACTGGGCTGGCTGAACGGGTACGACGTGTCCCCGCGGTCGAGGGTCAGCGTCAGCGAGGTCGCGTCCACCACCGAGCTGCCCCGGGAACGTGACGACGCTCGTGGTCACGCCACCGCTCGACACCTCGATCCGGAGGCGGCTTCGGAGATCTCGCCCGCCTTCTCGCCCTCGAACGTGCACGTGCGGAAGTCGGCACGTTCGCCTGCATCACACGGTTCGACCGGTCGACGTCCTGCACCCTCATCCGGAGGGTCATGTAGTTGCCGGACTGGCTGTTCGACCCGCTGGCGGGCACCACGGTCGTGAGTCTTCAGGGCTCCGGAGAGCCCGATCACGACGTAGTACACCGCCAGCAGCACCACCGCCACGAGCAGGATGATCGGTGCCGGGTTCGGCGGGTGCGCTGCTCGGCGGGTGCCTCGGTCGTCTGCGTCAATCGGTTGCTCCCGGAGGGTGGTTCGGGTGGTCGGGTCGTTCAGGTCGGTACGGCGGTCGCCGCCGGTCGGACTGGAGGCGCGGCCTCCCCCGGCGGACCGGCACCGGTCGGCGAGGGTGGTCGCCGGACCGGCGGACGTCCATCCGCCGCGGCGGCCGACGAGTCGCGGCGAGCGCGAAGAGCAGCATCGCGAGGAGCGGCACCATCACACCGGGGAACTCCGTCACGTTGAAGGTCGTGGATCTGGTCGGCGAGCTGGGAGGCCTCGGTCTCACCCTTCGCGACCGCGGTCGTCACCGTCATCGCGTTGCTCTGGGACGCCGTGGTCGAGGCGAGCGAGATCTGCTGCACCGCCGTGTCCGGGGCGTTCACCGGGTCGGCGTACACGCGGACGTCGACGTCGGCCTGCTGCCCGGGGTCGAGGGGGATCAGGCACGAGAACGAGGTCGTCGCGACGGTGCAGTCGAGGGGCTGGTCGTCCACCTCGACGGCGACGGCCCGGTAGACCATCCCCGTCGACATCCGCGCCTGGAAGGTGATCGCGACGGTCGCGCCGGAGGCGTTCGGCCCGAGCGTGCCGCGCATGTCCGCTGCCGTCCCGGGCATGATGCGCTGGGTCCCGAAGCGGAAGTCCATGGTGAGGGGGCCGTTGTTCAGTCGCCCCGTCACCGGCCGCCGCACCCCCACCGACACCACTGCCGTCGCCGGTGCCGTCGCCGCCGCTGCCGTCGCCGCTGCCGTCGCCCGACCCGGCGTCGCTCGGAGCGGTGGGGTCCGACGTCGGTGGCGTCGGCTCCGCGGACCCAGGGGTGCTCGGGCGTGGTGTGCTCGGTCGCGGCGTGCCCGGCGACGACCCGCCAGCCGGCCGATCCGCCGGAACCGTCACCGGGGTCGGGACCGGCCCCGCCGGAACCGCCACCGGTCCCCGGGGCGGAGTCGGGCCTCCAGGCTGCCCCGTCGCGGCGGGACCGGCGGGAGCGGGCCGCTGCACGGTGAACGTCAGGGACCCCGCGCCGGAGGTCAGGCCGCCGAACTCCTCGAGGTCGCGGTGAGCGTGACCGCCCCGTACGGCAGCGGTGCGGTCGCCGTGCACGACCAGTTGCCGCTGGGCAGCCCGGTGGCCGTGCAGACCACCGTCGACCCTCGACGGACCATGACCTGCCCACCGGGCACGGCACCGCCTCCGAAGATCCCGGGGCGGCGCTCGGTCGTCGACGAGCCCGGTGTGGGCGCGGTAAAGGACGGTGTCGTCGGTCCCGTCACGGTCAGGGTCGCGGAGGCGCTCTGCGGGCCGGGCCGGCTGGACCGGCGACGACACCGTCGCGGTCACCGGGTAGGTCGTTCTCGCTGCAGTGCCGGACGGCACCGCACCGCCCGTCACCCACCGTCCGGGTGGGCACCGGCCGGCATCGCCCCCAACGACACGGGGTCGCCGCCCAGGAGGTCCGCGCACGTGGGCTGCGTCTCGAAGAGGCCCTGATCCACAGTCCGTCGCGGGAAGCCGTTCGGGTCGTCGATGCTGATCGTCGAGCGCCTCAGTGTCCGGGCCGACGCTCGTCACGGTGAACCGGCGCTCCACCGGCTTCGTCCGGCAGGGTCTCCGTCGTTGCAGCTCGCGTCGACCGTCAGGGGACCGGACCGCCGGGAACGTGATGGTGGAGCGTGTCCGATGCCCTTCACCCGCGAGTACGTGTCGTTCGCGGAACTCGCCAGGAGTCGACGTCGCCGTGAGGGTGCGCGGGTCGGCGTCGAGCGGCAGCGTGACCGTCGCGGTCGCCGTCCTGGGTGCACGACGGCCTGCGGCGCGAGTGCGGGCGGTCGACCCGAGCAGGTGGTTCGACGTCAGGACGTCGGCGGGCACGGCGCAGGCGGGATCGCTCGACGACGCCTGGGCGATGCCGTCCAGGGTGCCGCCGAGCTCGGCCACCCTGGCACGGAGGTCGCTGCGCACCGTGGGGAGCAGGCGCATGTCGTCGGCCGTCGACGTGTTGGTGACGGTCGTGCCGAGCGGCACGGTGTACACGTCACGCTCGTGTCGCCGGCGTCGTCCGTCGTCACGTCGGTCACCATGCCGGTGGCGCTCGTCAGCGGTGACGCCGCCACTCTGGCAGCCGATGGGTGGCGTGATGAGGAACCCGCCGTCCGTCGGGGTGGTCGAGGCGCTGCCCGGAGACCAGGACGTCAGGGTCTGCACCGGCTGGTCGGAACGCCAGACGTCGGCGGCGCGCTGCGGGACCGGTGTCGTCGCCGACGGCCTGGCTCGACCCCGTGATGCGCAGCGGTGTCCCCGACCGCCTGGACACGGGCGGCGTCCGGAGCGGTGCTCTTCGCGGCACTCTGCGCCGGGACCGCCGTACCCGCGGCGGAGGTGCCGCTGACGTCGATGTTCGGCAACGGCAGGTTGATGCCGCCGACCGTGAACTGCATGCGTCGGCGCAGGGCAGGGTCACGGTGAGCGTGCCCCTGCAATCCCATCGTCGATCGAGCTGAACCCGATGCCGTTCGCCCCGGAGTAGTACGTCGTCGCGCCGAACCCGTCCTGGCCGGAGGAACCGTACCCGAACGAGCCCGACGGGTTGGCGACGCCGCTGAAGACGCCCGGCTGCACCGGGTAGTGGCGGACACCGCCGAAGTCAAAGCGCATCCGTGGTTGCCGACGGCGACCCGGACCCGATCCCCCGACCTTGCTGAAGACCGGCGTCGAGGTCGCCAGCGTGTACCCGGTCTCGGGCGTGCACCCGAGGCGATCGACGAACGGTACCCGGATGGTGTCCGCGGCAGCCGGAGCCGCGGTGGTCACGAGCCCGGCACTGACCACCAGCAGGGCGCTGAGGGCACGACCGCGACGGCCCGTCGTGCCCGGCGACCCGTCGCCGAGGTGTGCTGCACTGCACGCGTGCGCTCCCCGTCTGCAGCAGGTCCCTCGTCCGCCGATGTCGGCGACGGTAGTCGTCCAGTGTAGCTCCGCTGTCCGGACGCGTTACGGGGCTGTGACCATCGCGGGTGCAATGCTCATCGGGCGGGAGATCGCCTCGGTGTCGGTCCGTGGGGCGTGGTGCATGTCGTCCGCCAACCAGACCGATCGTCACGACCGCCAGCACGCTCGCACTCGAGGCCATCCGCCCCGGCCAACGGTGATCGCTGCGTGGTCGTGCGCACCGCCGGCGACCCCGTACACGAGCGCGGCGACCCCCACCAGGAACGTCACGCCGGTGGCGACGAGCAGGACCCCGCTCACCAGCCGCCTCGGCCATCGGCGTCCGTCGCGGTCTCCGCGCTCCCTACCGGTCCACCAGTGGCCCGAACGCGCGGACCACGCCGAGCCAGAACAGGGCGATGGCACAGGCTCCGACGATGTCACTCACCCGGTGCCACCCGTACACGACGGTCTGGCTCGCCACGAACACGGCGTAGACCGCACCGAGGAGCGTCACCACCGGGCGGAACCGACCCGGGGTGTGACCATCAGGACCGCGAACAGCGCCGCGAGCGCGATCGTCGCGTGCCCGGACGGGAACGAGGTTCGGCGTCGTCGACTGAGCGATCTCCGGGCGCTCGGCGATACGCTTGACCAGCGTCGACGTGGCCGCCGACCGCGAGACCACAACACCCGCTCCGAGCCCCACCGCGAGCCGGCGCCGGGCGAGACGCGACGGCGGCGATCAGGACGATGTAGCAACAGGATCACCGGCACCGAGATGACGTTGAGTGCAGTGTCCGGACCCGAACAGGTCGGATTCCCGGACCCCGCCGACGCCGCGGCGTCCCTCGACCCGCTGTCCCATCGGCGTCAGCACCGCCGCCGCGTAGACGAGAGGCACGATGACCGAACCCCAGAGCAGCCAACAGCCCCCACCGCAACCGGCGCGAGACACTCAGTCCACGCGACTCCGGTGCGTTGCGTTCGGGCGTTCGGGTCACCGGACTGGTCCTCCTCGGGGTGCTGGTCGTCGGCCTCGTCCCCGCACGCCTGGCCACCCGCGTGCGATTCACGGATCGGGGTCGGACACGATACCGTTGGACCGCCGGTCGGAGGCTGGGAACGCGGGTCAGCGACCTCCGCGTCCAGTGAGTCGTCGAGCGGCCTCGCGCGGGTGAACGCACCGGCGCACATCGCCGGACCGACGTACACCGCGTCGGCCGCGTACGAGAGGAGGAAACCGAAGTGGCAGTTCGGGCGATGACCGAAGCATCACCGCGTCCCCGAACCGTGGTCTCGCGCTGACCGTGGGCGCGGTCCTCTTCGTCGAGGGCATCCTCGGGTTCTTCTACGCCGCCGACGGCGACCCGGGCTACTTGCAGTCGACAGGGCGGCATGCTCTGGAACGCGTTCGGTGTGAACCCGCCGCTCGCCCTCATCTGGGTGATGCTGCTGTCGGCCGTGCTGCTCATCATGGGCCTCGGCACCACGGTCGGCTCCCGGAACGGCAACGTCCTGGTCGGCGCCGTCCTCGTCGTGCTCGCCGTCTACGGCTTCGTGCTCGGCGGCACCTCGGCGAACATCTTCGCGCTGAACACCACCGACAACGTGTTCCACGCGATCGTCGGCGTGATCCTGCTCCTCACCGCGGCCGGTGCCGACAAGCAGAACATCCGCACGCTCCGCGCCGAGGCACGCCGGGTCCTAACCCGCGCGGCCTCCGACGCCCCGTCCGCCCTCGTGGCAGGCGGGGCGTCGTCGTGTCCGGGGCGGTTGCCGCGCGGGCGGGCGTCGCTTGGCCCGGGTCTCCTGGGCGGCAGTGTCTCCTGGGCGGCGGTGTCTCTGCAGGCCGCGAGATCCGCAGTTCCGCGGGCCTGGCCGAGCTGCGGAAGCGCGAAAGTGCGATCTCGACGCCGAGCGCGCCGGGAACGGAAGTCGGACCGGACCGGACCGGACGCCGGACCGGACCGGACCGCGAGATCGCGGTTACCGCCCGGCTTCCACTTCGGCGGCCGCGGCGCGCTTCAGATGCGATCTCGGCGCCCAGGACGTCGGGCGCCAGGGCGTCGGGCAGCGGGCGCGTCAGGGCCGTCGGGCGTCCAGGCGTCGGGCGTCCGGCTCGGACTCCGGCGTTGGCCTGCGCCTCGAGCTTCCGGCGTCGCCGACGCCGAGGCGGCGCCTCGGACATGAGCAGTCGAGCGTCGAGGTCCACGATGATGTCCTGCGGCCGGCGCGGGCGCGTCAGGTACTGGCCCCTCGGGCGAGGTCAGCCGCGACAGCGCGACGTACGTCTGCCCGGCGCTGAACACCCGGTTGCTGAGGTCAACCACGGCGCGGTCGTACGTGCTGCCCTGCGACTTGTGGATCGTCACCGCCCAGGCCGAGGCCGGAGCAAGGAACTGCTGGAACTCCCCTACGGTCAGTCCTTCTTGAGTTCCTTCTTGTCGGCGTCGTAGGAGTACTTGAACTGCTTTCCCACACCGACGGCTGCACCTCGAAGGACTCCCCGTCGACGTCCACCCAGACGGTGTCACGGATCGTCTGCACGATGCCGAGCGTGCCGTTCACCCAGCGCTGGTCCGAGGTCGTTTCGCGGGAACATCACGTGCGCGCCGGGCTTCAGCTCGAGGGCCTCGTCGGCGGGGAAGTTCCGCCCGCCGAAGTCGCCGTTCACGTCAGCTCGTGCGGTCTTGACCTTGCCGGGCAACCGGTCGAGCGCGGCCTTGTTGATGCGTGCCACCGTGTCGTTGCGGGTCGCCAGGGTGATCGCGTCGTCCAGTGCCAGGCGCGCCCCCCGCGGCGTTGAGCTGCCCGGCGAGCCGTCGGCGAAGTCACCCGTCCGTGGCGCACCGCCGTGAGCATCGCGGCGAACGCGTCGTCCCGCTGCCGGTGCACGGTCGCCAGCTCGATGATGTTGAGCTCGGCCTCGAGCCAGACCTTCGCGTCGAAGAGCCACATCGAGGCGGTAGTGGTCGGTGAAGTAGGCGCGTTCGTCCCCGTCGCCCGGCACCGGCGCGCGGCCCTGGTACGGGTCGCCGAACATGACGACCTGCACGCCGCCGAAGGCCTCGAACTGCCGACCGCAGGCCTTCCGGAGCGAGGCGGTCCATCGCGTCGAGGAGGTCGGCGTTCACCATCGAGACCTCGTCGATCACGAAGGTGTCGATCGTGTTGAGGAGCTTGCGGGTGTCGGCCCCTGTCGGAGTTCGGCGTCGGCGATGAGCCCGATCGGCAGCCGGAAAAGAGCGAGTGGATGGTCTGGCCGCCGACGTTGAGGCGCAGCGACCCCCGTAGGCGCGCAGATCACGACCTGCTTCTCGGTGTTCCACGACAGGTGGTTGAGGAGCGTCGACTTGCCAGTCCCCGCTGGCCGGTGATGAACACGTGGTCGCGGGTGTGCTCGATGTACTCGAAGGCCGCACGCTGCTCGGCGCTGAGTTCGATGCTCATCATGCGTCCGTCCCTGCTGCCGTGCACGGCGTCGTCGCTGCCGCCGTCGAGGTCGGTCTCGTCGTCGCGCTCGGCGGCCCCGTTCCGGATCGCGCCCAGGTGTGGACGATGCGCCCCAGTGTGCGGGGGTGCGACGTCCGTGCGGGTGCGACTCCTCACAGGGCGAATCCGGCGGCGGGAGCACCGGCACCGTCATCGACACCGACACCGACACCGGCACCGGCACCGGCACGGTCACGGTCACGGCGGAGCCACACCAGCACCACCGCGATGGCCGACGACGAGCACGACGGCCCCGGCGACGATCAGCAGCAGACCGGCGCGCGCCTGGTCGACGACCAGGTCCGGGCCCCACGTGTGACCCATCGCACCGAACCACGACGCCTGCAGCAGCCCGAGCGGCCCGCGCAACGCGATGCCGAGCGGAGACGAGTCCGGCGGCGACGACGACCGCACCCGCGATCCGCACCGCCACGCCACCGCGACGTCGCACGGCGAAGCGCCCGCGGCGATCGGCGTGAGCAGCGCGGGCACCGCCAGCAGACCGACGAGCAGGAAGGCCACGTCGATCACGGTCCGACCGGTCGAGTCGCTCACGAACCAGCGCAGGGCGTCCGTCACGAAGAACGCCCCACCGGACATACCGGCGAGGAGCACGAACGCCGGGAACGGCTGCGCGAGGTAGCGGACGGCCGCGTTGTCGAGCAGGACGCCCGTCCACTCGCGGACGCCGGTGCTGTCGTCGTCGCGGGGGTGCACCGCCGGCCGGATGAGCTGCACCGGCGCCGCGGCCTAGATGAGCGCGGGCACGACGAGCCCGAGGAGCAGGTGCGCCCCACGTTCGCCGAGACGGGGAAGCGGTCGAAGGTGTGCAAGGACCCCGAGGTCGCGACGACGAGCGAGACGATCGCGATGCCGGCGGCGACCCCGGTCCGCCGCACGGGCCAGTGCACGCCCTGCCGACGCAGCCGGACGATCCCCGCGGCGTACGTCGCGGCGAGCAGCACGGCCGCCATCAGCCAGAACAGGTCGACGTTCCACGCGGTGAGCCATCCCCACGCGCCCGGAGCGTGCGGCAGGATGTCCGTCGGTCAGGAGCTCGGCCGGGGACGGGTCAGTCGTCTTGCTCAACGCGATCTGGTCGACCGGCGTGGCCGTGCGCCTTGAGCGCCGCCGCGAAGCCGCTCGCTGACGCCCATCACGGCGAGCTCCGCCACGATCAGGAGCCAGAACGGACGCCGACGCTCGGGAGCGACGGTGAGCGCTCGGATGGCCCGCCGTCGCTGCACGGCACCGAGGACCCCGATCGCCGGGATCACGCCGATCTTCACCAGCACGAGCACGCCGTACGGGGTGAACAGGTTGCCGAGCACACCGACGCGGACCTGCGCAGTGCGACCTACGACACCGCGACGAGCACGAAGCAGCCGAGCGCGATGCTCGAGTACCGGCCGACGACGACGGCGAGCCGGCCGCGGTCGAGCACCGGCCGGAGCAGCACGAGCATCACGGAGTCAGCCGATCCAGAGCGCCGCACCGACCAAGGGTACGGAGGCCGAGCGCGGTGACCGCGGCGTCGTGGCTGGCCGTCCCCGCCGCGTGGCCCTGCTGGGCGAGCGGGATGAAACCCGATCATCGCGACGCCGGCCGTCGAGGGCGACCATGCCACGACCGCGCACGGCGAAGCAGAGCACGGTGACGACCGCGGCGACCAGCACCGTGACGAGCCACGCGAAGGCCGAGGTCCGTGCCGGTGAGGAACACCCCCATCGACCTGCCCGAGCTTCAAGTCCGTCCAGGGTGATCTTCGACCCAGCTGACGCTCAGGAGCGTCGAAGAACGTGGCGACGGCCGACGCGACGGTCGAGACGCCGGCGGCTCCCGCGGCGAATGTCGATGGCGCGGTTCCACTCGGGCGCGGACCGTGACAATCCGACGGTCGGCGAGGGCGAGTCCGCCGATCGTCGCGGCGGCGGAGAGGTCGACGGCCAGGCGGGCGATCGGCAGCCCGAAGCGGACGAGCGTCCGCAGGGGGTCGGCGATGAAGCGCGGCGTCCGCACCACCCCCGATGACGAGTGCCGACGAGGAGGGGCGAACCCGACGAGCAGCGGCACGGCGGGGCCGGCGATGCGCGCGATCCGATTCACCCGTCAAGCCTAGGCGCTGCCCGTCCCGGCAGCGGGAATCGGCCGGGGCGGCCTGTGGGGCGCGATCCGCGCCTCCAGGCTGTGGAGGAGCACCACGGGAACGACGCGAGCCGACGCGACCGCTCCCAGGAACGACGACGAAGGGACGACCGAAGCCGTCCTCTCGTTCGCGGAAACAGTCTTACTTGGCGGCGGCCTTGAGCTTCAAGCCGGCGCTGACCTTGACCAGGTCGCTCGCGGCGATCTCGATGGCCTCACCCGTCTGCGGGTTGCGGCCGGTGCGAGCGGCGCGGTGGGTCTTCTCGAAGGCGATCCAACCGGGGATCGTGACCTTTGTGCCGGCTCGGCGACCGAGGCCGGAGACGACGGAGGAAGAGTGCGTCGACGACGCCGTTGACGGTGGCCTGGCTCTGGCCGGACTCAGCGGCGACGGCAGCGACAGAGCTCGGTGCGGTTCAGGGACTTGTCAGGCCTTGGATGTACTCCTCGGACTTCTTGCAGTATCGGTCGGACGACGGATCGTCCGGCGCCCGGAGCAGATGCCCCGTGCTTCAGTGCCGATGGGCGCGAGCCCTGGCGGAACCGGAGTCGAGACGTACCAGCCACCTGGGACGAAACCCTCCGAGCTCGCCCGGATTTCCGGGGGTTGTCGGGGTACCAGCGGGGCCAGAGTGACCGATGTGACGAAGATGTCCCCCGAAACCACGAACGCCCCGTCACCACTGGGGTGACGGGGCGTTCAGTGGGGATGGTGCTTACCAGGGGCTCTTCGTGATGCCCGGCAGCTCGCCACGGTGGGCCATGTCGCGGAAGCGGACACGGCTGATGCCGAACTCACCGAGGTGGCCACGGAGGCGGCCGTCGATGGCGTCGCGGTTGCGGTAGCGGACCGGCGACGCGTCGCGCGGGGCTTCTGCAGCCGACGGGCGGCCTCGCGCGACTCGTCGGTGCCGTTCGGGTCCACGAGGGCCTTCTTCAGCTCGAGACGACGCTCGGCGTAGCGCGCGATGATGACGGCACGCTGGTTGTTCTTCGCGATCTTGCTCTTCTTCGCCATGCTTTAGCGCCTCCTCACGGAAGTCGACGTGCTTGCGGATCACCGGGTCGTACTTCTTGAGCACGAGAACCCGGTCCAGGTTGTTGCGACGGTTCTTCTTGGTCACGTAGGTGAACCCGGTGCCCGCCGTCGAGCGGAGCTTGATGATCGGACGAACGTCCTGACCCTTCTTGGCCATCCAGATCTTCTCCCCACGGGCGAGGAGATCCTTGACGACGGACTCGATGCCACGTGCGTCGATCACCTTGATGCCCTTCGCGCTGAGCGTGAGCGTGACGTTACGACGAAGCGAGGGCACGTAGTACGTCTTCTTCTGCACGTTCGGGTCAAAGGCGACGCTTCGTCCGGCGGTGCGAGTGCGAGATGTTGTGACCGAAGCCGGGAACGGCGCCGGTCACCTGGCTTACTGCTGCCATGGTTTCCTCACTGAAGGGTACCGTGCGACCGATCGGCCGCACCCAAGTTCACTGCCTGGCACGCACGCGCATGGTCACCAGGTGACGATGCGAGGGGGTTATTACGCGCCGCCCAGGCCCGCCCGGACCCTGTCGAAGGAGGCCGTGAGCACCGCGCGACCGCGGCGTTCGCGACGGTCGGAGGGCTTGGAACAACGGAGTCTGCCACGCGAGCACGGCGGACCAGGGGTCAACACTACGCGACGACCGGGCGTGTCGCAAGCCGCGCCGCCCTTCCGGGAGGCCCGACCCGCGCCACGCCCCGCCAGCCACCGTGGCCTCGTGAACCGCGCCCACCGCCCCGTCGAGGGGGCGAAGAAAACGTCGCGTTCAGCCCGCCGCGACCCGGCGGATTCCTGCTCCCTCGACGGCCTGAGGCGGGCGGGGCGGGCGGGCGGGCGGGGCGCGCGGGGCGGGCGGGGCGGGGCACCGACAACCGGTCTGGCGCTACGGCCCGTCCGGACCAGCTTCGGTGCCAGCGCTACCTGCACGCATGAGCGCACCGAGCTGCTCCGGCGCGGTGAACATCGGCCAGTGCCCGGTCTCGAGGCCGACGATGGACAGGTCCTCGGTCGCGACGAGGCTCGGCCGCCCAGGTCTAGGTGGTCGGCCACCATCGTGGCGAGCGTCCGTCGCCGGGATCTCGCACGTGATGACGGTCGCGGGGATGGTGTGCCGAGCAGCGTCAGAGTAGTGGAAGCGGTCGGACGGCAGCACCGCCGCGGGCTCGGGATCGCCCGGTGCTCGAACGCCTCGCGCAGTTCCGGGGTCATGCCCCGGACGGTCGCCGGTTCCCAGACGTCCCACGGCGGCAGCGGCACGAGCGCCGCCGTCGACCACGGGCAGCTCGTCGTTGACGCACCCGCCCTCGGGTCCGAGGAACGATGTCGACGTAGAGCAGGTGCGCGACGAGCGACGGGCGTTGGTCCGCCGCCATGTACGCGACCGGGCCCGCGCCGGAGTGCCCGGCGAGGACCACGGGCTCGTCCGGCGAGGCGACGTCGTCGAGCTTCGCGCAGGACTCGCCGCGACCTGCTCATCGAGGGTGTCGCCGTCGCGGGTCACCGCCTCGACCGAGTAGTCCGGCCCGCTCGAACGGCAGGGCGACGTCGTCCCACGCGCTCGCGTCGAGCCAGAATCCGGGCGCCAGGATGACGTGCATGCTGCGGGAGACTACTCGTCGTCACCGACACCGGTCGGGTCGCGGCCACTCCCGCCAGGCGTCCGGGCACCGTGTCTCCAGCCACTCGGCGAGCTCGGCGTACCCGCGGTACACGGTGAAGACCGAGAAGAGCTTGCGCCGCCGGGCGTTCGCGCGGTCAGCCTCGTGAACGTCGGCCCCGCCGCCGGCGGACTGCTGGAGCGAAGCGGAGGCTGACGACGTCCGCAGCGTCCACGCGACGGGTCCGCCCGAGCCCGACCCGGACGTCGAGGTGGTCGTCGTTACCCGCGCACCGCGAGCGCTGGCGAGCAGCAGGCCGCACAGCACGAGCAGGCCACCGGCCCCGCAGATGAAGAACACCGAGAAGCCAGCGAAGAGCAAGCGCGGTGGGCTTGCCGGAGCTGCACGTCGCCGAGTGCGGTCACGACGCCGACGAGGACCACCGCCCAGCCGGTCACCTCGAAGCCGAGGCCGTGCCGACGCGGTCGCCGCACGACGAACAGCGGCGGCGCGTCCGTGCCGCCGACGCCGTGCCACCCCACGTGGTGATGCTGTCGTTCATCCGTCCCCCTCGGACCGACCGTACCGGTCGACGTCGGCGCGGATGGCCCCTACGCCCCGGTGCGGGCCGCCGGTGCAGTCGGCGCACTCGCCGAAGATGTCGACGACGTGGCTGGCGTTGGTGAACCCGTTCGCGGCCGCGACGTCCTGTGCCCACCGCTCGACCGGGTCCGCCCACTCGATCTCGACCGTCCGGCCGCGGATTCCGGCAGGTAGAGGTGGTGGTGGTGCTTGTCGGTCGTGCACGCCCGGTACAGCGATTCGCCGTCCTGCTGCAGCGAGTCCACGTCGCCCTCGGTCGCCAGGTCGGAGAGCGCCCGGTACACGGTGGCGAGCCCGATCGTGGAGCCGTCGTCCACGCAGGTGCTGGTGGAGCGCCTGCGCGCTGACGAACCCCTCGGTGCTCGACAGCGCGGTGCGCACGGCTTCGCGCTGCTGCGGGTGTTCCGCTTCGGCTTCTGCACGGCGTTCATGCGGTCACTCCTTCCTTGCGGCCCGCGTCCGAGGACGGGTCCGGAGATGCGGACTGGAGGCGCGGGGTGCGCCCCGTCGATGCTGGTCGCGGTCCGCGATCCGGTCCCTGTCCACGGCGGTCCTTCCGTCCGCCGACGATGCGGCAGACGACCCAGATCACGAAGCGAGATCGTGGTGACGTAGGGAGCTGATCGGCAGCCCGCCACCGAGTGCCGGCAGAGATGCCGCCGACGACCGACACGACGGCGAAGACCGTGGACAGGATCGGCACGACGACCGGGTGGGAGCTGAGCCGGAGCGCCGCCGCCGCCGGGGTGACCGGCAGCGAGAGCACCAGCAGGGCACCGACGATCTGCACGGAGACGGCGGTCGCCAGGCCGAGGGCGAGCATGAAGACGAGCGCCAGGGTCACGCACGGGGACTGTACCGGCGGCCGCGGCCACGTCGGGGTCGACCGACGAGAACATCAGCAGGCGCCAGATCACCAGGAGCGTCACCACGACGATGGCGGCGATGACGAAGGGAAAGGTCAGCTGCGGGTTGTCGACCGACACGATCTGCCCGGTCAGCAGCCCGGGCTATTCGCCGCGCGACCGCTTGTAGAGCGCGAGGCAGAGGATACCGAGCCCGAAGCCCGAACGGCATGAGCACGGCTTGATGATCGAGTTCCGGTCGCGGGCCTTCGAGCCGAGCAGGCCGATGAGCAGCGCCGCGACGACGAGACCCGACGAGCAACCCGTGAAGCCGACGTTCACGCCGAGCAGCAGCGACGCGGACGCCCCCGCGAAGGAAGAGCTCCGAGATGCCGTGCACCGCGAACGGCATGTTCCAGGCGACGCCGAACTGAGCCGATCAGCCCGCCGTCGACGCCGAGCACCGCTCCTGCCCAGATCGAGTTTGCACGAGCACGAGAATGCTCGCCGGCGAACTCACTGGAAGGAGAAGACCGTCGACCAGACGTCCATCAGATCCGCCCCTTCGTCGGGTTCCGGTGCGTGCGGGTCCGGGTCACAGTAGTAGTCGTACCGCGGCCTCGTTCGCACCGACGATGACGATCCAGCCCATCGTCCGCACGACGTCGACGGGCGTGCCGTACAGGTCGCTCAGCACGTCGGCGCGCAGGACCTGGGCATCGGGCGACTTGATCCGGAACCGGCCGCCGGCGATGTAGAGGACGCGGTCGACGACGTCGAGGATCGGGTTCACGTCGTGGGTCACTGAACAGCACGGCGGCGTCCTGCTGCCCGACGCTGCCGGTCGATGAGCTCGGTGACACCTTGCTGGTGCCGCAGGTCGAGCGAGATTCGAGCGGCTCGTCACCAGAGGGAGGAGCGCGGGGTCGGCGGCGATGGCCTGCCCGACGCGGGTGCGCTGCTGCTCGCCGCCGGACAGCTCGGCGACCGGGGCGTCCATGAACTCGGTCGCGCCGACCTCGTCGAGGATCCGGTCGATCCGGGCGCGCTCCGCGCGACGCTGGCGGGCAGGGATCCCCCAGCGCGAGCCGGTGACGCCCTGCGCGATCATGTCCCGCGCACGGAGCGGGGTGCCGGCGTCCATGAGCCGCTGCTGCCGGGATGTAGCCGATCTTCCGGTGCCCACGGCGGAGCCGGCTGGCCGAGGAACGACATCGTGCCGCTCGTCGGCCGCTGCTGGCCGAGGACCCAGTTGCGGAGGAGCGAGGTCTTGCCGGCACCGTTCGGGCCGAGCACGGCGACGAACTCGCCGGGCGCCAGGTCGAGGTCGAGGTGCGACCAGAGCCGGCGCTCCCCGCATTGCGAGCCCGGCGTCGCGGAGTGCCGAGCACGACGGAACCGCCACTGCCGCGCTGGGCAGTGGCGGTCAGCTCGGAGGTCCGAAGGGGAGACGGTGGTCACTTCTGGAGCGCCGCCACCGCCGCGTCGATGTTCGCCTGCTGCCACGAGACGTAATCCTGCCCCTTGGGGAGCGTCTCCGTGACACCGACCACCGGGACGCCCGCGTCGTCGGCGGCCTTCTTGACCTGCTCGGTCTCGGGCTCGAGGGTCCTGGTCGTTGCTAGGCGGAGAAGCTGCACGGTGCTTCTTGGCTGAGCAGCTTGAGGGTGTCGTTGAGGGCGGCCGGCGGGACGTCGTCGCCTTCCTCGATGGCCTCGGAGAAGGCCTCGGGGGTGACGTTGTCGAGGCCGATCGCGTCGAAGAGGTAGCCCGGCACCGGCTCCGTGTAGGCGACCTTCTCGCCGTCGTGGGTCTTCTTGAGGTCGGCGGTGTCGGACTCGAGCCCCTCGAGCTTCGTCGTCAGGGCGGTACCGCGTTCTCCTGGAACGTCTTCGCGTCGCCCTCGTCGAGCGCACTGAGCCGCTTCGAGACGTCGGCGACGAACTTCACCATCGTCGGGTAGCTGTAGAAGACGTGCTCGTTGAACTCGGCGTCCCCGCCCTTGTCGAGCCCGAAGGCGAGCTTCACGACGTTGATCGTGTCCGCCTTCGTCGTCGAAGGCGTCGGCGAGCGTCGTCATGAAGTCGTCGTACCCGCCGCCGTTCTCGATCGAGCAGGTCGGCCTTCGACACGGCGAGCTGCGTCTTCGCGCTCGACTCGAACGAGGTGCGGGTCCTGCGACGGGTCGTTCAGGATGCTCGTGACGGAGACGTGGTCACCACCGATCGACTCGACGATCGAGCCGTAGACGTTGGTGGAGGCGACGACCCGGATCGTGCCGTCGCTCGAGGCGTCACCGGACGAGGGCGAGGATCGCGCAGCCCGTCCAGGACGAGCGCGGCGGCGCCGGCGACGAGCGGCAGGGCGAGGAGGCGGTTGTGCATGTGCTCGAGCGTAGGGCTTCTTGATAACGGTTGTCAAAACCAGTATCAGCCGCCAGACGGACAGGAGGCGCGGTGCCAGCTGGCACCGCGCCTCCCGTGATGAAGAACCCGCGACTACGGCTTGGTGGCCGCGTCGATCGTGTTCTCGGCGATCGTGTCCTCCTCGCGCCCAGGGGTGCGGAGGTTCCACTTCTTGATCACGAAGCTGAGCAGGAAGTAGTAGACGACCGCGTACCCGAGGCCGATCGGGATGAGCCAGAATCGCCTCGTCCGCCTTGCCGAAGTTCAGCACGTAGTCGATCGCACCGGCCGAGAACGCCGAGAACCCGTCGTGGATGCCGAGGGCGTTGACCAGGGCGAGCGACGTGCCCGTCAGGACCGCGTGGATGATGTAGAGCGGGAACGCCACGAACATGAACGAGTACTCGAGCGGCTCCGTGATGCCGGTCACGAAGGACGTGAGGGCGGCGGAGCATGATGCCGCCGACGAGCTTGCGGTTCTGCGGCTTGGCGTTGCGCCAGATGGCGAGCGCACCGGCCGGCAGGGCGAACATCATGATCGGGAAGAAGCCGGCCTGGAAGATGCCAGCGGTCGGGTCACCGGCGAGGAAGCGCGCGATGTCACCGTGGTACGTGACCCCGTCCGAGGTGAAGCTGCCGAGCTGGAACCACGGGAAGAAGTTGAGCAGCTGGTGGAGCCCGATCAGGATGAGCATGCGGTTGACGAACCCGAAGATGCCGCCGCCGATGACGGCGTTGTCCGCCACGGCCTGACCGGCAGCGGTCAGCGCGATGTCGAAGTAGCGGTACACGAACGACATCAGCACGGCGATGACCAGGCCGGCGACCGCCGTCAGGATCGGAACGAGACGACGGCCCGAGAAGAAGCCGAGGAGGGGGGGGGGGGAGTCGGGCATCTTCGTGCGGTGGAACTTCTCCCACTGACCGCCGAGACGAGACCCATCACGATGCCGCCCAGGACACCGAAGTTGATCGTGGCCTGGTCGCCGTTCGCGTCCTTCACCCCGGCGAGGACGATCGGCGACATCGCCGCGAACACCTGGTACATGACCATGTACCCGACGACGGCCGCGAGCGCGGTCGTGCCGTCCGACTTCTTCGCCCACCCGATGGCGATGCCGACCGCGAAGGCAGCGGCAGCCAGGTGAACACCTGTTGCCCGCAGCGGCGATGATCGTCGCGCCCTGTTCGAAGCCGGGGATCGCGCCGAGCATGTCGGACTGACCGAGGCGCAGCAGGATGCCGGCGGCCGGCGTGACCGCGATCGGCAGGAGCAGGCTCCGCCCGAGGCGCTGCGCTTGCGCGAACAGCCTGGACTGCTTCTTCGGCTTCTTCTTCACCGGCACGTCCGTGGCGGTGGTGGCGCTCATCGGAGGTCCTCTCGTCATTGGGTGGAGCTGTCGGGGTGAGTGAGTTGAGTCGTGCAGCCAGCGCAGGTAACCTCGGCGGTGTTCGCCAGGTCGGTCCTGTCCGGTCGCTGACCAGTTCCGTAGTCTGAACCGAGACCGGTCCGGTGTCAACCTGGTACGAGAACCCTTAACGAGGAGGAAACGATGGCCGACATCAAGGCAGCCGACATCATCGCCGCGCTGGGTGGCGCCGACAACATCGAAGAGGTCGAGGGCTGCATCACGCGCCTCCGCGTCGAGGTGGAGGACGGCGACCTCGTCGACAAAAGCCGCGCTCCAGGCCGCGGGCGCCGAGCCCATCGTCGGTGGCGGCACCCGGCTGGCAGGTCATCGTCGGCACCATCGCCGACAACCTCGCGCAGGACATCCAGGACGAGCTGTGACGAGCGTCCGGACCCCGTTCGCGGGCCCGGTCGTCTCGCTGGCCGACGTCCCTGACCCGGTCTTCGCCGGGCAGCTCGTCGGCGCGGGCGTCGCGGTGGACCCGACCGGCGTCGAGGGCGCGGTCACCGCGGTGGCTCCCGTCGACGGCCTCGATCGTGAAGCTGCACCCGCACGCGTTCGCGCTGCAGGGCGCCGCGGGGACGGACGTCCTCGTGCACGTCGGCATCGACACCGTGAAGCTCGCGGGCGAGGGCTTCGAGCTCCTCGCGGCCGAGGGCGACACCGTCAGCGCCGGGGACCCCGTGGTCGGTTCACCCCGTCGGTGATCTCGGCCGCCGGCTACTCCCGATCTGCCCCGTCGTGGTGCTCGGCTCCACGCCGGACTCGATCCCGCAGGACACGGTCGGCACGACCGTCCGTGACGGCGACACCCTCTTCGAGGCGTAGGCGCAGCAGTACCGACCCGGCCCCGCTCGTCGTGACCCGACGGGCGGGGCCGAGCCGTGCCTCCAGGTCGGCGACGACGGGTCAGGCGACCGCCTGCGAGGCGGTGACCTCCATCTGCACCCGGTACCGATCTGAGCGGTACCAGCTGCGGGAGTGTGCTCCACGGGGCGCTCCCCGCGTACGACCGCGGTCGAACTCCAGCACCGGCGCCCCCGTCTTCGTGCCGAGCAGCGTCGCGACGTCGTCCGCCGCCGGGTTCGCCGCCACCGTCTGCTGGGCGCGGTCGATCGGCGTGCCGTACTCCGTCGCGATGATCGAGTAGACCGAGCCGGACAGGTCGTGGTCGAGCAGCCCCGGGAGCGCGTCGGCGACGAGCCACGCGTCGTCGATCGACACCGGTGCCCCGTCCGCCATCCGCAGCCGCTTCACGTGGAAGGCCGTGACGTCGGCGTCGAGCCGCAGCGCGGCGGCGGTGTCCATCGGCGGGACCTTCTCCTCGCGCACGAGCACCACCGTCGTCGGCACGTGCCCCATCGCGCGCATCTCCTCGGTGAAGGACGCGAGGTGGAGCGTGGACTGCACGGGACGGTGCGCGACGAACGTGCCCTTGCCGCGGACGCGCTCGAGGTAGCCCTCGTTGACGAGCTGGCCCAGCGCCTCGCGCACCGTGATGCAGGAGACCCCGTACTCGGCGATGAGCTGACGCTCGGACGGGATCGCGGCACCGGTGCGAGCCGCGACGTCGCGAGCTCGAGGAGGATGCGCCGCAACTGCTGGTGCTTCGGTTCGGCACCCTCGGTGATGCGGCTCGTCATGCGTCCCTCGTGCTCCGTCGCTGGTCCTGGGTGGTGGTCATGCGCGGACATGACCAGTTCCCTTCACAGTAGCGAGTCCCCCTCGGAACGCCAATGCACATGACAAGATGACGGCCGTGACAACCGTGGTGATCGTCGACGACGAGACGCTCGTCCGCTACGGCTTCGAGCTCATCCTCGGCGCTGCGCCGGACATCGAGGTCGTGGCCACCACCGGGGACGTCGACGCCGTGCAGGTCATCCGTGTGCACGCGCCGGACGTCGTGCTGCTGGACGTGCGGATGCCGCGGGTCAACGGGCTCGAGGTCCTGCGCGAGCTGCAGACCCTCGACGCCCCACCGGCGGTCGCGATGCTCACGACGTTCGACACCGACGAGTACGTCGGCCAGGCGATGGAGCTCGGCGCCGCCGGGTTCCTGCTCAAGGACACCGACCCCGAGGGCCTCGCCGAGTACGTGCGCGTCCTCGCCCGCGGCGGGGTCGTGCTGGCACCGGGCGTCGACCGCACGCGGCTCTTCGCTGCACGCACATCGGCGGCCACGCCACCACCCGGCGCTCTCCGAGCGCGAGCACGCCGTCCTGCGCCTGGTGGCCGACGGCGCGAGCAACCCGGACATCGGACAGCGACTCGGGGTGAGCACCGGCACCGTCAAGGAGGACGTCCGCGCCCTGCTCGCCGCGTTCGCCGTGCCCACCGAGGTCCAGCTCGCGCTGCGCGCGGCCGAGGCGGGACTGCTGGATGGCTGAGCCGACGACGGCCTCCGCCTCCGTCGTGTGCTCACCGCGACCGACGGGAGGCTCGACCGCCTCGTCGACGCCGGCCTGCGCTGGGCGCGCACCCACCACGCACCCTGGTGGCTGGTCGACGCGCTGTTCGTCGCCGCCGCCGTCGCCGACGCCGTGCTCGACATCTCGGGCGCGACCACCGTCGAGACGTGGCTGTCACTGCTCGCGGCCGCAGCCCTGCTCCTCCGCCGCCGCTTCCCGGTGCTCCGCGTTCGCCCTGACGATGCCCGGGCTGTTCGTCGGGTCCGCGGTGGTCGCCGGCAGCGTCGCCCTGTTCACCCTCGGCGAGCGCACCAGCCGCCGGTGGCTGATGCTGCTCGCGGCGCTCGTGCAGTTCGTCGGGTTCAGCGGGTTCGTGGGGCCGCCGCAGACCCTCGACGAGATCGTGGTGTCGGTCGTCTACGCCCTGATCTTCGCGCTCGGCCCGCTCGCCGTCGGGCTGCTCGTGCAGACCCAGGCGCGGCTGACCGACCAGCTCGCGGAGTCCCGCCGGGCCCGGGAGGACGAACGCCGACAGGCCGCGGCGGTGGCGCTGTCGCGTGAGCGGGCACTCCTCGCACGGGAGATGCACGACGTGGTCTCGCACCAGGTCACCCTCATCGCCGTGCAGGCCGGGGCGATGCAGATGGCCGGGCGGGACGAGGCCGAGCGTGGATTCGCGCGGACGATCCGGCAGCTGTGCGTCGTCACCCTGCAGGAGCTCCGCGAGATGGTCCAGGTGCTCCGCGCGCCTCCGGCGGCACCGACCGCGAGATCGCCCCACAGCCGGTGCTCGCCGACCTGCCGCGGCTCGTCGCCGAGAGCAGCCTCGAGACCAGCTGCACCGTCGACCTGCCAGACACCCTGGCGCAGCCGCTCCAGCGCGCCGTCTACCGGTTCGTGCAGGAGGGCCTGACCAACGTCCGCAAGCACGCCCCCGACGCCACCGTCCGGGTCAGCGGACGGATCCACGGCGAGCACGTGCTGGTCGACGTCGTGAACGGCCCAGCACGCTCGGACCGCCTCGAGCTGCCCGGGTCGGGTCTCGGGCTGATCGGCCTCGGCGAGCGGGCGTCGCTCCTCGGCGGGAACATGGAGTCCGGTCCGCAACCGGACGACGGGTTCGCCCTGCACCTGCGGCTGCCCGTCGAGCACGTCCCGGCTGCGCGACCCGTCTGACGTCGCCCCGCCCTGCCGGGTCATCCTGCGGGCCAGCGCCGGTGGCCGATCGGCCACCACGGTTCACGCCGCGGAGCGATGACGCGGTGCCCGCGATCGGCTGGGATGAGATCGTGGCACCTCCAAGCTCTGCTCGGACGACTCCGTCGCTTCCCGGTCTCCGTCGCCGTGACCGTGGCGGCGGCCGTGCTCGTCGTGACCGCGCGGATGGCCCACGCCGAACCGGACTTCCCGCACCACCCGCCCGTCGCCTGCCTGGCGCTGGTCGCCGTGGCCCTGACGACCGTCCTCGCCGAACGCTCCCTCGGGTCGCTCCGCACCCTCGTGATCGGTGTCCTCGCGCCGACGCTCGGCGTGCTCGGCGCCCTGCTGACCGTGACCATCGGCTCCGCACTCGGCGAGGCCCACGCCGAGTTCGCGGTCGGCCAGCCGCTCCTCGCCCCGTCGGTCGTCGCCGCGGCACTGCTCGGTGCGGCCTCGGCGGCGATGCCGACCCAGCACCGGTGGCGGACGCGCGCGGCCCTGTGGACCGTCGTGCTCACGCTGGTGCTCTTCGCCGGCCACGGGTCGGACCTGGCCCGAGCCCTGGCGACCCTGCTCGGGACCGCAGCCGGCGCCGCCGTCGTGCGCCGCGCCTCCCGTCCGGACCCACGCACCACCCGCGACACCGTCGGCGCGCGCACGTGGGTCGTGGCGACGCTCATCGCGCTCGGTGCCGGCACCCTGGTGACCCTCGTCGTACCGGACCCGGACGGCGTGCTCTCGATCTTCTCCGACGCCATGAGCGACCGCGCCGTGGTCGCGGTCGGGCTCCTGCTGCTCGCGGCGGCGTGGCTCGTGCAGCGCGGGCGTCGGGCCGGGATCGTCCTGGCCGCCGGCGTGCTCGTGACGCTCACCGCCGTGCTGGCCGACGTGTTCCTCATCGAGCCGATGACCGACGACGCCGTGCGGTGGCAGGGCCTCGGCCTCGACGCCGTCGAGTGGCAGGTCACGCTGCTCGGCGCGTGGCTCGTGCCCGCCGTCGTGCTGCTCGTCGTGATCGCCCTGCGCGGCACGCTCGTCCGCGGCCGGTTCCGCGCGGCCGGCAGCTGCCGCGACGACCTGGTCGGGATGCTCCGCGACGGCGACGCGGGCACGCTCGGGCACATGGGCACCTGGCGGGGGAACGCCACCTGGACGCACCCGGACGGTCTCGGAGCCGTCGCCTACCGCGTCCGCGGCGAGGTGGCGCTCACCGTCTCGGACCCGGCGTGCGCCGCCGCCGACCGGGCCGAGGTCGTGGCCGCGTTCACCGCCTTCTGCGATCGCAACGGCTGGGTGCCGGCGTTCACGAGCGTGCACGAACCGGTGCGCGCGATCCTCGCGGCCGATGGCTGGACGGCGCTGCCCGTGGGCGTCGAGTCGGTGCTCGACGTCCGTGCGTTCGACCTGCGCGGCAAGAAGCGGCAGGACCTCCGGACGGCCTCGAACCGCGCCGACCGCGAGGGCGTCCGCGACGAGTGGACCACCTTCGGAGCCCTCGGCGACGACCACCGTGCCGAGGTCGAGGCGATCTGCACCCGGTGGGCGGCCGACCGACGGCTGCCCGAGATGGGCTTCACGCTCGGCGGCTTCCGCGAGCTCGACGACCCCGACGTCCGGCTCCTGCTCGCCGTCGCGGCGGACGGGCACGTGACCGCGGTCACCAGCTGGCTGCCGGTGTACGAGCACCGCGCGCTCACCGGGTACACGCTCGACGTGATGCGACGCGGCGAGGACGGGATGCCCGGCGTGATCGAGTTCCTCATCGCCCGGAGCCGCCCTGCGCGCCCGCGACGCCGGACTGACCACGATCAGCCTGTCCGGGACGCCGCTCGCCGCGCACGCCGGCGCCGGTGCCCTCGTCGCGCGCGGTTCGCTCCTCGTCGCCCGGGTGCTCGAGCCCGTGTACGGGTTCCGGTCGCTGCAGCGCTTCAAGGAGAAGTTCGGGGCCCGACACGAACCGCTCTGGATCGTGGTGCCGACGCCGTTGCACGTGCCGCGCGTCGCCCGGGCGCTGGCGAGTGCGTACGTGCCGGGCCTCCGGCCGAAGCACCTGTGGGCGCTGCGACAGGCACACCGGGCTGCGGTGCGCTCGTGAGCCCCACGGCGTGGTTGCTCGCGACGCAGTTGCAGGCGCCGTCGAAGCTCGTGCCGGCCGACGTCGCGTTCGCGGTGCTCGGCCTCGTGGTGCTCCTGCCGGCGCTGCGACGGGTGCGCGACCGGGGCGCGTGGCGGTCGGTCGGTCTCCGTGCCGCCGTCGCCGCCGGGTCCGCCGTCGCGGTGCTCGTCGTCTGCTGGGTCTGCAACCGACGTGCTCAACCTGTTCGGCGTCGCGCTGAGCCCCGTCACACGCATGTGGGTCGCCGTCGCCGCCGCGGCCCTGGGGCTGGCGGTCACCGGCATCGTGCAGGGTGGCCGCGGGCGTCGGGTCCTCGCCGCGGTGCTCGTCCCCGCCGCGCTGCTCGTGCCCGCGCTCGGGGTGAACGTCGAGTTCGCCAAGTACCCGACCCTCGGCACCGTCGTGCAGAGCAACCCTACCCAGCGCTCGACCTCGCAGCCGCCCCCGCCGCCACGCTGCCCGCCGTCGGCGAGGTCCGAACCGTCGACGTGCCGGGCACACGCTCGGGTTTCCCGGCCCGTCCGGCCGTCGTCTACCTGCCACCCGCCGCCCTCGTGCGGGACCCCGCTCCGCTGCCCGTCGTGCTCGCCTTCTCCGGCCAGCCCGGGGCCCCGAGCGACATGTTCACCGCCGGGCAGATGGGCACCGTGCTCGACGCCTACGCCGCCGCGCACCACGGTCGGGCGCCCATCGTCGTCTCGGTCGACCAGCTCTCCGCGCCCGGACTGAACACGATGTGCGTCGACTCACGGCTCGGGAAGGCCGCGACCTACGTCACCGAGGACGTCCCCCGCTGGCTCACCGCACACCTGCCCGTCACGACCGACCGCCGCGCCTGGGGCCTCGTCGGGTTCTCGCAGGGGGCGACCTGCGCGATGCAGTTCGTCACCGGTGCTCCCGACCGGTTCGGGGCAGCCCTCGCGATCTCGAGCGAACTGCAACCCATCGACCAGAACCCCCGGCACAGCGCGGACCAGGCGTTCGGCGGATCCGTCGCGGCGTGGAAGCGGGCAGCGCCGATCGCGCAGATGCGGGCGAACGGGCTCGACGGGGACACGCTCTGGCTCACCGCGGGGTCGGCGGACAAGGAGTTCAGCGCGAACGCCCGCACCCTCGGGGCCGCGGCACGGAAGGCCGGTGGGACGACCACGATCGCGTTCGCACCGGGGAGCGGCCACGACTGGAACACCGTGCAGTGGTCGTTGCGTGCGGAGCTGCCGCACGAGGCGGACACCCTGTTCGGGGGCGCTGCGGTGACGCACCTCGTGCTGGCCGTCGTCGCGTTCGTCGCGGTCCTGGTGCTGAGCCTCGGGCCGGTCGTGCTCGTGCCCCTCGCCGCGGTGCTCCTGGTGCTCTGCGCCGTCACCGCCGGAGTGATGCCGCGGGAGCCGGGGGCACCCCGAACCCCGTCGTCAGGCGTTGGCGACGAGCCAGGCCCGCTGCGTCCGTGACAGTGCTCGATCGGCCCAGACCTGGCGCTCCACGCCGTCCGGCAGCGTCGACGAGGTCGATCCCTGCCACACGAGCGAGAGCCCTGCGCGTTCGAGCACCGCGGCCGAGGCCGGGTTGTTCGTCAGCACGCGACCGGTGATCAGGACCTCGGGCACGATGTCGTCGGCAGCACCGACAGCGGCGCGGGCGATCTCCGTCGCGTAGCCGTGCCCCCATGCCCAGGGCGCCAGCCGGTACCCGAGGTTCCACACCCCGGCGGCGGTCATGTCGACGCCGCCGACCCCGAGGAACGCGTGATCGGCAGCCGATCGAACCGCCCACGAGCCCAGACCGTGCCGGGCACGCCCGCCGATCTTGCGCTGCACCAGGTCGACGCTGGAGGCCCGCACCGTGTGCCGCCCCGCGGGCAGGTGCGTCCACGTGCGCGCGTCGGAGAAGACCGCGTGCACGTCGTCGATGTCCGACGGGGTGAGCGGGGTGAGCAGGAGGCGATCCGTTCGGATCTCCTGCGAGGGCATCAGGAGCTGGTGGACCATGGGGAGATCATCCCGCCGCCCACCGACATCCGGGTGAACGGCGCGCGACGAGTGCGGTTCCGGTGCGGACGTCCGCATCGTGGGAGCACGAATCGTCGGGTCCGCCACGACCACCCGACGATTCCTGCTCCCTCGACTGGGTTTGAGGGCGCGGGGCGGCGGCGCGGCGACTAGTCGAGCAGGAGCGCGGGCTCCTCGAGCACCGAGGCCACGTCGTGCACGAACCGCGACGCTACGTCACCGTCGACGACCCGGTGGTCGAACGACGCACCGATGGTCGTCACCATGCGCGACCGCACCTCGCCGTCGACGACCCACGGCTTCGGCTTGATCGTGCCCATGGCGACGATCGCGACCTCGCCCGGGTTGAGGATCGGGGTGCCGGTGTCCATGCCGAACACGCCGATGTTCGTGATCGACACCGTGCCGTTCGCCATCTGCTTCGGCGTCGTCTTGCCGTCGCGGGCGGTCAGGGTCAGCTCCTCGAGGGCCTGCGCCAGCTCGAACAGCGACATGTCCTGCGCGTCCTTGATGTTCGGCACGATGAGGCCGCGCGGGGTCGCCGCCGCGATGCCGAGGTTCACGAAGTGGTGCACGATGATCTCGCGGTCGGTCCAGGTCGAGTTCACCGAACGGTTCCGGCGGACGGCCCAGATCACGGCCTTCGCGACGATGAGGAGCGGCGAGACCTTGACGCCCGCGAACGTCGGCGAGGACTTCAGTCGCTTGACGAACTCCATCGTTCGGGTCGCGTCGACGTCGACGAACAGCGACACGTGCGGAGCGGTGAAGGCCGAGGTGGTCATCGCGGTCGCGATGGCCTTGCGCACGCCCTTGACGGGGATCGTCTCACTGCGGACGTCGCCCCACTCCGGGCGTCTCGATGTTGCGGAAGACGCTGGCCTGCTTGGCGTGACGGATGACGTCGTCCCGCGTGACCTCGCCCGCGAAGCCGGTCGCGACGATCTCGGTCAGCTCGACGCCGAGGTCCTTCGCGAGCTTGCGGATCGGCGGCTTCGCCAGGACGTTCGTCGCGACGCTCTGCTTGCGCGCAGGTGCGGAGCCCTGCGCGGTGATCGCCTCGGCGGTGCTGTCCTCGCCCGGGTCGACGGCGGCTTCGGCTGCCGCCGCGGCGTCCCACACTGGAGGCGCGGCTCGCCTCGGCCGCGAGCGCTGCCGCCCGGCGCGCGCCCGGCTTGCGACGGGACGGCGACGAGGTCGCCGAGCCGTAGCCGACGAGGACGGCGCCGGAGGACTCGTCGGTCCCGACGACGGAGGCGTCGACGGCGACCGGCTGTGCGGGGGCCGGTGCCGCCGGAGCGGGGGCGGCCGCGGCCGGAGCCGGCACGGGCGCGGCGACCGGGGCGGGCGCCGACGGGGTCTGCGCGACCGGGGCCGCGGGAGCGGCCGGGGCGGGCGGGGGTGGCCGCGACCACCGGCGAGGTCGGGACGCTGTCGGCGACCGGAGCCGCGCCTCCCGGCTGCCCGACGGCTGCACCGGATGCGACCGACGCGTCGGAGTCGACCCGGATGATCGGCTTGCCGACCTCGACCGTGTCGCCCTCGGACACGAGCAGCCCCGTGACCGTGCCCGCGAACGGCGAGGGCAGCTCGACGAGGGACTTCGCCGTCTCGATCTCCACGAGCACCTGGTCGACGGTGATCTCGTCCCCGATCGCGACGCGCCACTGCACGATCTCGGCCTCGGTCAGGCCTTCGCCCACGTCGGGCAGGGGGAATTCGGCGGCGGCCACTACGGCTCCTTCGGCGATCTGGACGAGGTCGGACGGGTGTCGGACGGACAGGGTGTCAGTAGGCGAGGGCGCGGTCGACGGCCTCGAGGACGCGGTCGGCGTCCGGCAGGTGCAGGTGTTCCAGCTTCGACACCGGGAAGGGCACGTCGAACCCGGAGACCCGCAACGGCGGTGCCTGCATCGTGTAGAACGCCTTCTCGGCGACCGTGGCGGCGATCTCGCTGCCGACGCTCACGAATCCGGACGCTTCTTGCGCGATGACGAGCCGACCGGTCTTCCGGACCGAGGCGAGCAGCGGCTCCCAGTCGATCGGCGAGATCGATCGGAGGTCGATGACCTCGCAGCTGGTGCCCTCGGACTCGGCGAGCTCGGCGGCCTGCATGAGCGTCGCGACCATCGCGCCGTGGCCGACGAGGGTGACCTCGGTGCCGGTGCGGGCGACGCGGGTGGTGTGCATCGGCACGTGGCCGTCGACGAGGTCGACCTGCCCCTTCGGCCAGTAGCGCGACTTCGGCTCGAGGAAGACGACCGGGTCCTTCGAGGCGATTGCCTCTTGGATCATCCAGTAGGCGTCGTTCGGCGTGCTCGGGCTGACCACGCGCAGACCGGGGGTGTGCGCGAAGTACGCCTCGGGCGACTCCTGGTGGTGCTCCACGGCGCCGATGTGGCCGCCGTAGGGGATGCGGATGACGACGGGCAGCGACATGTGCGCCGGCAGCCGGTTCGCCATCTTCGCGAGCTGCGAGGTGATCTGGTCGAAACCGGGCCACACGAAGCCGTCGAACTGGATCTCGACGACCGGGCGGTAGCCGCGCAGGGCGAGGCCGATCGCGGTGCCGATGATGCCGGCCTCGGCGAGCGGGGTGTCCCGCACGCGCTCCGGGCCGAACTTGTCCTGCAGGCCCTCGGTGATGCGGAAGACGCCGCCGAGCTGGCCGATGTCCTCGCCCATCAGCAGGACCTTGTCGTCCGCCTGCATCGCGGCGGCGAGCCCGGCGTTCAGCGCCTTGGCCATCGTCAGGGTCGGGGTGGGGTCACTCGGGACCTCGCCGGCGCCCGGGTGGGAGCGCAGCGTGTAGTCGAAGAGCTGCTCGGTGGTGCTCATGCGTGGGCGCCCCTTCGTAGCCGGCCTCGTAGCGTTCCAGCCAGGCCTTCTGTTCGGCGATCAGCGGGTGCGGCTCGCGGTAGACGTTGTCGAACATCACGTCGATGGACGGCGGCGTGAGCGCGTTCGTGCGGCGGCGGACGTCGGCGGCGATGTCCTCGCCCTCTTCGTCGAACGCGGCGAACTGCGCGTCCGTCGCGCCCTTCGAGCGCAGGTACGCCTCGGAGCGGACGATCGGGTCGCGGCGGACCCAGTCCTCGAGCTCGCCGTCGGCGCGGTACCGGCTCGGGTCGTCCGAACTCGTGTGCGCACCGATGCGGTAGGTGTCGGCCTCGATGAAGGCCGGACCGTTGCCGCCGCGGGCGTGGTCGGTGGCGACGACCGAGGCCGTGTACGACGCGAGGATGTCGTTGCCGTCGATGAGCACGCTCGGGATCCCGAAGCCGCGCGGGCGGTCGACGAGCGGCGTCGGCGACTGCACCGAAACCGGGACCGAGATCGCCCAGTGGTTGTTCTGCAGGAAGAAGACGACCGGCGCCTTGGTCGACGCCGAGAACACGTACGCCTCGTTGACGTCGCCCTGGCTCGTCGCGCCGTCGCCGAAGTAGACGATGGAGCAGGCGTCGCGGTCGGGGTCGCCCGTGCCGACGTCGCCGTCGAGCTTCTGGCCGAGCGCGTAGCCCGTGGCGTGCAGGGTCTGCGAGCCGATCACGAGCGTCGAGATGTGGGTGTTGCCCCGCTGGTCCGGGTCCCAGCCGCCGTGCGTCTGGCCGCGGTACATCGCGATGATCTCCATCGGCTCGACGCCGCGGTGCATCGTGACGGCGTGCTCGCGGTACGAGGGGAACACGTGGTCCTGCGCGCGGAGGGCGAAGGCCGAACCCGTCTGGGCGGCTTCCTGCCCGTGGCTCGGGACCCAGAGGCCGAGCTGTCCGGTTCGCTGGAGGTTGTGACCGGCGTGGTCGAACCGACGGGTGAGGACCATGCGGCGGTGCATCGCCAGCAGGGTCTCGTCCGGGATCGCCCGCGCGGCGGCGGCGAACTCGGCGTTCTCGTCGGTCTCCACGAACCGGCCCTCGGTGTCGAGGAGCCGGATGGTGGTCGTCGCGGGGGCCGCGGCGCGGAATGACATGCGGGCCAGCGTAGCGGCAGCGACTACCCCGCTGCCTGGAGGTCCCCCACAAGTGCACGGGCCGTTTCGAGGAGCGTTTCCACAGCCTCGTGCTCGCCGATCGAGATGCGGATGCCCTCGGGTGCGAACGCCCGGACGATGATGCCGGCGCGCTCGAACGCCTCGGCCGCGACCGCGGTGCCCTCGCCGGTCGGCAGCCACACGAAGTTGCCCTGCGCCTCTGGTACGGGCCAGCCCTGCTCCCGCAGCGACGCGACGATCCGGTCGCGGAGGGCTGCGAGTTCGGCGACCCGCTCGAGCAGCTCGGTCTCGCGCTCGAGGCTGGCGAGCGCCGCCGCCTGCCCCTGCGCCGTCACCGACAGCGGGATCGCGCAGGCACGTACGGCGTCGAGCACGTACGCCGGCCCGAAGGCGTAGCCGACGCGGAGTCCGGCGAGCCCGTAGGCCTTCGAGAAGGTGCGGAGGACGACGAGGTTCGGGTAGCGCACGAGCAGCGCGGCACCCCGGACGGCCGTCGGGTCGGTCACGAACTCGGCGTACGCCTCGTCGAGGACGACCAGCACCGAGGACGGCACCGACTCCATGAACGCCTCGAACTCGGGGCCGGTCACGATCGGCCCGGTCGGGTTGTTCGGCGTGCAGACGATCACCATGCGGGTGCGGTCGGTCACGGCGGCGGCCATGGCGTCGAGGTCGTGCCCGCCGTCGGGGCGGTTCGGCACCTGCACGCTCGTGGCGCCGGCGACCGTGACGACGCCCGGGTAGGCCTCGAAGGACCGCCAGGCGTAGACGATCTCGTCGCCGGGTCCGGACGTGGCCTTCGCGAGCTCGTGCAGGATCGCGACGCTGCCCGAGGCGACGTGGACCTCGTCGACGGTGAGGCCGAAGCGGTTCGCGAGCACGGCGCGGACGGCGAGGGCGGTCGCGTCGGGGTACCGGTTGAACGCGGTCTGGGCCTGCACGGCCTCGACGACGCCGGGGAGCGGCGGGAACGGGTTCTCGTTGCTGGACAGCTTGAAGGCGTCGGCGGCCGCCTGGCGTCCCTGCTTGTAGGCAGGCAGTACCGCGATCTCGGGCCGGATGTGCACGCGCGCGTCAGTCACCCCGTCAGGGTATCTGCACCCGCACGGCACCCGGAGGGCATCATGGGGGCATGCGATTCCTCGTCCGCCTCGTCGTCAACGCCGTTGCGCTCTGGCTCACCACGCTCATCGTGAGCGGCGTCTCCGTCACCCCGTTCGGCGACGGCGGCACCCTCGCCACCGTGCTGACCTACCTGCTCGTGGCGTTCGTGTTCGGTCTCGTGAACGCGGTCATCGGCACGCTCATCCGGATCGTGGCGTTCCCGCTCTACATCCTGACGCTCGGGCTCATCTCGTTCGTCGTGAACGCGATCCTGCTGCTCATCGTCGCGGGCATCTCCTCCGCCTTCGGGTTCGGGCTCGAGGTGGAGTCCTTCGGCTGGGGCATCGTCGGCGCCTTCGTGCTCGCCGTCCTCGCCTGGCTGATCGGGCTCTTCACCCGCCCGGTGCTCAACCGTCAGCGCGCGTGACGCGAGCCGACGACGCGACCGGCGCCGCGCCTCCAGTCAGGACGACGGACGCGACGGACGCGACGGACGGGACGACCGTCGCGGACGCCCCCGCGCTGCGCCATGATGTCCCCATGACCACGGACGCCGGCGCCCCCCCCGTTCCGTGTCTCGTTCGTCTGCAGCGGCAACATCTGCCGCTCCCCCATGGCCGGCATCGTGTTCGCGCAGCTCGCCGCCGACGCCGGCATGGCCGAGCGCTTCCAGGTCGAGTCCGCCGGCACCGGCGACTGGCACGTCGGTGAACCCGCCGACGAGCGCACGATCGCAGCACTCGCGGCGCGCGGATACGATGGCAGCAGGCATCGCGCCCGTCAGTTCGACCCGGACCGGTTCCCGGACCTCGACCTGGTGGTCGCACTCGACCGCTCCCACGAACGCATCCTGCGCTCGTGGGCCCCGACCATGGACGACGCCGCGAAGGTGACGCTCCTGTTGCGGTACGACGACGCCTGGCCCCAGCAGACCGACGTACCGGACCCGTACTACGCGGACCGGCACGAGTTCGACCGAGTGCTCTCGACCGTCGAACGGGCCTGCCGGGCGCTCTTCCGCCAACTCGAGCCGGCCGTCCGTCAGGGAGCCCCATGACCCCCTTCCCCCGCAGCCGATCAGCCCGCTCGACGGGCGCTACTACCCGATCGTGCACACGGTGGGCGAGCACCTCTCCGAGGCCGGCCTCAACCGCGCGCGCATCGTGGTCGAGGTCGAGTGGCTCATCTTCCTGACCGACCACGCCATGTTCACCACGTCGCCGCTCAGCGTCGACGACAAGGCCGCGCTCCGCCGGGTCGTCGAGACCTTCGGGCAGGACCAGATCGCCGAACTCGCCGAGATCGAGGCCACGACCCGCCACGACGTCAAGGCGGTCGAGTACTTCGTCCGTCGCCGGCTGTCGGAGCTCGGGCTCGACGCGCGATCGCCGAGCTCACCCACTTCGCCGCGACGAGCGAGGACGTCAACAACCTCTCCTACGCGCTGACCGTGCGCGACACCGTCGAGCAGGTCTGGCTCCCGGCGTACAAGGCCGTGCTCGCCGTGCTCCGCGCGATGGCCGACGAGCTGAAGAGCGTCCCGATGCTCTCCCACACGCACGGCCAGCCCGCCACCCCGACCACGCTCGGCAAGGAGCTCGCGGTCGTCGTCTACCGGCTCGAGCGCGTCCTGTCGCAGATCGAGGGCGGCGAGTACCTCGGCAAGTTCTCCGGGGCGACCGGCACGTTCTCCGCGCACCTCGCCGCCGACCCCGAGGCCGACTGGCCCGCGCTCTCCCGCGAGTTCGTCGAGGGCCTCGGCCTGACCTGGAACCCGCTGACCACGCCAGATCGAGTCGCACGACTGGCAGGCCGAGCTGTACGACCGGGTGCGGCACGCGAACCGCATCCTGCACAACCTGGCGACCGACGTGTGGACCTACATCTCGATGGGGTACTTCACGCAGATCCCGATCGCGGGTGCCACCGGGTCGTCGACGATGCCGCACAAGATCAACCCCATCCGGTTCGAGAACGCCGAGGCGAACCTCGAGATCTCGTCGGCGCTGTTCTCCACGCTGTCCGAGACCCTCGTGACGTCGCGGCTCCAGCGGGACCTCACCGACTCGACCACGCAGCGGAACATCGGCGTCGCGTTCGGGCACTCGCTGCTCGCGCTCGACAACCTCCGCCGCGGTCTGGGCGAAGTCTCGGTGAACGAGGCCCGGCTCGCCGAGGACCTCGACCACAACTGGGAGGTGCTCGCCGAGGCCATCCAGACGGTCATCCGCGCCGAGGTCACCCCCCCCCACCCCCCCCCCCCCCCCCCCCCCCCCCCCCCCCCCCCCCCCACCCCCCCCCCCCCCCCCCCCCCCCCCGCACACACACACACACACACACACACACACACACACACACACCCCCCCCTCCCCCCCCCCCACCCCCCCCCCCCCCCCCCCCCCCCCCCCCCCCCCCCCCCCCCCCCCCCCCCCCCCCCCCCCCCCCCCCCCCCCCCCCCCCCCCCCCCCCCCCCCCCCCCCCCCCCCCCCCCCCCCCCCCCCCCCCCCCCCCCCCCCCCCCGCCGGGCAGTCGAACATCGAGGACCCGTACGCGATGCTCAAGGAGCTCACGCGCGGCAAGCGGATCGGGCAGGCGGACCTCGTCTCGTTCGTGAACGGCCTGGACATCTCGTCCGGGGCGAAGGCACGGCTGACGAACCTGACGCCGGCGACGTACACGGGTCTGGCGGACGAGCTGGTCGACCACCTCGACGTCTGAGCGCGCACGCCCTCCCCGCTCGCAAAACGCAACTTGGGCGGATGCTCGCAGCGGCATAGCTCTGCGAGCATCCGCCTTCGTTGCGTTTTGCGGGACGGCGCGGGACTCGCGGGGCGGCGCGGGACTGCGCGGGCTGCGAGCGCCGACGTTTCCGGACGTTCACGTGACGTCCGACGCTTCCTCACGTAGGCTCGCGTCGGACGCTGGGGGGACCGCGACGACGCGGAGCACGGAACCGGGTCTGCGCTGTACCCCGCTCGGGTGCTCGAACCGGAAGAACCCATCCATGCGCCGTACCACCATCGCCACCGCCGCCGCGGTGACCGCGCTCGCAGCCGCGCTCGTCGCCCTCCCGGGCGTCGCGACGGCCGAGAACGCCCCGGCCCCGACGCCCACCGCGTCCCAGCAGTCCATCACGGGCACCGCGGGCGAGGGCACCGCTGCGCAGGCCTCGCCCGAGAGCCGTGCCGCGACGCCGGCCGGCACCGAGTGGGTCACCGCCGACGACCTCGCCACCTGGACGACCGGGAGCTTCCCGGCGACCTGGTTCACCACGGGCGGCACGCCCACGTTCGGCGCGAGCGGGGTGACGCTGCCGATGAACACGCTCCTCGCACACGTCACGACCGGCAGCGCCGCGACCGACCTCACCGACGTCCGCAGCACGGTGAAGGCATCGCAGGACGGCCTCGGTCTCGGGACCGCCGACCTCATCGCCACCGGCGACGCGCGGTACGCGCTGGTGGTCGACGCCGCTGGTTCCCCCGACAACACCCCGGGCGACGGCATCGTCCTCACCACCTCGGCCACCGGCCCCACCGCCGTCGACGGCACCTGGACCGCCAGCCTCCCGGTCGGCACGATCGCGGCCGGCACCCCGGCGACCCTCGCCGCCTTCGAGGCCCAGTTCGCCGCGACCGCGCCGGACGCCACGATCAACGCGTACGGCGCGCTGACGATCACCGCGACCGGCACGGTCACGGGGATCTCGCGGAACAGCGACAACACCTACTTCACCCCCGAGCCGACCGGCACGCTGCGCGTCCAGACGCCGACCACGCAGTCGTCGCTCCGCGACCCGGGCGTGCAGTTCACCGCGACCGGCTTCCTGCCGGGTGAGAAGGTCCAGCCCGCGGTCCTGCTGCAGGACCTCGAGTACCTCCCCGCCGACCAGGTCTTCACCGCCGACGCGGACGGCAACGTCTCCGGGACCGCCACGTTCAGCGCCGACATCCCGGCCGGTGACGTCGTCATCACCCTGAGCGGTGCCGACAGCGGCATCCTGGTCAGCTTCGCCGTGACGGTCGTGGCCGACCCGACGACGCCGGGCACCGACCCCACCCCGGTGGACGACCCGGCCCCGTCGCGGTCCCCGTTCGGGCAGCGCGGCCTTCACCGGCTGATCGACAGCACCGACCGACCCGACGCCCACCGCGGCGTCCGACGGCGCCCGGCCAGTTCTACGCCGGGCGCCGTCGCCACGTCCGAACCGAGGAGCCGCACCGTGCCCCGACCGTCGTCGTCACGCTTCCGCCCCGGTGTGCTCGCCGCCCTCGTGGCGATCGCCGTCGCTGCGGTGATCGTCGTCCTGGCGATGCGGCCGTGGTCGGCTCCGGTCGCCGCGCCGACCTCGACCGCCCTCGTCGGTCGCCCCGAGCACGCCGACGCCCAGTGCGACCCGGGGACCGACCCCGACTCCGACACCGACGCCGGGGAGCGTTCCGGTGGACGCGGGTGCACGCGCCGGCGACGTCGACGGTCGCTGCGGTCCGGGGCGCGTCGATCGCGGTGCACGCCGGCCCCGGTGGCGCGGTCCACGACGACCCTGACGAACCCCCAGGCCTCCGGCGCTCCGCTGGTGTTCCTCGTGGTGGCGCAGCAGGACGGGTGGGTGCAGGTGCAGCTCGCGCAGCGTCCGAACGGCGCAGCACCGGCTGGGTGGAGAAGGGATCCGTCGACCTGTCCGCCGACCCGTACGCGATCGTGGTGACGACGTCGACCAACACCCTCAAGCTCTACAAGGCCGGCAAGGTCGTCGACCGTTACCCCGTCGCGACCGGTACCGGCGGCACACCGACCCCGACGGGGCACTTCGCGTTGACGGAGCTGCTGGCGCCGACGAACGCCGGGTACGGCCCGTACGCGTACGGCACGACCGCGTTCTCCGACGTGCTGAACTCGTTCGGCGGCGGTCAGGGGCAGATCGGGCTGCACGGCACCGACGACTCGTCGAGCATCGGGACCGACTCGTCGCACGGCTGCGTCCGCATGCACAACGCCGACATCAGCGCGCTCGCGAAGCTGCTGCCGCTCGGCACACCGATCCAGGTGCGTTGACCGGTCCGGGGATCCGGCCTGGAGGCGCGGGGCGGCCCCGCCGCGCACCGCACCACCTCAGGCGGTGACGTCCAGGGCCTCGGCGACCAGCGCCTCCAGGACGGTGCGGACACCGGGACGGACCGCACGGTCCAGGCGCACCAGCGCCTCGATGCGGCGACCGGCTCGCACGTCCGCGAGTTCGGCCAGGTGGAAGCGTCCCGGCGCGCGGGTCCCCGAGGTGTACCGCGGCACGAGCGCGACACCGTGGCCCGCGGCGACCAGGTTCTCGATCACGGGCAGGTGGACCGTGCGGAACCCCACGCTCGGCGGGGTGTCCGTCGCGGTGGCCATCGCCGTGAGCACCCGGTCGATCGGGTAGCCCACCGGCACGCCGATCCACTCCTCGCGGACGACGTCGTCGATGCGCACCCGTGCTCGTGTCGCCAGCCGGTGCCCGAGCGGGAGCGCGACGTCGAGCGGTTCGCGCAGGAGCGGCACGGTCTCGAGCGCTGCCCGACCGGCCGGCGGTGCCCCGTCCGGCCGGTGCCCGATGACGACGTCGTGGTCGGCCGCGAGCGGTCCGAACTCGTCCTCGCTGACGTCCACGTCGACGAGCACGAGCTCGATCCCGGGGTGCTCACGCATCCGGGTGCAGGAGCCCGGGCAGCAGGAGTTCCGCCGCGGACGGGAAGACCGCCAGGTCGACGCAGCCGGTGGCACCTCCGAGGTGCTCTCGCCAGGCGGCGTCGACCTGCGCGATCGCCGTCGCCACACCACCCGCGAGCCCCGCGAGGACGCGCCCATCCTCCGTCAACCGGACCCCGCGGCCGACGCGCTCGACCAGGGCCACACCGACCTGGCGCTGCAGGGTCTGGAGTTGTTGTGAGACGGCGCTCGGCGTCCGGTGCGTGGCAGCCGCTACGGCGGTGACGCTGCCGCGCTCGCCCAGTTCGCGGAGGACGGCGAGCAGCTGGACGTCGAAGTCGACCATGCAGGGAGGCTACAACGTCGGTGGAGCACTCTGCGCTGGTGCTGCACGGTCCTGGTGCGGCACGCTCGTCGTGTGCTCCCCCGTGATCGTCTCCTCGCCGTGGTCGTCGCCGTCGTCTGGGGGCTGAACTTCCCCGCGACGGCGATCGCGCTCGAGCACTTCCCGCCGTTCCTCCTCGCCGCGATCCGGTTCACGCTGCTGGCGGTACCGACCGTGCTGCTCGTACCACGGCCGCGGATCCCGCTGGGGTGGCTGCTGCTCGTCGGCTTCGGACTCGGGGTGCTGCAGTTCGCGTTCCTGTACCTCGGCATGGCCGCCGGGCTGCCGTCCGGGCTCGCCTCGCTCGTGCTGCAGGCCTCGGCGCCGTTCACGGTCGTGCTCGCCGGGGTGTTCCTGCGCGAACGCCTCACCGGTCGGCAGGTGATCGGCGTGACGATCGCGGTGTGCGCCCTCGCGGCCATCGCGGTGCACCGGGCGCAGGCGGCGGCGCTCCTGCCGGTCGTGCTGGCCCTGTGCGGTGCTCTCGGCTGGGCGATCGGCAACGTCGCGACCCGGCGTGCGGGGGCGTCCAACCCGCTGCACCTGACGCTGTGGTGGTCGATCGTGCCGCCGGTCCCGATGGCCGTGCTGTCGTTCGTCGTCGAGGGACCGGACCGGATCGGGCAGGCGCTCGGAACGGCGTTCACGGCGGCGGCGCTGCCCTCGGACCTCGGGCTGCTCTACATCGTGCTGGTCGCCACCCTCGTCGGCTACGGCATCTGGTCGCGGCTGATGGCGGCGTACCCGTCGAGCACCGTGGCGCCGTTCTCGATGCTCGTACCGGTCGTCGGGGTGCTCGCCTCGTGGCTGGCCTTCGGCGAGGTGCCGGACCTGGTCGAGATCGTCGCGGGCGTGGTCGTCGTGGCGGCGGTGCTCTGGTCGTCCCGCCCGCCCCGCCCCGCTCGTCCCGCAGGCGCCGGCGCCGCGACGCCGGTCCCGGCCCCGTCGAGGGAGCAGGAATCGTCGGGTGCGCCGGGCCGGGCGACGATTCCTGCTCCCCGACGACCCGACGGCCACGCCCGTGACGCCCGTGACGCCCGTGACGCCCACGACGCCCGCAGCGACCCCCGCGCCCGCGCTCAGCCCCGGTGCTGGCGACGCTCCGCGATGATCCCGGCGAGCGCCCCGCGCAGGTGCGGGTACCGGAACTCGTAGCCCGCCTCGACCAACCGCGTCGGCACGACCCACCGGCTCTTCAGCACGAGCTCGGTCTCGGTGCGGATCGCGAACGACCCGATCTCGAGCATCCACCGCCACGTCGGGATCCCGAAGCGGCGCCCGACGGCGTCGCGGATGGTCGCCATCACGGTCCGGTTGTCCGAGGGGTTCGGGCTCGACACGTTGACGGCACCGTCGAGGTCGTCGTGGTCGCGGACGAACCGGATCGCCCCGAGCACGTCGGCGATGTGCACCCAGCTGAAGCGCTGCCGACCGTGCGTGGGCCGATGGTGGTGGTACGTGCCGGCGCGGAGCCGGGAGCGCGTCGGCACCCACGGCCCGTCGTACTGCGGCCCGCCGAGGCCGGCCTGCGCGAGCCGGAGGAGCGGCAGCAGGGCGCTGCCGTCGCCGAACACGATCGCCATCCGGAGCGCCACACGACGGGTGCCGGGCAGGTCGGCGCCGAAGAAGGCGTCCTCCCACGCTCGGGCCACGGAGACCGAGAACCCCTCGCCGATCTCGCCGGTGGTCTCGTCCTGCGGGCGGTCGTCGGCGTGCCGGTAGATCGTCGCGGTCGAGGCGTTCATCCACAGCGGCGTCGGGTGCTCCGACGTCCGGATGGCCTCGGCGAGCTCGAGCGTGGTGTCCACCCGTGAGCGCATGATCTCGGCACGGTTGCGTCGGCCGTAGCGGCAGTTGACGCTCTTGCCCGCCATGTTCACGACCATGGCGGCACCGTCGACGAGTTCCCGGATGCGCAGGGTGTTGCCCCACACCGCGTCGCCGGTCCGGCCGATGGTGACGACCCGGTAGCCCTCTGCCGCGAAGGCGTCCCGCAGGTACCGCCCCACGAAGCCGCTCGCTCCCGCGATCACGACGCGGCCCTTCTCGTCGCTCATCTCATCCCCGTTCTGTGTCCGGCGCGATCTCGTACCGGAACGCCCCCTCGTACCGGTACAGCGTGCCGACCACCGGCGCCGAGAGCACCAGGGACACGCGCTGCCGGTCCGCTTCGTCATCGAATCGTTCCACGAGCGTCACACGCGGTGCGATGACGGCCGGGAGGCGCACCTCGCGACCCAGCGCACGGAACGTCACGCGCGTGGAGACCAGGCGCAGGGCGCCCGCGTCCGGACCGGTCCCGTCGACCTCCGTCCGCAGGAGCGCGCTGACGCGCCCACGGCGACCGAGGTGGTCGACCAGCCCGTCCGGTTCGGCGGTGATGGCGTCCACCATCGTGCGGGCTCCCGAGCGGAACCGGAAGGTGCGGTGCGCGCGGACGGCGACCTGCGCCTCCAGGCCGGTGGATCCCCGGCGGACGTGAGCCGGGCGGTTCTCGACGGTGAAGGGCACGTCCTGTTCCCACACCGGGAACATGACGGCGTCGCGCGCGAACCAGGCGAGGACCGGCCAGAGCCACCGGCGGGGCGTGCCGACCACGGTGAAGACGCCCTCGCCGCGGCCGACGTGGCCGGGCGGGACGGCAGCGAAGTACATCCGGAGCCGCGGGTGCAGGCGGGCCAGCACGTCGGGCGGGGTGCTCAGCTCGTAGGGCGACCGGCTCACGGTCCCGATCCTGGCATGTCGACGGGCCGGAAACCTACGATGGTGGCATGGGACACGACCACGGAGCGGTGCACGCGCACGGGCACGCGTCGGAGCGCGCGCTGCTCATCGCGTTCTGCATCTCCGCGGGCATCCTGCTCGCCGAGGTCGTCGGTGCCGTCGTCACCGGGTCGCTCGCCCTGCTGGTCGACGCGGGGCACATGGTCGTCGACACCGGTGGGCTCGGGATCGGTCTCGTCGCCACGCGGCTCGCACGGCGCAGCCCGACCGCGCAGCGCACGTGGGGGTTCCAGCGGGCCGAGGTGCTCGGTGCCACCGCGCAGGCCGCGATCCTGCTCGCCGTCGGGGTCTACGTCATCATCTCCGCGGTGCAGCGGCTGGTCGTGCCGGAGGAGATCCACTCCGGGCCACTGCTGGTGTTCGGGATCATCGGGCTCGTCGGCAACCTGGTGGCGTACGGGGTGCTGCTGCGGGCCTCCGGCGAGACCTTCACGTCGCGGGCCGCGCGGCTCGAGGTCCTCAACGACACGCTCGGCTCCGTCGCGGTGATCGGCGCTGCGATCGTCCTGATGACGACCGGGTGGGAGCGGGCCGACTCGATCGCCGCGATCCTGATCGGGCTGCTCATCCTGCCGCGGGCGATCCGGCTGCTGCGCGAGACCGCGAACGTGCTGCTCGAGTCGACGCCGCCCGGGCTCGACCTCGACGCCGTGCGTGGGCACATCCTCGAGCTCGACCACGTCATCGCCGTGCACGACCTGCACGCGACCCTGGTGGCCACCGGCGTGCCGAACCTGACGGCGCACGTCGTGGTGGACGACCACTGCTTCTCGACCGCGCACGCTCCCCGGATCCTCGACGCGCTGCAGCAGTGCGTGGCGGAGCACTTCGACGTTCCCGTGGAGCACTCGACGTTCCAGCTCGAGCCGGTGTCGCACCGGCGGCACGAGCACGAGGTGCACGCGTAGGCGGTTGCCGCGGGGGTGCGGCGGCGCGGGGTGCGGGTGCCGGGTGCGGGTTGTGCGTGGCGCGGGCCGCGGGTGCGGTTCGGTGTGCGCGCATCTTCCGACATTGCGCCAGACGATCGACGCGTGGAACGTCGGAACATGTACACGCATCAGATGCGCGTGCAGGATTCGACACGGCACCAGTCGATCGACAGGTGGAACGTCGGAACGTGCACACGCATGCGTCACCCGAGACCGGGTTGGGCGCGCGGGCTCCTCAGCAGCCGTCGTCGCGCGTGGGGTAGGCCGTGATGACGCGCTCGGTGGTGGCCGACACGATGACCTTCACGAAGGGCTCCGCGTCCGGGCGCGATCCGTCGTCGAACCGCACTGGCGCGGCGTAGCAGACCTTGCCGTCGCCGGCGTCCTGCGGGTACCCCGTACGCGGTGTCTCGAGCACGGTGCGCACGGCGGTGAGCATGGCGTCGTCCCAGTCCCGCGAGCCGTGGCCCGTTACGACGTCGTCCCAGTCCTGGGTGTGGCGGACGCGGATGTGCTCGTAGCCCTGCCCCGAGTTGCCGCACTGCAGCACGACTGCTCCGAGCGCGGCGGTGTCGTAGCGGGCGACCGCCGTCCGACTGTCGGCGCCACAGCGGTCGAGGACGTCCCCGCCGGGCAGGTCCGGCCCGGCGACCGTGATCGTCACCGTGCCGTCGGCACTGGTGCCGTTCCCCGCGGTGGCGCTCGGCGTCACGGTCGCTGCCGCCGCCGCCGATCACCGGGTCGTCGGCGCTGCGCTGCGCGGTGAGCGCGAGGCCTCCGGCGACGAGGCCGGCCGCCAGGACGGCGGCGACCCCCGCGACGACGGAACGGCTGCGCTTCTGGGACACGCGCCCAGTATGCCGGACGGGCACCGTGCCTCCAGGCCCGCGGGCGCACTCGTGAGGGAACAGAAATCGTCGGGTCCGGAGTGCGGACCCGACGATTTCTGCTCCCTCGACGGGGCGACGACGCGACGACGCGACGGGGCGACGACGGGGCGACGACGCGACGGGACTGGCGCGACGGGGCTGCCGCTACGCCCGGGCGGCCAGGCGCGTCCCCGCGACGAGGGCGAGCACCACCACGAACACCACGTAGGCCAGCAGCACCGGCAGCGTGGGGAGCACGAGCAGCGCGGCACCGACGGCCACGACCGGCACGGTCAGGCCGGCGTAGGCGATGAGGAACGTCGCTGCGAGGACGCCACCACGGTGTTCCGGTCCGACCAGGGACGCAGCGCGCGAGATCGACGCCTTGAAGAGCAGCCCGACGCCGGCGCCGGCGACGACCCCGCCACCGATGAAGCCGGCGACCTGCAGCAGCACGGCCGCGACCGCCAGGACCCCGAGCCCACCGACGAGCAGCACCAGACCCAGGCGGATCTGCGCCCGCTGCGACATCCGGGCGAACACGATCTGCGACACGGCGCTGGCTGCGAAGACGCCGAAGGTCGTCGCTCCCGCTGCCAGGCGGTCGGTCACGTGGAACGTCGTCCCGAGGAAGCTCGGCGCGACCGAGGTGAACAGGCCCTGCACGGCGAGCGCGGCGAACGCGGCGATGCCGGCGGCCCAGAACGCACCCGACTGACCCTCCGGTGCCTGCAGCCGCTGCGGCCGGTAGGCGACCCGCGAGGACGGACGGTCGACCGTCTCGGGGACGGCCAGGACGAGGACGAACGCGAGGGTCAGCGCGACGACGAACACGACGTAGGGGACCATCAGGGGCTGCCCGACGAACTCGGCGAGGGCTCCACCGACGAGCGCCCCGAGGGACAGCCCGCCGAGGTTGACGGCACCTGCTGCGACTTGCTCGCGCCGGCGGCCGAGGACGACGACTCCGGTCGCACGCACCCGCAGTTCCCCGAGGTGCGCGGTCGCGGTCGCCGTCAGGAGTCCGACGCCCAGGCCGGTCACGAGCCGCGCGACGATGAGGCCGCTGACGTCGTTCCAGACCAGGAACAGGACCGCGGCGACCAGCTCGAGCGCGATCGACACGAGGATGAGCGGCCGGCGTCCGTGCACGTCGCTGAGGTGTCCGGCGAGGAACAGCGCACCGACGACTCCGACGCCGTAGGCCGCGAACACCACGGTGGTCGTGAAGGTCGGGAAACCGTCACGTGCCTGGTAGATCACGTAGAGGGGGGCCGGCACGGTCGCGAAGGCCATCACCGAGAGGAACGCGAAGGCGACGGCCCAGAAGCCGAAGCCGTGGCGACGCCGTGTGTGGGCACGGCGTCCGCGGGGAGCGACGACACGGTCGCTCGCGGATGCCGGAGCGGCGACGGCCGGCGCGGCGGTGGTGGCGGGGACGGTGCCCGTCGGGTTCTCGGTGACGGTTGACATGCTCCGATGATCCTGCTGGAGGGGCATCGATTCCAACGGATGCTCTTGATGTCGACCATCGATGCGGTCGATACTCAGACGATGGAGACCCGGCTGCTCGAACAGTTCGTCACCGTTGCGACCGAGGGCAGCGTCACCCGTGCCGCCGAGCGGCTCTGGGCTGCGCAGTCCACCGTGTCGGCGGGCATCGCCTCGCTCGAACGGAGCTTCGGGGTCCGGCTCTTCGACCGGACGGGCCGCCATCTCGTGCTCACCGCGGCCGGCGAGGACCTCCTCCCCCACGCCCGCGCCGTGCTCGAGTCCCTCGACCGGATGCGCGACCTCGCGACCGCGGAGGACGCCGACCTCCGCGGCCGGGTCCGGCTCGGCATCTTCACGAGCATGGACATCGTGGACCTCACGGGGGTGCTCCGCCGGTTCCGCCAGAGCCACCCGCTCGTGACCGTCGAGCTGATGACCTCGCCGTCGGGCACCACCGGCTTGGTGCAGGACCTGGTGGCCGGCCGGCTCGACATCGCCTACACCGGGCTGCCCGGGGTCCCGAGCGGCGTTGACGTGCAGCCGCTGCGGGAGATGCCGTTCCGGGTCTTCCTGGCGTCCGACCACCGGCTCGCGGACCGGACTGCGGTCTCGCTCGCCGAACTCGCCGACGAGCCCTTCATCGACACGGCGCACGGCTTCGGCAACCGGATCATCCTCGACACCGCACTCGAACGGCTCGGGATCCGGCGCCGCATCGTCGCGGAGATGAACGACATGCCCGCGGTCATCCGGTTCGCGTCGGCCGGCCTCGGGGTCGGGGTCGTGCCGGACTCCGGGGTGCGGCACGACGGTGCGGTGCTCGAACTCGAGGACGAGGTGGAGCCCCTCCGCATCGGCCTCGCGATGCGCACGAGTCCGGAGCCGACCCGCGCGGTGCGCGCGCTGGCACGCGACATCGTCGCGGCACGCGTCGTCGACTGACGGTCGCCCTGGGCGCGACCCACCGACGGACTGGAGGCGCGGGTCGTCCCCGCCACGCGCCTCCAGGCCGTCAGTCCCCCCAGATCGTCTCGCTCAACGAACCCAGCAGGTTGTCGGTCGGGACGTTGGTCTGGTCGATGACGATCCACGTGGAGCCGCGGAAGTAGAAGGTGTACGCTTCTCGACGCCGTACCCCTCCACCGTCGCGCGCGACTGGCAGAAGGTGCCGGGGCCGCGTGTCTCGCAGGTGCCCCCGCCGTCGAAGTCCGGGAAGCGCCGCACGGCCTGCCAGCTGCGCGTCCGATCCAGTTCCGATCTGGATCGAGATGCCGGAGATGTCCGCGCGCGGGTCCCGCCAGAGGCACGAGATCGACGTCGGACCGAGGTCGGAGTCGGGCGCGTCGACACCCGGGGTCGTCTCGGTCACGGGTGTCTCGCCGAACAGCCGGTCGTAGTCCGGGGCGGGAACGACGGAGCGGCAGTCGGTGGGGATGGTCGCGACCGTGTTCCGCGGCGGCGTGGGCCGCGGCGTCGGGCTCGCCGTGATCGGGGCGGACGTCGGCGCGGTCGCCGGACGGAGCCGGCTCGGGCTCCTGCGTCTGCACCGGCGAGGCGACCGGCTCGTCCTGCTGCGAGAGCGTCAGCGCGACGGCCCCCGTCGCGGTGCCCACGGCGAGGAGCGCGACGACGCCGATCACCAGGCCGGAGCGACCACGACGTCGCTTCGGACGCGGTGCGGCACGGTCGAGGACGTTCCGCTTCATCGAGACGAGCATGCGCCGCAGCTCGTCTCCCTCGGGAGGTTCAGTGTTCATCGTGCATCACCGCCTTCTTGAGTCGACGTCGGTTGCGGAGACCCGCTGGGTGACCGCGCCCACGCTCAGCCCGAGGATCTCGGCTGCCTCGGCGTAGGAGTGCCCCTCGAGGAGGCACAGTTCACAGATACGGCGGTCGGTCTCGGGGAGCGCGGCGATCTCGGCGCGGACCCAGCGGAGCCGTTCACGGGCTTCGTCGTGGTCCTCCGGGGCCGCGAGGTGTTCCGGCAGCTCGTCGCTCCGGTGCTTGGCGCGCTTCCGCCCGGCGTTCAGGGCGTGGTTGCGGCAGACGACCAGCAGCCACGGCAGCATCGTGTCCGCCGGCAGTTCGAGCGTCGCCGCACGCTGCCAGAGGGTCAGGAACGAGTCCTGCACGATCTCCTCGACCTCCATGCGGTCGGTCGGCGATCGCCCAGGCGTAGCGGGTGAGGGTGGCGGCGTAGCGGTCGAACGCGCGGGCGAGCGCGCCCTTGTCGCCCTGTGCCATCGCACGGACGATGGCCTCGTCCGTCTCCGTCGTCACGTCCACATCCCACCTCCTTCACCCAGAGGTGTCGGCAGGACGCGCGATCCTGACAGGACCGTGTCGGAATCGTGACCGCCGGGCGTGTCGGGCGGGCGGCGGGTCGCGGGGGGGCTTGGTCGTTTCGGGCGTACCTGGTCGTTCCGGGCGTACCTGGTCGGAAGTTCCGGGTCAGTACGCCCGTTTCGACCAGGTACTCCGGCTAGGCGTCGAGCAGGTGTGCGATGCCGGCGACCGAGCGCTTCGCCGCCGCCGACGTCGACACGAAGCCGACGACGACGATGCCCGCACCGATGCCGAGCACGATCCACCACATCGGGTGCGTCGCCACGGCGAACCCGGCACCCACGGTCGCGACGGCACTCGCACCCGTCACCGTCCCCGCGAGCGCGACGCCGAGCGACACCCTCGGTCTGCCGGCTCGTCGAGGCCACGGCCGCAGCCGACCCGGACTGCGCGCGGGGCATCCCCGGAGACGGCGGTGTTCGTGATCGGGGCGTTCACCATGCCGAAGCCGAAGCCGAACAGCACGAAGGCGACGACGAGCACCCACATCGGGGTGTGCGCGTCGATCGTGGTGAGGATCGCCCCGGCCCCGCCGACACCGATCCCCGCGAGCACCAGCGGGACCCGGGTGCCGACCGACCCGACGAGCCGTCCGGACACCGGCGACACGACCATCGTCGCGACGGCGGCGGGCAGGGTCCAGAGGCCCGCCTCGAACGGCGACATGCCCCGGACCTCCTGCAGGTACAGGGCGTTGAGGAACAGGAAGGCACCGTTCGCCCCGAACGCCACGATCGCGGTGACGACGGCGGACGAGAACGGGATACTCCGGAAGAACCGGACGTCGACGAGCGGCTGTGCGCGACGGCGTTCGACGGCGACGAAGACGACGAGGGACGCGGCCGCCACGACGAAGAGGCCGAGCGCCGCCGGCGAGGTCCAGCCGAGGCGCGGCCCCTCGATGAGGCCGCCGACGAGGGTCGCGAGGAGCACGATGACGAGCACCTGCCCGAGCGGGTCGAGCCGCCGCGGCGTCGGGGACTTCGACTCGGGGACGAACAGGAAGGTCAGGACGATCGCCGCGATGCCGATCGGCACGTTGATCCAGAAGATCGCGCGCCAGCCGACGGAATCCGTCAGCGCGCCGCCGACGAGCGGGCCGAGGCCCATCGACACCCCGACGACGGCGCCCCAGACGCCGACCGCTCGGGCCCGTTCCTTCGCGTCGTCGAACGTGGCGGTGATGATCGACATCGCGACCGGGTTCATCATCGAGCCGCCGACCGCCTGGAGCATCCGGAAGACGACGAGCCAGCCGACGCTCGGGGCCAGGGAGCAGAGCAGCGACCCGACCGTGAAGAGCGCGAGGCCGATCTGGAACGTCCTGCGACGCCCGATGCGGTCCGCGGTGGAGCCGGAGAGCAGAGCAGGCTGGCGAGCACGAGCGTGTACGCGTCGATCGTCCACGCAGGCCGGAGATGGTGCTGCCGAGTTCACGGCCGATCGACGGCAGCGCGACGTTCACCACGGTGGCGTCCATCGACACGATGAACAGGCTCATGCAGCAGACCGCGAGGATCAGGTACCGGTGCCGGTACCGCCCCGGCGGTCCGGGTCGCCCTGCTCCGGACGGCGCGACGGCAGCGTGCAGGGCGCTGCCCGACTCGGTGGAAGTCGTCGCCGTCTCCTTCACCGGGGTCTTGTGACCGCCGAGCATGTCGTTGTCGTCCTGGTCGCTGGTCGAGGCCAGCTGCAGCATCGCGAGGACCACCACGACGACGATGAACGCGATACCGAGGAAGATCACGGCGAGCTGGAGCTCGCGGGTCGAGAACAGCACGACGAGCCCGGTGAAGACCGCGACGATCGCGGAGATCCCGAGGAGCTCGACCGGGCGCAGGCGGTCGCGGCGGCTGGGGGTGGTCATGCGTGTGGTGCTCCGTCCGGGGCGGCGGCCGGTACGGCCGTTCTCCCACTTGTGCGAGAGGCCGGCGATCACGTGGAAGACCGCCGTGATGGCGAGGTACGCGCCGAGCAGACCGACGAGGACGATCGAGGCGTCCAGTACACCGGAGACCCGCTCGACACCGCCGAGCTGCTGCGAGTAGTCGGGGGGCGTCACGAGGAAGGCGACGGCGAGCAGCAGCGTGAGACCGCCGATCGTCGTCCAGTCGCGGGCGAAGGGCGACCGGCGGCGGGCGCGCAGGCCCTGGGAGAGTTCGAGCGCCCCGGTGAGGACGGCCCAGGCGACGATGACGCTGATGAACGCCGGCAGCCCGAGGCCGTTCAGTGCGAAGCCGGCGACCGCGGCGAGCAGCGTGATCACGGCCTGCACGAGGGTGGTCCGACGCGATCGGTCGTCAGCCGGCAGCCGTGTGGCGCCCGCGAGGAGCAGCACGAGCCCGTCGACGACCGCGAACCCGCCGAACAGCAGCAGGCCGTAGCCGGCGGCGTGGTTGGACGAGAAGGTGATGACGAGGGCCACGATCGCGGCTGGGACGGCCCGGAGGACGGGGATCGGCCAGTACCGCGCGCGCTGGCCGGAGTCGTCCACGGAGTCGGACACGAGACCTCTTTCGGGCATGCGGATCGTGGTTCGATCCTACCGCCGGAGCATCGGGCAGCCGACCGCTCGCGCAGTCCGGCCGCTGAGGATGCTCGAACCAGCGGTGCACGGTGCACCGCGGTCCGAGCACCCTCGGCGGGTCGGCAACCCCGATCAGTGTGCGTCGGTCGGTGCCCCGTGTGCGCCGTCCGGCCCGCTGCGTGACCGAACACGCCGCCGCGCCAGGCCACCAGCAGGCACCGCCAGCCGCGACCGCGACCCCGCCGACGGCTGCGAGCAGACCGAGGTCCTCGGCGCCGGTGTAGGCCAGTGCGCCCGTCCGACCCGGCCCGCCGCCCGCCTCTCCGTCGCCGCGGTCTGCGGGTGCGCCGTCGCCCGAACCGCCGTCACCGCCGTCGTCCGGTCCACCGTCACCCGGGCCGCCGTCGTCCGGTCCACCGTCGTCGGGGCCGCCGTCGTCGGGCCCGCCGTCGTCGGGCCCGCCGTCGTCGGGCCCACCCTCGTCCGGCACGAGGACCTCGATCACCACGGCCGGCGAGGGATCACCGCCGTCGGGGTCGGTCGGCGAGGTCGCGGTCGCGACGTTCACCACGTCCGAGCCGTCGCCCTGGTACTCCGGGTCGAGCACCGCCCGGATCCGGAAGGCCGTCGACTCCCCGGCGGCGAGCGTCAGGCCGGACGCGCACGTCACGACCTGTCCGGCCGCCGTGCACCCGTCCTCCGAGCCCGCGAACCGCATCGCCGCGGGGAGTTCGTCGACCGCGCCGACGTCCTGTGCAACGGCCGGACCGCGGTTCCGCGCGGTGACGAGGTACTCCACCTCGTCACCCGGTGCGACGTCCGTCGACGGTGCGACGGACTTGTCGGTCTCGACGTGCGCCTCGGGCGCAGGGCCGATCTCGACCACGGCGCTGGCGGTCGAGACGTTGTCGACCTCGTTCACGTCGGCCATCGACGGCGCCGGGGCGATCTGGGCGACGCTGTCGAGCGTGCCGGACGCGTCGTCGGGGAGCGTGCCCGTGATCGTCACGGTCGCGGCACCACCGCGTGGCAGGTCGACCGGCGTCTGCACGTCGCCCGTGCCCGACGCGGATCCGCACGCCGTGCGATCGCCGTCGGTCGGCGCGCAGGTCCAGCGGACGTCCCGCAGGGCATCGGGCACGTCGACCTCGAGCGCACTCGGTGCCGACGGGTTCACCCCGACGTTCCGGGCGGTGGCCGCGTACTCGACCGGTCCCCCGGCGGTGACCGTCGGCGGCATGTCGTGCGTCACTGCGAGGTCGGCCGGCTGCCAGACCCGCAGGGCGTCGACCTCGTGGACGTTCACGTGCGAACCGGTGGCCCCGGCGAACCCGAGCCGGAGCGTGTCCGGCAGCGGAGCCTGCCCGGCGCCGTGGAGCGGCACGCGCTCGAGGACCGGCCGGAGCCCGCCGCCGGCGTCCATCCGCACGGTGACGAAGAGCTCGCCGGCGTCGCCCGGCTGCGGGTCACGCGGACCGTCCGGGTCCGGGGGCCGTCGGTGGCGGTGCCGCCGGGAGCCCGTGCACCCTCGACGTACCGGTACCCGGTGACCCCGTCGCCCGATCCGCGCACCACGACGAACTGCTCCTGGGGGCCGGGGCCGGACTGGTTCAGCGGCAGGGAGAAGTTGCCGTAGTGGTCGAGGGCGATGCCGGCGAACCCGCCAGGCATGCCGGGGAGGTCGCACGGCACACCACCACCCTGGTTGGCGCTGGACCGGCAGGCGTAGCCGAGCGCCGCGCCGTACGCACCGACGCCCTGGGGTGCCGCACCGTCCGCGAGGGACAGCAGCAACCCGTCGGCCCCCGGGTCGCCGACGTCGTTGTGCATCGCGTACTGGAACTCGATCTCGAGCCCGCGGTCGGAGGGGAACGTGTCGTCGGTCGACCACGATCCGGCCTGCTTCCCGACGGCGTCGGTCAGGCGCAGACGTCCGCCGACCAGCTCGGCGTCACCGCTCAGGGAGCCGCCGTCGGCCGAGTCGAACTGGTCGACGTAGGGGAAGCCGAGCTCGGCGGCGCTGGACGTGGCGGGGGTGAGCGCGGGGGCGGCGAGGACGCCGAGCGCGGTGAGGACGGTGGCGACCGCGGCCGTGCGCCGAACCGTGCGTGACCGGGGCGGGCGGACGGCCCGTCGCTGGGGTGTTGGGTTCTCTCATGCCCCGATCGTCGCGATCGAGGGGTGCCCCGCAGGCGGACGCGGGCCGATCTGTGGAACGGTGCCCCGTGCCTCCCGGCTGTGGAGGAACCGGCTCCCGGACCGTCCAGCCGACCGCGCGCACGCACCGGCAGCCGACCGCGCGCACGCACCGCCAGCCGAGCGCGCACGCGCACCGACCGCCGACCGCGCGGTCACGCGCCGGCGCTCAGGCGAGCCAGACCGTGGTCTCCCCGGCAGGACGCCGTCAGCGAGCGGACCGGATGCGACGAGGACCGTGCCGGACGGCATCGGGACCGGGTCGACGCCGAAGTTCGTGACCGACCGCCAGCCGTCGTGCCGGGCGAACGCGACCACGCGGGAACGCGCACCCGAACCGCCGTCCGCGTCGATCCAGCTGAGCGCCTCGCCCTGCTGCAACCGCCGCCGGGCGGCGATCGCGGTCCGGTAGAAGGTCAACGTCGACGCGGGGTCGCCGTCCTCCGCCTCGACCGACGACGCCCCGAAGTCCGCGGGCTGCGGCAGGTGCGGGGCCACCGAGCCGAACCCGAAGGACGGCCCCGAGGTGGTCCACGGGATCGGCACCCGGCAGCCGTCCCGACCCTTCACCGTGTGTCCCGTCCGGAGCCACTTCGGGTCCTGCAGCTGGTCGTGCGGGATGGCCGCCGCCTCCTGCAGCCCGAGCTCCTCGCCCTGGTAGACGTACGACGAACCGGGCAGTGCGAGCACGAGCAGGGTCGCTGCCCGCGCCCGCCGGAGCCCCCGCTCCGCGTCGAGCGCGGGCACGGTGCCGTCGCTCATCAGCCACGCGTCGGTGTCCGCGCCGGTCGGCAGGCCGTAGCGGGTGGCGTGCCGCACGACGTCGTGGTTGGACAGCACCCACGTGCTCGACGCCCCGGACTGCTCCGACATCGCCAGGTTCCGCTGGATGATGCCGCGGAAGGCCGCGGCGTCGAACGGCGCTTCGAGCAGGTCGAAGTTGAACGCCTGGCCGAGTTCGGTGGGCCGGGCGTAGAGGACGCGCCGCGGTGCGGGCGCCCAGGCCTCGGCCACGGCGGCTCGTGGCGGGTCGTACTCGTCGAGCACCGTGCGCCACGTGGCGAAGATCTCGTGCACCTCGTCGCGGTCGTACAGCGGGTCGGAGCCGTCGAGCGGCAGCGCCTTCTCGTCCGAGGGGCGGTACGGCGTCGACAGGTCCTTCGCGAGCCCGTGCGCGACGTCCACGCGGAACCCGTCGACCCCGCGGTCGGACCAGAAGCGGAGGGTGCGTTCGAAGTCCTCGCGGACCTCCGGGTTCTCCCAGTCGAGGTCGGGCTGCTCGGGCGCGAAGAGGTGCAGGTACCACTGACCCCCAGCGCCGCCCGCGCCGCCGACCGCGCCGCCACCGGCGCCGCCCGCGCCGCCCACCCCGTCGGGCACGCGGGTCCACGCGCTGCCGCCGAAGTTCGGAGACCCAGTCGCTCGGTGGCAGGGCACCGTCGGGGCCGGCGCCGTCGCGGAAGACGTACCGTGCCCGTTCCGGCGATCCGGGCGGCGAGGCCAGGGCGGCCCGGAACCACTCGTGCTGGTCCGAGGGTGTGGTTCGGCACGATGTCGACGATGACCCGGATGTCGTGCTGGTGCGCCGTCCGGACCAGGACGTCGAGCTCCTCGAGCGTCCCGAGCTTGGGGTCGACGTCGCGGTAGTCGGCGACGTCGTAGCCCCCGTCGGCCAGCGGCGAGGGAAGAACGGCGACAACCAGATCGCGTCGACACCGAGTTCGGCCAGGTACGGCACCCGCGTCGTGATCCCGGCGACGTCGCCGAGCCCGTCGCCGTTCGTGTCGGCGAAGCTGCGTGGGTAGACCTGGTAGACGACGGCGTCGCGCCACCAGTCCGGGTCGGTGGTGCGGGGCGTGCTGGCTGGCGTGCGGAGCGGGCTCACCTCGTCAACCTACCGACGGCCCGCTGAGTCGGGAACAGCTGTCGGCAACAGCCGTCGGGAATAGCGGCTGGGCCCATCGCATTGGTTGTTGCTGACACCTTTCCGTCGCAGAACAGAAGGATCCCCATGACGCACGTCCTCACCCTCGTCGGCAGCCTCCGCGCCGAGTCGATCAACCGCAAGCTCGCCGAGGCGGCCGACCACCACGCCCCGGAGGGCATCGAGCTCACCACGTTCGACGGCATCGTCGACCTGCCGTTCTACAACGAGGACATCGACGGCGAGACCCCGCCGGCCTCCGCCGTCGCGTTCCGTGCGGCGATCGACGCCGCCGACGCCGTGCTGCTCATCACGCCGGAGTACAACGGCACGATCCCGGCCGTTCTGAAGAACGCCCTCGACTGGGCATCGCGTCCGTTCGGCGCCTCCCCCATCTCGGGCAAGCCCCTCGCCGTCATCGGGTCGGCCTTCGGCCAGTACGGCGGCGTCTGGGCGCACGACGACGCGCGGAAGGCCGCCGGCATCGCGGGCGCGAAGGTCCTCCAGGACGTCAAGGTCGCCATCCCGCAGTCGGTCGTCCGGTTCGCGGAGACCCACCCGCGTGAGGACGCCGAGGTCACGCAGCTCGTGCAGGGTGCGCTGACGGCGCTCGCCGAGGCCGCCTCCGACGAGCAGGTCGCCGCGTAGGGCGCGTCACGTCACGCGAGCAGTCGACGGACTGGAGGCACGGTGCGGGCCCGCACCGTGCCTCCAGTCCGTCCTGCGGCGCCGTCCTGACGGGTGGCCGTGAGATTCCTAGACGGCCTAGCGACGAGCCGGGCTACCCTGAACGCCATGTCCACGCAGGAGATCACGGCAGCGTCCGGGTACTGGTTCCCCGACGACGACGCCACCCAGCGCGGGGTCACCGTCCTCAACGCCCTGCGCCGGTACCGCGCCGCCGAGACGGCCATGCGACGGCGCACCCGCGACTCGATGGGGATGGGTGAGACCGACCTGCTCGCCGTCCGCTTCCTGCTGCAGTCGCAGCGCGCCGGCCGAGCGGTCAGCCCGAAGGACCTCGCCGCCTACCTCAAGATCTCGTCGGCGTCGACGACGATCCTGATCGACCGGCTCGTGAAGTCGAACCACGTCCGCCGCGACCCGCACCCGACCGACCGCCGCGCGCTCGTCATCACCCCGACGACGGAGACGGACGACGAGGTCCGCGCCACCCTCGGCCGTCATGCACCGCCGGATGATGTCGATCGCCGAGGGGCTCTCCCCCGACGACGCCCGGGTCGTCGCGGTGTTCCTCGAGCAGATGCGCACCGCCGTCGACCAGGTCGATCCCGCGCCCGCTGCCACGCACTGAGCACCACCGAGCGACGCCGCGGGGGACGGTCCTCTGAGCGGACGTCCTGCCGCACCGCGTAGACCGGACTGGTACTGGTCACCCAATGCGGAAGGAGCCGATCATGCACGCATCGGACAAGCTCGCCAAGAACCTCCAGGCGGTCCTCGTGGACCTCATCGACCTGCACCTCCAGGGCAAGCAGGCCCACTGGAACATCCTCGGGACCAACTTCCGGGACCTCCACCTCCAGCTCGACGAGATCGTCGACGCGGCTCGTGAGTTCGCGGACGACACCGCGGAGCGCATGCGCGCGCTCTACGCCGTGCCGGACGGCCGGTCCAGCACCGTCGCCGCGCAGAGCCACCTCGACCAGTTCCCGGACGGCGAGGTCACCACGCACGACGCGATCGACCTCGTGACGCTCCGCCTCTACCAGGCGACCGGCACCATGCGCGACGTCCACGACGAGGTCGACGAAGAAGACCCGACGACCGCCGACCTGCTGCACGGCTTCATCGAGCGCCTCGAGCAGCTCGCGTGGATGGTCTCCGCCGAGAACCGCGCCCCCAGCACGCCGCTCGCGTCGGCCACCACCCCGGCCGGTCGCGGACGCCTCGGCACACGCGTAGGAGCCGCATGGACCTCGGGATCCAGGGTCGGACCGCGCTCGTCTTCGGCGGTGACTCAGGCATCGGCTGGAACACCGCACGCATCCTCCTGGCAGAGGGTGCGACGGTCGTGGTCACCGACATCGACCAGGCGCGCCTCGACAACAGCGCCGACCAGCTCGACGCGGCGCCCGGACGGCTCCACGCCTTCGCGGCGGACGTCCGGAGCGCCGAGAGCCTGGCGGACCTGCACACGAAGGTCCGTGACGCGGTCGGTGAGATCGACATCCTGGTGCAGTCCTCGGGCGTCACCGGCGCCCAGGGGATGTTCCACGAGATCGACGAGGACGGCTGGAAGGAGACGATCGACATCGACCTGATGGGGCCGGTCCGCATCACGCGCGAGTTCATCGCCGACCTGCGGAACGGCGGCTGGGGTCGCATCGTCTACCTCGTCTCCGAGGATGCCTCGCAGCCCTACGACGACGAGCTCCCCTACTGCGCCGCCAAGGCCGGGGTCCTGTCGTTCGCGAAGGGGCTGTCGCGCTCGTACGCCTCCGAGGGACTGCTCGTCAACACGGTGAGTCCCGCGTTCATCCACACGCCGATGACCGACGCCATGATGGACAAGCGCGCCAAGCAGCTCGGCACGTCCTTCGACCAGGCCATCGAGTCGTTCCTCGACGAGGAGCGTCCGTACATGGAGCTGCACCGCCGGGGCGAGCCGGAAGAGGTCGCGAACGTCGTCGCGTTCCTCTGCTCCGACCTGGCGAGCTTCGTCAACGGGTCCAACTACCGGGTCGACTCCGGTTCCGTCGCCACGATCTAGGGAGATCCATGACCGACTTCCGGTACCTCGTCGTCGGCGGCGGGATGGTCGCCGACGCGGCCGCGCGCGGCGTCCGTGAGCTCGACGCGGACGGCTCCATCGGCATCATCAGCGAGGACGTCGACCGTCCCTACGCCCGTCCTGCGCTGTCGAAGAAGCTCTGGACCGACCCGGACTTCAGCTGGGACGAGAAGGTCGACCTGCACACCGAGGAGACCGGGGCGACGTTCGTCCTGGGTACCGCGGTGACGGCGATCGACCGCGACGCGAAGACGGTCACGACCAGCGACGGCGACACGTTCGGCTACGACCGTCTGCTCCTCGCCACGGGCGGCAAGCCGCGTGGCCTGCCGGGGCTCGACCCGTCACCGCGCGTGCTCGACTACCGCAGCGCCACGGACTACCGCCGGCTGCGTGAACTCGCCGAGGCCGGCGCCCACGTGGCCGTCGTCGGCGGGAGCTACATCGGGACCGAGATCGCGGCGGGCATCGTGCAGAACGGCGCACGCGTCACGCTGGTCGACCCCGACCAGGTGGTCGGCGGCCGGATGTTCCCGAACGGCCTCGCCCGGGCGTTCCAGCAGCGGTTCGTCGACCACGGGGTCGAACTCCGGACGGGCCGCCGGGTGGAGTCGGGGACCCAGACCGACGACGGCGTCACGCTGACGCTCGACGACGGGTCCACGGTCGAGGCCGACGCCGTCGTGGTCGGGCTCGGCATCGAACCGGCGACGCAGCTCGCCGCCGACGCCGGGCTCACCGTCCGCGACGGCATCGTCGTCTCCTCGACCCTGCTGACGGACGACGACTCGGTCTTCGCCGCCGGCGACGTCGCCGAGTACCCGGACCGGATCCTCGGGACGCGACGGGTCGAGCACGTCGACAACGCCCAGCAACAGGGACGGCAGGCCGGCCGCAACCTCGCGGACGCCGACGAGACCTACGACCACACGCCGATGTTCTACTCGGACGTCTTCGACATGGGCTACGAGGCGGTCGGGCAGGTCACGACGAAGCTGCGCCCGGTCGAGGACTGGCAGGAGCCGAACGTCACCGGCGTCGTCTACTACCTGGACGACGACGACACGGTGCGCGGGGTCCTGCTCTGGAACGTCTGGGACAAGACCGACGAGGCCCGCAAGGTCCTCGCCGAGGCGAACGCGTTGACGGTCGACATGCTGCGGGGCCGCATCACGGCCTGACGACGCGACTGCCTGGAGGCCCGGCGCCGGTTCCGAGAACCGGCACCGGGCCTCCAGTGCGTCGCGACCAGGGCGTCCGCTCAGCCGGCCTTGCGGGATTCGGGGGCGACCTCGTCGACGACCCGTCGGCGATCCGCCGGGTCGACCGGCAGGTCGTCGCCGTCCGCCATCGCAACCGCGTGGGCGGACTTGGCCGCCTCGAGCGTCTCGTCGTCGTTTCGCGCCATGCCGAACAGCTCGACGAACCGCGACTTCACGAGCAGCCAGGCGTCCTTCGGGCCGAGCCGCGCGAGGTCCGAGGACGTCGAGTCGTCACGGACGCGCTGCAACGAGGACACGCCGCGGTCGGGCAGTGCGCCGTCGACGTGGGCGACGGCCAGGCGTGCGACGGCGTCCGCCTGGGCGTGCATGACCGAGTGCGCTCCGTCGACGACCTCGCGGAGGACCGCGTAGGGGAAGACCCGGGCCAGCCGACGGACCCAGTCGCGCGGCACCATCGCGTCGTGCTCGCCCCGCACGATCAGCGTGCGCGCCTGCACGTGGGCCGCGCGCTCCTCGATCGGGAACGCGATCATCCGGGGCAGCACCTTCGAGAACCAGTGCCACCCGCACAGCGCGTAGGCCGTGATGCCGTGCCACCGCACCGCTGCCGGCTCGTGCAGCGTCGACCGGAGGAACCGGAACGCCGACTGGCGGACCGTCCGGGCCTTCGAGTCGACGACCGGGCTGATGAGCACGAGGTCGGAGATGTCCGGGCGACGGGCCGCGACCTCGGTGACCACCTGTGTGCCCATCGAGTGGCCGATCAGCACCGGGTCGACGAGCCCGAGGTCGGCGATGACCTTCTCGACCGCGTCCGCGTAGCGCTCGATCGACACCTTCCCACGGAAGCGCGGGACCCCGGCGAACCCGGGCAGGTCGAGTGCGTGCACCGGGCCGTTCTCGTTGAGGTGCGGGGCGAGCCGCTCGTAGTACGTGGCGGCGATCCCGAGGCCGGCGACCAGCAGGAACGCCCGCTCACCCGGCTCGCCGATGGAACTCACCCGGACGTAGGTGCCGTCGACGGCGACCCGGTCGACCTCGACGGTGACGTCGGCGTCCTGCGCTGCGGCGAGGTGGCTCGCCGGGTCCGGGGTGGCTGCCGTGTGCTCGTCGTTCACGTGGACTCCTCGGGTCGGGCGGTCGCCCAGGATACCCGCGGCGCTCGTCGAGGCGCCCGCCCCGCCCCGTCAGCCGCTGAAGGTGTTCGCGGGGAAGCCGTGCACGCGGGTCGGGACCGCGAGGACCGCACCCGACTGCGGCGACTGCTCGAGCTGCTCCTCGGTCAGGTTCTCGCGCGCCGTCCCGACGAACAACGTCGACATGCCCGGACCGCCGAACGCCACCGAGGTCACGTTCGGCGCGGGCAGCTCGACGGTCTCGAGGTGCGAACCGTCCGGGCCGTACCGCTCCACCTTGCCGCTGCCGTAGACCGCGCTCCAGAAGCAGCCCTCGTCGTCGCGCACCAGGCCGTCGTGCGCTGCCCCGACGATGAACGGCTCGAGTTCGCCGAGCTCGCCGTCGGGTCCGTAGGAGGCGCGGTAGACCGTCGACGCGCTCGTGTCCGTCACGTACATCACGGTGCCGTCGTCCGACCACTCGATGCCGTTCGTGACGCCGAACCCGCCGCGGAGCAGCCGCGTGGTGCCGTCCGCCTCGACGGAGTACAGCGCCGCGTCGGGCCCCCGTGGTGACGTTCATGCTGCCCACCAGGAAGCGGCCGAACGGGTCGCACTTGCCCTCGTTGAAGCGCATGCCGTCCATCGCGTGCTCGACCCGGGCGATCTCCCGCTCGACGGCGCCGTCCGGCTCGGTGACCACGATCGTGTCGCCGAGCGCCGCGACGAAGCCGCCACCGGCGCGGGGCTGGAAGCTCGCGAGCGGCGGGGGCAGGGGCACGCTGGACAGGATCGTGCCGTGTGCGTCCGCGGTGTTCAGGGTCCCGAGCGTGATGTCCGTCCACCGGAGTCGCTCGGACGCGGGGTCCCACACGATGCTCTCGGCGAGCACGGCCCGGGCGTCGGAGAACACGGTCGCGGGCCCGGTCGTCGCACTGCTCATCAGCCCGGTCTACCGGCGTCGGCTCCGTGCTCCCTCAGGCCGGGCGGCGGCGAGCTCACGGGCTCAGCGACACCTCACGCCCGCTTCAGCCCGTGAGGTGTCGCACGGCGCGAAAGTCCGCGCCAGCCCGGTCGTCCGTGTGCCCGCGGCTCAGAGGCGGGCGTACCGGGCGCGGAAGAAGCTGAAGACGCCGAAGGCCAGGAACCCGATGCCGATCGCCACGAGGACGAACACCCCGCCCGGCATGCTCCGCAGGGCGTCGAACGCCCCGTCGAGTCCGGTCGCCTGGTCGGGGTCGCTCCGGAAGCCGGCGACCGCGATGAGCACGCCGACGATCACCACGGCGATGCCCTTCCAGGACGTAGCCGACGACCCCGAGCACGGTGACGACCCGCTCGACCTGCTGCGGCGGACGCACGAGCTGCTTCCAGAACGAGCGCCGGCAACCGATCACCACGAGGCCGATGCCGATCCCGATCGCGACCGCCGCGACGAGGAGCAGCAGGAAGACGCCGCCCGGGGTCGCGAGCGCCTTCGCCGCGGCACTCCGGCTCGACCCGCTCGAGCTCTTGCCGGCACCGAGCGCGTAGGACGCCGCCGAGTACGCGATCACGCCGTAGACCACGGCCTTGCCGACGTTCTTCAGCCGGTTGCCCCATGCACGGGCGCTGTCGCTCCGCCCGCCGACGACGGCCTCGAGGACGAGCCGGATGGTCAGGGCAGCGGTGCCGATCGCGACGAGCCAGAGGAGGACCACCCCGCCGGGGACCGACGCGATCTGCTGCAGCGCGCCGGACTGGTCGGTCTCCCGCCGGACGACGCATTGCCGACGCCGAGCAGGATCGCCAAGTACCCGATGAGCAGGTGCACGATGCCGCTGCCGACGAACCCGGCGCGCGCCGTCACCTCGAACCAGCGGCTGTCCGCCACCCGCTTCGCTTCGCGTCCGGTCTTCCGGGCCGCCTGTTCCGCCTGCTCACTCACGCCATCGAGCGTGCCCGACGGAACGCGCGGTGTCCGGCAGGGGGCCGTGGTCCCAGCCATCTGCCGGGCTGGAGGGCGCGGCGCGGGCCCGCCACGCGCCTCCAGTCCGTCTCCGGTCAGCGCCTCACCACCGGAGCCCACCACGATCCGCCGACGAGCGTCCGGCGGCCCGGTCGACGCCCCCGCGGCGGGCCGCCGCGATGGCCGCGTCGACACCGCGGGTGGCGCCCGTGGAGCTCCACCCGTCGGCGGTGGCCACGATCCGCGAGCGCTTCGACTCGATCAGGACGAACCCGCCGCCGAGCACCCCGACGAACGCGTCGTCGATCGCCTCGAGCAGGTCCGCCGATCCCGAGTCGGCGGGCATCGCAGCCGCAATCCGGCTGCACGTCCACCGAGGCCACCGGGTCCCCGACGAGGAGGTCGACCACGCCATCGGGCACGCCGTCGAGCGCGCGGACGACGACGGTCAACGGCAGCGCGTCCGGCGCGCGGGGGACGAGCCGGGTCGCGCCGTCCTCCACCACGCTCGCGTCGGCGAGCCCGAGCGCGACGAGGGCGTCGATCCACGACTGCGCCCGCGCGCCGACGACCGCGTAGCGCTCCGAGTCGGTGACCCGCGAGTACTCCTCGGTCCGCGGATCACGGTCGGGGTGGGGTCCGGCCACGAGACGTCGTGCTCGGGCCGGGCCGCCCACGCCGCGTCGACCGCGCGACGGACGTCGACCACGGTCGCCACGGCCACCTCAGTCGCCCTTCACGTTGACGACCTGCCGGAGCGTGTGCCGGATCGTCACGAGGTCGGCCGCGTCCGCCATCACCTGGTCGATCGGCTTGTACGCGGCCGGGATCTCGTCGAGGAACGCGTCGGTGTCGCGGTACTCGATCCCGACCATCGCCGCACGGAGCTCGTCGTGCGTGAAGGTCCGCCGGGCCGCCGACCGCGAGTACAGCCGGCCGGCGCCGTGCGGCGAGGACTCGAGCGAGGGCTTGTTGCCGAGTCCCTCGACCACGTACGAGGCGGTGCCCATCGAGCCGGGGATGAGCCCGGCCTGACCGGCCTTCGCCTGGATGGCGCCCTTCCGCGAGACCCACACCGACTTCCCCCAGTGCGTCTCGCGCTGGGTGAAGTTGTGGTGGCAGTTGATCCGCTCGCGCTCGTCGACGGGCGTGCTGACGGCCTCGGACAGCTGCCGGACGACGCGGTCCATCATCTCCTCGCGGTTGAGCAGCGCGAAGTGCTGGGCCCACCGGAGCTCGGCGATGTACCGGTCGAACTCGGGCGTGCCCTCGACCAGGTACGCCAGGTCGGGGTCGGGCAGCTCGATCCACCACCGCTCCATCGCCCTCTTGGCGACCTTGATGCGGCGCTGGGCGATCTTGTTGCCGACACCCCGCGACCCGGAGTGCAGGAACAGCCAGACCCGGTCCTGCTCGTCGAGGGAGACCTCGATGAAGTGGTTGCCGGACCCGAGGGTGCCGAGCTGGTTCCGCCAGCCGCCGTGCACGCCGTCGGGGTCGAACCCGGCAGCGGCGGCCATGGACTCGAGCTCCGCGATCCGCGGTGCGGCGGTCGCCACGATCTTCCGGTTCGAGGCGCCCGCGGACAGCGGGATCGCACGCTCGATCTGCTCGCGGAGCTCCTGCAGGTCGTCCGGCAGGTCGCCCTTCGTGAACTGGGTCCGGACGGCGATCATGCCGCAGCCGATGTCCACGCCGACGGCCGCCGGCATGATCGCGCCGAGGGTCGGGATGACCGAGCCGACGGTGGCGCCGAGGCCGAGGTGCGCGTCCGGCATGAGGGCCAGGTGCGGGAACACGAACGGCATGCGCGCGGTCGTGCGGGCCTGCTGCTCGGTGTTGTCCTCGAGCATCGAGGCCCAGCTGAGCAATCGGTCGTTGATCTTCTTCATGGAGTCGTCTCGCTTTCGTGACGGTCGAGGTGACGGTCCGAGACGGTCGTACGCCGCGCCTCCTGGTCGTCGCCGGACGGGCGGACGAGCGGAGACGGTGATGACGAACGCCCCGGGCCGGGTGGGCACGGGGCGTCGTCTGACGTCGCGTGCCTACGCGGGGTAACGGAGGGACCACTGCTGCGTGCGCTGTTCGGGCAGCACGGCGGTCGCGTCGAGCTGGAGCTCGACGCGTTCCTCGTGGTGCTGCACGGCGCGCATGCGCGGTCCTTCCGGTGTGCCCGGGGCGGGCGGTCTGCCCGGTGGGCAGGAGGACGACAGTAGTGCGACACGCCCGGGCTGCGCAACTCACCCCGGGCGTGTCGGGACTTGTCCACAGCCGGGAGGCGCGGCTCGCCTGTCCACGAGGGGTACGTCCGCCTGATGGTCGCGCCCGGAGCCCGGGCAGGCTGGGTGCATGACCGAGCGGACCCGAGACACCCCCGACGCGACCGAGAACGAGGAGCGCACCGACGGGTACGTCCCGCTCCGCTCCTACGGCGCGATCGGCGACGGTCGGACGGTCGCCCTCATCGCGCTCGACGGCCGGATCGACTGGCTGCCGATCCCGTCGATGGACTCGCCGCCGGTCTTCGCGAGCATCGTCGACGCCGAGCACGGCGGGCACGTCGCGCTCCGCCCGGTCGATCCGCGGGCCGAGGCATCCCGCACGTACATGCCGGGAACGAACGTGCTCGTCACGACCTGGACGACGCCCGACGGCGAAGTCACCGTGACGGACGCGATGGTCACGGGTGTCGCCGGCCGACTGCCGTGGGCAGAGATCGCCCGGTGCGTCCAGGGCGTCCGGGGATCGGTCGAGATGGAGTGGGCGGTGGTCCCCGGCACCCTGCTGCAGACCGCCGAGCCGAAGCGCCTCGACACCGCGAACGGTGCCGTGATCGGCATCGACGGGATCACGATCGCGATCGTCGAGCAGGGGTTCGAGCCGGTGCACGACGACGGCCCACGGTTCTCCGGCCAGTACCGGACCACCGAGGCCTCGAAGCACATCCTGACGATCGTCGGGACCCACGACGAGCCGATCTTCATGCCACGGCCGGAGAGCGCCCTCGCCGCGATGGACCGGACGATCGCGAACTGGGCCACCTGGTCGGAGGAGTTCTCCTACGACGGCCCCTGGTCGGACGCCGTGCAGCGGAGTGCACTCGCCCTCAAGTTGCTCATCTACTCGCCCACGGGCGCGATCGCGGCGGCGCCGACGACGAGCCTGCCCGAGGACCGCACCGGCGGCAAGAACTGGGACTACCGGTTCGCCTGGGTGCGCGACCTGTCGTACACGGTGCACGCGCTCGCCCGGTTCGGGCTCCGCGAGGAGACACACGCCGCGGTGTCCTGGGTCATGCGCACCATCGCCGAGCACGACGAGGACATGCCGATCTTCTACGAGCTGGACGGCTCCAAGAGCGACGGTGTCGAGGACCGTGACGTGCCCGGGTGGAAGGGCATCGGCCCCGTGACGATCGGGAACCGCGCCGGCGACCAGCTGCAGCTCGGTGTCTGGGGAGACGTCTTCGAGATCCTGCGGCAGTACGTCCGCGCCGGCAACGTCCTCGACCGGAAGACCGCCGCCGTGTTGCAGGAACTCGCCGACGACGCCTGCCACCGCTGGGAGGAAGCGGACTCGGGCATGTGGGAGCTCGAGGACACGCAGCACTACGTGACGAGCAAGATCGGCTGTTGGCAGGCGCTCGACGCGGCCGTGGAACTCCACGACGCCGGCATGATCGACGGACCCCGTGACAAGTGGGTCGAGAACCGCGAGCTCATCGAGCAGTGGGTGGCCGAGCACGGCTGGGACGAGGAGCGCGGGCACTACGTCATGTACCCGGGGTCGGATGCCCTCGACACCTCGATCCTGCTCCACACGATGTCGGCGTTCGACCGCGGCCCCCGGATGGAGTCGACGATCCGCGCCATCGAGGAGCAGCTGCAGCGCGGACCGCTCGTGTACCGGTACTCCGGCATCGAGGACGAGGAGTCCCCGTTCGTCGCGTGCTCGTTCTGGCTCGCCGCCGCGATGGCGTGCGTCGGGCGGGTGGACGACGCACGCACCCTGATGGACCAGATGGTCGCGCAGGGGAACGACGTCGGCCTGTTCAGCGAGATGATCAGCGAGGACGGCTCGTTCATGGGCAACCTGCCGCAGGGGCTGTCGCACCTGGCACTCATCCAGGCCGCGCTGACCATCGAGGAGGTCGCCGAGGAGTCCTGAGCGACGACGTCGGACGTCGGGCGCATCATGGTCTGACGATGAACGACGTCGACGCACGGATGGACCGGCTCAGGAGGGCCGCCCGCTACCGCTACCAGCAGCTCGTCGAGAGCGAGATCGAACGTGGCTCCCTCGACCCGGACGAGGTCCGCGAGGAACGTCGTCTGCTGAAGGCCGCCGACGTCGCGGCCCACGCGCGGGCGCAGATCGAGGAAGCCGAGCGGCGCGGGGTGTTCGAGGGGAACCCGTACCACGGCAAGCCCCTGCCCGGGAACGACGGCCAGCACGATCCCGACTGGTGGATCAAGTCGAAGATCGAGCGGGAGGACATCCGCGGCATCGCTCCGCCCGCCCTCGCGCTCCGGACGGAGGACGCCGGGCTCGACGACGCCCTCGATGCGCTGTCCGTGGAGTCCGATGTGCGCGACGTGCTCGAGGACTTCAACGCCCGCGTGAAGGAGGCCCGACGGCAGCTGCTCGGCGGCCCGCCGGTCGTGACCCCGCTCCGGGACGTCGCCGACGAGGTCGCGCGCTGGCACGACCGACGCGAGGAGCGCTTCGCGGCGGCCGCACGTGCGGCTGCCGAAGCGGCCGCGGCAGCCGGGGACCGGCCACGTCGATGGTGGCGCCGACGTCGGTGAGGTGATCCGCGCCTCCAGGCCCCGACGGCACCCGGGACACGACAGCAGGACGGCACCACGCGATCGCGTGGTGCCGTCCTGTCCCTGGCGTGCTGGTTACTTGATCTGTGCGGTGATGGTCGCGACGCCCACGAGGAGGCCCGGCTTCACGGCGTCGGTCTTGAAGGTGCTGTTGAGCAGCTTCGCGGCGTCGGCGGAGACGTGGACCGTGGTGCCGGTCAGGATCGCGTTGTCGCCCTCGAGCTGCAGCGGCTTGAGGGTGCCACCGTGCAGGGAGAACAGGTACGCGTTCGCGACGGCGACCTTGCCGTTGACCAGGACGTCACCGTAGAGCTTGGACGAGCCCGGGTTCACGACGAAGTTCTCCAGCGTCACCGTGGTGTCACCGGCGGAGAGGGTCAGCCCCGAGTCGTCGTGGTTCAGCAGGCCCTGCACGTACGGGCGGTAGTTGCCGTCCGGCGACCAGTACGTCACCGAACCCGAGGTGATCGGGAACGAGACCGAACCGTCGGCGAGCTTGGCGTTGCCCGAGACACCCGGGGTTAGCTTCAGCGCGGTGAGGGCGTCGGTGAAGCCCTTGTCGAGCGCCACGGCGGTGTTGCCACCGAGGACCTCGGGGACCGAGGCCACCGGGCCGGGGATCTTCGAGGAGCTGGAGGACACGGTGTGCACCGAGCCGTCGGCCTGCGCGGCCGAGACACCGAACGCTGCGCCGCCGAGGACGAGCGCGCCGGTCGTGGCGAGGGTGATCGAGGTCTTGAGTGACTTGCGCATTGGTCTTCAGTCCTTTGCTGTGACGGGCACTCCGGCCGGTGGCCGAACGACGCTTCTGTGCGTACGCTGAATACCGGCCGAATCTGACCGGAGAGCGCCCTGGGCGTTTGCCCTTGTGCATCTCATTCGGCACCCCCTCGCAAACGGTTTGGAAGTGGTGCAGAAGTTTTTCGAGCGGTCTCCCTGGGACGGGCTGTGCCACTCCTCCGTACCGTGGGGGCATGTCCCCCGCACTCACCACGAGCACCGACCGGATCCGCGCGATCGACGCCTGGTGGCGCGCCGCGAACTACCTCACCGTCGGGCAGATCTACCTGCTCGACAACCCCCTGCTCACCCGCCCGATCGCGCCCGACGACATCAAGCCCCGGCTGCTCGGCCACTGGGGCACCTCGCCGGCGCTGAGCCTGGTGTACGCGCACCTCAACGCCCTCATCGCCGAGACCGACCGCGACGTGCTCTGCATCTGCGGTCCCGGGCACGGCGGCCCGGCGATGAACGCGAACGCCTGGCTCGAGGGCACGTGGGGCGAGCTCTACCCCTCGATCACGCCCGACCCGGCGGGGCTGCAGTCGTTCTTCCGGCAGTTCTCCTTCCCCGGCGGGATCCCGTCGCACGCCGCCCCGGAGACCCCGGGCTCGATCAACGAGGGCGGTGAGCTCGGCTACTCCCTCGCGCACGCGTACGGCGCGGCGCTCGACAACCCCGACCTCGTCGTCGCGTGCGTCGTCGGTGACGGCGAGGCCGAGACGGGGCCGCTCGCTGCCTCGTGGCAAGGCCACACCTTCCTCGACCCGGTGCACGACGGGGCGGTGCTGCCGATCCTCAACCTGAACGGGTGGAAGATCGCGAACCCGACGATCCTCGCCCGCATCCCCGACGAGGACCTCACCGCCTACTTCCGGGGGCTCGGGTACGAACCCATCGTCGTGGACTCGGCCCGGGTCGACGACGACCCCTTCGCCGTGCACGCGCTGTTCGACGGGGCACTCCGCCGCGCGATGGCGACGATCGACGACATCCAGGCAGCGGCCCGGGCGCAGGCCCAGCGTGCGGCCGCGGGGCAGCCGGCCGGAGCATCCGACCTCCGCCCGCGCTGGCCGATGATCGTGCTCCGGACGCCGAAGGGGTGGACCGGCCCGAAGGAGGTCGACGGGGAGCAGGTCGAGGGCACCTTCCGCGCCCACCAGGTCCCGCTGCCCGGGGTCCGCGAGAACGATGCGCACCGGAAGCAGCTCGAGGAGTGGATGCGTTCGTACCGCCCAGAGGAACTGTTCGACGAGGACGGCCAGCCGATCGGCATCCTCACCACCATCCGGCCGACGGGCGACCACCGGATGAGCGCGACGCCGCACGCGAACGGCGGCCGGATCCGCACGGCGCTCGACCGTCCCGCCCTCGCCGAGTTCGCGGCCGAGGTGGGTACCACGGCGAGCGCCACCGGCACCCTGGGGCCGTGGCTCGCCGCGCTCATCCAGCGGAACCCGTCGACGTTCCGCCTGTTCGGCCCCGACGAGACCATCTCGAACAAGCTCGACGCGGTGTTCGACGTCACGTCCCGCGTCTGGCGTGCACAGCGCGGCGTCGGCGACGAGCACCTCGGGGCGCAGGGCCGGGTGACCGAGGTCCTCTCCGAGCACCTGCTCGAGGGCATGCTCGAGGGCTACGTGCTGAGCGGCCGGCACGGGCTCATCAACACCTACGAGGCCTTCGCCCACATCATCGACTCGATGGTCGGCCAGTACGCCAAGTGGCTCGAGTCCTCGACCGACATCGACTGGCGGGCGCCGGTGTCGAACCTGTCGATCCTGCTGTCGTCGCACGTCTGGCGGCAGGACCACAACGGGTTCTCGCACCAGGACCCCGGCTTCCTCGACGTCGTCGCGTCGAAGCAGCAGGACCTCGTCCGGATCAAGCTGCCGGCGGACGCGAACACGCTGCTCGCCGTCGCCGCGCACGCGATGGAGACCACGGACCGCATCGAGGTCATCGTCGCGGGCAAGCACCCGGAGCCGGTGTTCCTGTCGCTCGACGACGCCGTCGCGCACGTCGACGCCGGCGCCGGCGTGTGGGGGTGGGCCGGCACCGAGGACACCATCGGCCGTGCGGACGTCGTGCTCGTGTGCGCCGGCGACGTGCCGACCGTCGAGACCGTCGCCGCTGCCGACATCATCCGGAAGCACGCACCGTCGGTCGGGGTGCGGGTGGTGAACGTCGTCGACCTGCTCGCGCTCGGTGACCCGCGGAAGCACGAGCACCCGCTGCGCGACGAGCGCTACGACGAGCTCTTCCTGCCCGGTACCCCGGCGGTGTTCGCCTTCCACGGCTACCCGTCGCTCGTGCACCAGCTCACCTACCGTCGGAACGGGCACGACGACCTGCACGTGCACGGCTTCCTCGAGCAGGGCACGACCACGTCGCCGTTCGACATGCTCATGCGCAACGAGATGGACCGGTTCGCGCTGGCGCACGACGCCCTCACCCGGGTCGACGCCGACGCGCACGCGGACCTGCTCGGCAAGCTCTCGGAGGCCCGGGACGCCGCACGCGCGTACGCCTACACCAAGGGTGAGGACCACCCGTCGGTCGGTGGGTGGGAGTTCGCGGGGTGGCCCCAGGACGAGCCCGCCTCCGGTGGCACCGGCGGCGACCCGGGAGCGGGAGAGTCGGAGGGCGCGGCGCCCGGCAGGTAGGTCCTCCTCCACAGCCTGGAGGCGCGGGGCGCCCTCCACAGGACCGGTCACGCTCGTCGCGTGGCCGGTCCTGCTGCGTCAGGGTGGCGGCATGGACGTCGGACTCATCAGCGCACTCGTCTCCGTCTCGAGTGCGTTCGTCGCCGTCGCGGCGCTCGTCGTGCACATCGCCGACGGCCGCGCCGGACGGCGAAACACAGAGTTCTTGGCCCACCGAGATCAGTGGTGGCAGCGTTGGTCGTGGGTCGCTGAGCGCACGACCTCCGACGATGAACACCAGCAGGACGCCGCCGTGATCATGGCCACGGCGCTCACGTCCCGGGCCTGGAGCACCGACGACGACACGTGGGTGTTCCACGCGCTCGAGGAGTACGACACACGACGCTCGTCCGGACACGACGAGCCCGAGGACAGGAGCCGAAGTGATCTCGGACATGAGTGACCGCACCTTCAAGCGACGGCTCGACCGCCGCGAGTACACGACACCCCGTCTGCTCGCCAGCGCGCACTACGGGCCGATCCTCCGCGCCCAGGGTGCGGAGGAGGAACTCGCGCAGATGCGGATCGAGTGGCGCGAACGGCAGGAGCGGGCCCGCGCGCGGAAGCTACGAGAAGAGGCTTCCTTCGCGGACTGACGGGGGTCGTGGCACGCTGGACGGGTGACCGACCTCGTGCTCCCGGCACCGACCCTCCCGACCATCCCGACCTCGACCGGCGGGCGGTTCCCCGTCCGCCGGGTGTTCTGCGTCGGTCGGAACTACGCCGCGCACGCGCGAGAGATGGGCCACGACCCGGACCGCGAACCCCCGTTCTTCTTCACCAAGCCGGCCGACGCCGTGGTGCCGGACGACGCCGACACCCCGTACCCGACGATGACCGAGCGGCTCGAACACGAGGTCGAGCTCGTCGTGGCGATCGGGACCGGCGGCAGCGAGATCACCGTGGACGACGCCCTCGCGCACGTGTGGGGCTACGCCGTCGGCATCGACCTGACCCGCCGCGACCTGCAGGCCGAGGCGAAGCGGCTCGGCCGGCCGTGGGACACCGCGAAGGGGTTCGACGCCTCCGCCCCCGTCGGCGTGGTCGTGCCGGCGGCCGAAGTCGACCCGACCGCCGGCACGATCGAGCTCCGGGTGAACGGCGAGCTCCGACAGTCCGGCGACCTGTCCGACCAGGTCTGGTCCGTGGCCGAGACGATCGCCGAGCTGTCCCGGTTCGTGGCGCTGGCTCCGGGCGACCTCCTGATGACGGGCACACCTGAAGGGGTCGGGGTCCTCGATCGCGGCGACGTCCTCGACGGCTCGATCGCGGGCGTCGGCTCGGTCCGGACGCGCATCGTCTGACCGGTCGCGTTTCACGGGTGTGTCCCGGTGCTGGGAGCGCTCGCAGCCGGAGCGCGTAGCAATGTCTCGACGCCGCTGGGGGTACCGCGGCGCCGGACACGACGGGGCACACCGGGCGCGACGGGGCGCAGGGCGTGTCCGGACAACGGAGGTGTGCCGTGCAGGAACACGACCTGCTCGCGACGTCCTGGACGTGGGCCGGCACCGGACCGATCGACGAGCGCATCCGCGCCGTCGGGGCCGCCGGCTTCGCAGGGCTGTCGCTCTCGCTCGGTGACCTCCACGAGGTCCGGGCGACCACCGGCTTCGCCGCACTCCGCCGGGTGCTCGACGGCGTCGGCATCGTCTGGGTGCAGCTCGGACCGCTCGAACGCTGGTGGACGTGCTCGAACCGGACGCCCGACCAGGAAGCCGACCGTGGCGTCGTGCTCGAGGCCGCCGCGATGCTCGGCGCCTGGCAGGTCGTCGTGCGGGCCGACACGACGCTCCCCGGGATCTCACCGACCGCCATGGTCGACGACTGGGTGGACCTCGCCGGACAGGCCGCGAAGGTCGGCGCCCAGCTCGTCCTCGAGCCGGAGCCCTGGTCCAACCTGCCGACGGTCGAGCGCGCCTCCCGGTTCGTCGCGGCGGCCGGACACCCGAACGGCGGGCTGCTGGTCGACGCCATGCACGCGCTCCGGGGCGGGTCCACCCTCGCGTCGATCCAGCAGGGTGTGGCGTCGACCACGCTCGCGGCGGTGGAGCTCAGCGACGGACTGCTGCACACCCCGGCGGGCATGACCCTGTCCGAGGAGTCCCGCGAGGCCCGCTACCTGCCGGGAGCCGGGGCGTGGGACCTGCCGGGCTTCATCCGCACCGTCCGTGACCTCGGGTACGACGAACCGTGGGGTGTCGAGGTCCGGACGGCAGCACACCGGGCGATGCCGCTCGAGGACGCACTGCGCACCGCGGCCGCCGCGACCCGTGCCGTGCTCGACGCCGCCGATGCGTACGGCGCCCCGGCGGCCCCGGCGATGCCGACCACCCCCGCGCCGACCTCGGCCGTCGACTTCGAGCCGTCGGCGAACGCCCCGGATGCTCGTCACCACGGCCTGCGTCGCATCCACCGACGGGATGCCGACACAGGCACGCCCGCGTAACCTCGGCCGCATGACGGACCACGCAGCACACGACGACGACCTCCTCCGCCGCTCGCAGGAGTCCATCGACGAGGCGAAGGCAGCCGCGGCCGAGGTCGTGCAGCCGGAGGAGGACGAACTCATCGAGGAGGACCTCCCGGTCGCCGACGACGCCGAGCCGACGGACGGCCCCGCGCCCGCCGCCTGAGCGGCAGTCACCCGCCGCGTTCGTCTCAGTCGATCTCGACGACCCGTACCGTGACGTCCGCAGGCCGCTGGCCCAGGGCTTCCACCGCGCCCCGCACGACCGCGTCGCGCACACTCCGGAGCAGCGCCACCGTCGGGACGCCTCGGTCCGAGGTCACGACCACCCGGACACGTGCGCCCTCCGGCAGGTCCTGCACGAGCACCGCGCCGCCGTCCCGCGGCAGGTCGAGCACCGTCCGGACGTCCCGTACGAGCGTGGCGAGCTTCGGACCCGGCGGCAGCACAGATCGGACGCCCGGCACGGCGAGCGCCACCTCGGTCAGCCGGCGGGAGAGCGTCCGGGTGTCGGTGGTCATGCGGCTCCTGGGTCGATGAGGTCGGCGACGCGCACCACGACCGTCCGCACGGCGAACGGTGCGTGCGCCTCGAGGGCGGTGGCGACCGCGACGTGCAACGCTTCCGTCCGATCGTGGACGGGTCCGTCGGCCGTCACCGCGACGGTGACCTCGACGTCGACTGCGCCCCCGGGCACGGTGACGTCACCGGCGAAGCGCGTCCGGCGGACGACCAGGCCGGGGACGTCGTCGCCGAGTGCCCGCACGAGTCCGCGCAACGCTCCCTCGGTGACGACGAGCGTCGAGGCCGGGTCGTCGTCGGGCACCGGGATGTCCCGGCCGGCGTGTGCCGTGGTCCGGATCGAGGTGAGGACACCGGCGATCCAGGAGTCGTCCGCACCGGACACGTCGGCATCGAGCAGGTCGCGCGAGGCGGTCCGCAGTGACTCGAGTCGTCCGAGTGCGGCGAGTGCTTCCGGGTCGCGGTCGATCTCCGGTCGCACCGGATCCCGCCCGGAGTCGAGGTAGTCGGAGAGCTCCTCGAGGGTGAAGGCGCCGAAGCGTTCGTCGTCGGTCATCGCCACCCCTCCATCTGCTCGAGCACCCGTCGACGTGCCCGTGCGAGGACCCCACGCACCGTGGCCTGCGGCATCCCCGTCGCCTCGGCGATCTCGGCGTACGAGGCCCCACCGATCTCCCGCATCACCCACACCGCACGCGGCGCATCGGGGAGAGCCTGCACGATACGCGCGAGTTCCTGGACCTGGAGCCGTGTCTCGACCACCTCGTCGACGGGACGGTCGTCGGAGGACTCGGCCACCGCCTCCAGGTCGAGGTGGGGGTGACGACGTCGGAGACGGTCGAGCGCCTTGTTGGCCGCGATCCGGAACAACCAGTTGCGCACCCGGTCGGGGTCGTCGACCCGGTCGATGCGCTGCCAGGCCTGCAACGCCGCTTCCTGCACGGCGTCGTCCGCCTCGCCGTCCCCGTGGCCGAGGATGCGGGCGGCGTAGGCCCGCATGTGCGGACCGTACCGGCGGATGAGCACGCCGAACGCGACCGTGTCACCGTCGGCGCAGCGTTCGACGAGGGAGGCGTCCGACAGGGACGCCAGGGCGTCAGCGTCGCTCAGGGTCTGCTCCTCAGGGTCAGCCCGGCGATGTTTTTCCGGGTCCGGACGTGACGAACCGGTCGTTCGCCTCGTCTTCTGTACGTGCCTGCCAGGAGCGCTGCTCGCTGCTGGCGCAGAGCGCGTCGCGGCCGGTCATCCCTGAACGACCGGTCGCGGCGCTCCGACGGCGGCCCGTGCGTTCCCTGATCCGGCGCACGGGTCGTCTTCTCCTACTGGTTGGCCCCGTCGACCTTGTCGACCTCGTCGACCTCGTCGACCTCGTCACCGAGGAAGTCCGCGTAGGTGACCTCGGACTCGGGCAGCACCTCTCGCGGGTCGACCGGCACCTGCACCGATCGATCCGCAGCGATCGTGCCGCGCTCCTCCGTGGTGAACGGGGGCAGGTACTTGCTCGCACTCATGCTCACGCCCTTTCGTCCCGGCGAACGTAACAGGCCGTGGCGGAATGGCGGGCGGGCGGCGCGGAATCGTCCCCCGGACCGTGCCGGAACGGGGGACGGAAGTTCGCCCGCGGCGGACCCGATGCGGACGCATGCTCAGGTCTCGCGGACGACGTCCGACGGGTCCTTGTCGACGCGCCAGCCGCGCCACGACGGCTGCCGCAGCCGGCCGTCGGAGGTCCACTCGGCGAACTCGACCTCACCGACGCGCTTCGGTGTCACCCAGTGCGCGTCGCGGGCATCGGGCCGGGGGACGTCGACGAACGGGGAGGTCTTCCGTTCCAGCGCACCGAGCGCCGCACCGATCTCGTCGAGGTCACGGTCGCGGAACCCGCTCCCCACCTTGCCGATGTACTCGAGCCCGTCCGGCCCCGGCACCCCGAGCAGCAGGGAGCCGACGCCGCCCGCGCGACGACCGCTGCCGGGTTTCCAGCCGCCGACGACGACCTCTTGTGTGGCGTGGTGCTTGAGCTTCAGCCAGGCCTCGGAGCGTCGCCCCTCGGCGTACTTCGACGACCGCTTCTTCGCGACCACGCCCTCGAGTCCCTGCTCCTTCGAGTCCGCCATCGCCCGCGCCAGGTCGCCCTGGTACGCGGCGGGCACGTCGATCGCGCCCCCGGGGTCGACGACCGTCTCGAGCGCCTGCCGCCGGGCGTCGTAGCCGAGCCGCGTGAGCTCGTGGCCGTCGGCCTCGAGCACGTCGAAGAGCAGGAGTCGGACCGGCGTCTGCGCACGAGCCGCCTCGACCTCGCGCCGCTTCGTCAGCCCCATCCGGTTCTGCAGCAGCTGGAACGACGGCCGGCCGCGGTCGTCGAGCGCCACGATCTCGCCGTCGAAGACGCCGTCGACGCCCGCGCGCTCGCCGAGTTCCTGGAGCTCCGGGTACTGGTCGGTGAGGTCGTTGTCGTTGCGGCTGCGCAGGGTCACCGAGCCGTCACGCACGGTGCAGAGGGCGCGGATGCCGTCCCACTTCATCTCGAACGCCCAGGCCGCGGGGTCCAGCGCGGGCTCGCCCTTCGCCAGGGACGCCTGCATGGTCCGGCGGTCCGCAGGAGCGGTGTCCGCCGCCGCGGCGCCGTCGATGCGGTGCTGGCCGTCACGTGGTGCGGTCGACGGCCTGGAGGCACGGCTCGCCCCCGCCCCGTCGCCGCCTTCCGCCAGGCGGTCCGGCTGCTCCTTGGTGCGGTGGATGAGCCAGTTCTTCTCGTCGCCCTCGCGCCCGCGTCCGCGCCCCCTGGTGTGCAGGAGCGCCAGACGGCGAGCGCCACCGGTCCGGCCGTGCAGCGTGACGATGACCTCTTCGCCCTCGCGCCACTTCTCGAGCTCGTACGTGCCGTCGTCCCAGATCGTGACCGTGCCGCCGCCGTACTCGTCCTTCGGGATGGTGCCCTCGAACGCGCCGTACTCGAGCGGGTGGTCCTCGGTCTGCACCGCCAGGTGGTTCTTGCCCGGGTCGCTCGGTTCGCCCTTCGGCAGCGCCCAGCTGACGAGCACGCCCTCGTGCTCCAGCCGGAAGTCGTAGTGGTCCCGCGTCGCGTGGTGCTCCTGGATGACGAACGTCGGGGTGCCGTCCTTCCGGACCGTCGGCGCGTCCTCGGGGACGGGCTCCGGCGTCTTCGAGGCGTCGCGCTTCGCACGGTAGGCGGCGAGCCGGTCTCGCCCCGGCTGCTCCGCGTCGTTCGCACGTTGGGTCCGGTCGCTGTCCCAGTGGCCGTGGTCCTGTCGTCCGACGGCCAACGAGGCGGAGGCGACCGGGTGCAGGAAGTCCCCACGGGCCTCCAGGCGTTCGAGCACCTCGTCCAACGTGAGCTGGGCGAGTCCGCGTTCCTCGAGCTCCTTCCAGGTGCGGGGCGCGGCGACCGTCGGCCGTTCACGGCCGCGCAGGGAGTACGGGGCGATCGTCGTCTTGTTGCCGTTGTTCTGCGACCAGTCGACGAAGACCTTGCCCGTCCGCTCGGCCCGGCTCATCGACGACAGCACGAGGTCCGGCAGGTCCTGTTCGAGTGACTTCGCGAGTTCGTGCGCCACCTCGGACACCTGCGCCGTGGTGGCCCGACCGTCGAGGGCGGCGTAGAGGTGGATGCCCTTCGAGCCCGACGTCACCGGGTACGGGTCGAGGCCCATGCCGTGCAGGACCTCACGTGCGGCGACCGCCACCTCGACGCACTCCGGCAGGCCGACGCCCTCGCCCGGGTCGAGGTCGAGCACCAGCCGATCAGGGTTCTGCTGGGCACCCCGAGGGCCGAAGCGCCACTGCGGCACGTGCAGTTCGAGCGCCGCCTGCTGTGCCATCCAGACCAGGGTCGGCAGGTCGTCGACGATCGGGTACTCGTTGTCGTGCTCCGAGTGGTGGATGGTGTGGTGGCGGACCCAGTCCGGCGCCGAGTCGGGCAGGTTCTTCTCGAAGAAGACCTTGCCCTCCACGCCGTTCGCCCACCGCTTCCGGGTCACCGGACGGTCCTTCACGTGCGGGATCATCCACGGCGCCACGCGCTCGTAGTACTCGATGACGCGGCCCTTGGTCGTGCCGGTCTCCGGGTAGAGCACCTTGTCGGTGTTCGTCAGCGCGAGCCGCCGGTCGCCCACCAGGACGACCGTCTTGCGGGACGCGGGACTCACAACGCCACCCCGGTCGCTCCCGCCACCGTGAGGGTCGAGCCGGACGTGTACGAGGACTCCGGGCCCGCCAGGTAGACGTAGGCGCCGCCGAGTTCCACCGGCTGCGCGGGCCGGCCGAACGGGGTGTCCTGCCCGTACGCGGCGATCTCGTCACCCGGGTAGCTGATCGGTTGCAGCGGCGTCCACACCGGGCCCGGCACGACCGTGTTCGCGCGGATGCCCTTCGATGCGAGTTGTCGTGCCAGACCGTTCGTGTACGTGATGATCGCGGACTTCGTCGCCGCGTAGTCGATCATCCGGTCCTGCGGCTGGTACGCCGAGACCGAACTGGTGGTCACGATCGCGCTGCCCGGCGCCATGTGCGGCACCGCGGCACGGACCAACCAGAAGAGCGAGTAGAGGTTGACCTTCATCGTCCGGTCGAAGTCCTCGGTGCTCTGCAGGGTGACGTCCTCGTGCACCTGCTGGTGCCCCGCCACCAGGACGAGCGCGTCGAGCCCGCCGAGCTCGCTGACGGCGTCGCGCACCAGCACGTCGCAGAACGCCTCGTCGGTGAGGTCGCCCGGCAGCAGCACCGCCTTGCGGCCGAGGTCGCCGACGACGTCGCGCACGGCCTCGAGGTCCTCGCGCTCTTCCGGCAGGGCGTTCAGGGCGACGTCCGCGCCCTCCTTCGCCATCGCGATCGCCGCCGCGCGGCCGATGCCCGAGTCCGCGCCCGTGACGAGGACCCGGTAGCCGGGCATCCGGCCCGTACCGAGGTAACTCGTCTCGCCGTGGTCAGGGGCCGGGTCCATCGCGCTGGCCAGCCCGGAACCCTGCTGCGTCTGCGCAGGGAACGGCGGGCGGGGGAACTGGTCGCGCGGGTCCTGCTTGTCGAGCTGGCTCATGCGCCCATCGTGCTCGTTCAGCCCGCGGGCCGGTCCAGCGAACCCGGATCTGTGGAGAACCCGCGACTGCGAGCGCTCCTGTGCACGGACGGGCATCATGAGCGCATGAGGTCGATCTGGAAGGGCTCCATCGCGTTCGGGCTGGTCAACGTACCGATCAAGGTCTACGCCGCGACCGAGACCCACGACGTCTCCCTGCACCAGGTCCACGACGAGGACAAGGGACGCATCCGGTACAAGCGGGTGTGCGAGTTCGGGCACGAGGTCGAGTACGCCGACATCCAGCGCGCCTACGACGACGGCGACAAGACCGTGGTGCTCACCGCCGACGACTTCAAGCAGCTGCCCGAGGAGCAGTCGCACGAGATCGAGGTCCTCGAGTTCGTGCCCGTCGAGCAGGTCGACCCGATGATGTTCGAGAAGTCGTACTACCTCGAGCCGGACTCCCGCTCCCCCAAGGCCTACGTCCTGCTGCGCGAGACCCTGGCGAAGACCGACCGCCTGGCGATCGTGCAGTTCACGCTCCGTCAGAAGACCCGGCTCGGCGTCCTCCGGGTGAACAACGACGTCATCCTGCTGCAGGGGCTGCTCTGGGGCGACGAGGTCCGGGCGGCCGACTTCACGGCCCTCGACGCCTCGGTGAAGGTCAGCGCGACGGAGCTGAAGATGTCGTCGTCGCTCGTCGACAGCATGTCCACCGACTTCGACCCCGACCGCTACACCGACGAGTACCAGGCGGAGCTGCAGCAGCTCATCGACGCCAAGCTCGAGGCGGGCGACGACATCGACACCGAGAAGACGTTCGGCGAACGCGCGGAGGACGACGACGAGGGCGAGGGCGGTGACGTCATCGACCTGATGGCCGCCCTGCGGGCGTCGGTGGACAAGAAGCGGTCGCGGTCGTCGTCCGGCTCGTCGTCACGGACTGGAGGCACGGGGTCGCGTTCGTCCTCTGGCTCGCGTTCGTCGTCCGGTTCAGCCAAGGACGACGACGAGCAGCCGGCGGCGAAGAAGCCCGCCGCTGCGAAGGCATCGTCCTCGTCCTCGTCGACCACGAAGAAGAGCCCCGCGAAGAAGACGCCCACCAAGAAGGCCCCGGCCAAGAAGCCCGCAGCGAAGAAGCAGGCGAGCTAGCGGTCCCTGCTGGTCCGTCGGAGCGCGAGCGGGATCGACACCCAGAGCAGCGCCGTCCCGACGAACACCACGGCCCCGCCGACGAGCCCGCCGACGTCGCCGATCACCACGTCGAACACGAACAGCACGGTGCCCGAGAAGAGCAGCGCGCTGGCGATGAGCGTCGTGAGCAGGATCACGTTGCCGACCCGGACGAGGTCGTGCTTCTGCCGCTGCCGGAACACCAGCCGGTGCGTGGCGACGGCGGACAGGGCCACGACGGTCACGACGACCGCGAGGACGACCAGGACCAGGTAGATCGTCTCCTGTCGGTCCGACAGGGTGGTGAAGCGCTGCTGGAACGGCAGCGTCAGCAGGAAGCCGGCGAGGATCTGCGTGCCGGTCTGCACGATCCGGAGCTCCTGCTGGATGTCGACCCAGTTCCGGTCCCACCGCTCGGACGGCGTCTCGTGCCGACCGCGTTCGGTCTCACTCATACCGCGAACCTACCCACGTTCGACCGAGGCCCCACGAGGTCGCGCAGCCCGACACGAGCCGGTAACACGCCTGCGGGAGACTGGGCGCATGACTCCAGAAGAGCCTGGGGCCTTGTCGTCGCCACCCGCGACCGATGGCCCGCCCGTCACCGTCTCCATCACCCGCCTGGTCGAACCCGACCGCATCCCGGACGTCACCCGCTGGGTGCAGTCCGGCGTGAACCTGGCGAACCGCTACCCGGGCTTCCTCGGCTCCGGGTGGGTGCGGTCGCACGCGTCGAGCCGCGAGTGGCACATGCTCTACCGGTTCGCCGACCACGACTCGCTCGCCACGTGGGAGAACTCCGACGACCGGCTGCGGTGGCTCGACTTCGGCCGTGACCTCGTGGTGGAGCACCGCGTCGAGAAGCGCACCGGCATCGAGGGCTGGTTCGACGCACCGCAGGACGCTCCGGCGTCGAGCGCTCCGCCACGGTGGAAGCAGGCGGTGAGCATCTGGCTCGGCTTCTTCCCGGTGAACCTGGCGTTCACGTACCTGGTCGGGTGGCTCGTGCCGGCGTTCGGCGCGCTGCCGGTCCTGCCCCGCGTGCTGATCACGACGCTGGTGCTCACCCCGATCATGACGTTCTGGGTGCTGCCGTTCGTGACGAAGCTGATCCGCCCGTGGCTGCTCGCGCCGCCGCGCGGCGCGTGACGCCCTAGGCGAGCACCGACAGCTGGTCGAGCCGCTCGAGGATCACGCCCTCGCGGAGCGCCCACGGGCAGATCTCCAGCGCGGGCAGGTCGAAGATGTCGAGGCACGCCTCGGCGACGAGCGCCCCCGGGACCACCTGGTGCGCCCGACTGGCGGACACCCCGGGGAGCGTCGCCAGCTCGGCGACGGACATCGAGAGCAGCGACGGCAGCTTCGCCCGCAGGGCGGCACCGTCGAGCAACCGCGGCACGAGCGGGCCGGCGCCGGAGGGTGCGGCGCCGCAGATCCGGGCGATCGAGCGGAACGTCTTCGAGGTCGCCACGGCCCGGTCGGGGCGTCCGGCGCGGAGCAGCAGTCCGGCGTCGCGGGCGATCTCGACGCGGATCTCGTGGCGGATCCGGCGGACGTCGTCCTCGGAGGGAGTGCCCGCGGCGAAGTAGGAGCGGGCCAGCCGAGCGGCACCGATCGGCATCGACCACGCCACGTCCGGCGCCTCGTCGCCCCCGCCGGCGATCTCGAGCGAGCCGCCGCCGATGTCGAAGACCGCGAGCCGTCCGGCCGACCAGCCGAACCAGCGGCGCACGGCCAGGAACGTCAGCCGGGCCTCGTCGGAGCCGGACAGGACGGCCAGCTCGACCCCGGTGGACGACTCGACGTGGGCGAGGACCGCCTCGGAGTTCACGGCGTCGCGGACCCCCCCCCCCCCCCCCCCCCCCCCCCCCCCCCCCCCCCCCCCCCCCCCCCCCCCCCCCCCCCCCCCCGCCGAGGTCGCGAACGCCAGCATGTCCTCGCAGCCGCGCTCCTCGGCGACCCGCACGGCATCGGCCACGAAGGCGGTGAGGGCGTCGACCCCCTCGTCGGTCACCGCACCGGCGTCGTCGAGGTGCTCGGCGAGGCGGAGCGGCTGCTTGAACGACGACGCCGGCAGCGAGTGCGGCTCCCCCGTGGGCGTCGACCACGAGCAGGTGGCCGGTGTTGGACCCGATGTCGAGGACTCCCACGCGCATGGGAACAACGCTACCGACAGTCCCTCCCCGCAAAACGCAACGTCGGCGGTTGCTCGCAGCGGTACTGCGCTGCGAGCAACCGCCACAGTTGCGTTTTGCAGGGTCTGCGGAGTCGGCGAGGTCGGCGGGCGGCGGGGTCGGCGGGCGGCCTGGAGGCGCGGGTCACGCCCGCAGGAACTGCTCCAGCTCCGGGTTGGTCGGGTAGGAGGCCTGTGCGCCCACCTTGGTCGCGGCGTACGCACCGACACCGACTGCGAACCGGGCGGCGTCGACGAGGAGTCGCCCGCCGCCAGCCGGAGCGCCACCGCCCCCATGAACGCGTCGCCGCAGCCCGTGGTGTCGACCGGCTCCACGCGGACGGCGTCGATCGACACCGGGCCGTCGTCACCGTCGTGGACGGTGCACCCCGCGCCGCCGCGGGTGACGATCGACCGCGCGACGCCGTGCTCGCCGAGCGATTCGGCCTCGTGCTCGTTGACGAGCAGGACGTCGGTCAGCTCGAGGAGTTCGGCCGGGACCGCGCCGAAGGGCGAGAGGTTCGTCAGCACCGTGACGCCGGCGGCGCAGGCGGCACGGGCGGCGGCGAGGACGACGTCGATCGAGACCTCGAGGCAGAGGCCGAGCACGGCCGCCCCCGTGAACGCGTCGGCGGGGACGTCGTCGGGGGTCAGCGTGGCGTTCGCGCCGCCGGAGATCACGATCGTGTTCTCGCCGGCGCCGTCGACCGTGATGACGGCGGTGCCGGTGGCCACGCCCTCCCGGACGGCGACGTGCGTGATGTCCGCACCCGCCGCCGCGACGGAGTCGCGGAGCAGTGCACCGTTCCCGTCGTCGCCGACCGCGCCGATCATGCGGACCGTTCCCCCGAGCCTCCCGGCAGCCACCGCCTGGTTGGCGGACTTGCCCCCGGGCAGGGTCTGCAGGTCGGACCCGTGCAGGGTCTCACCGGGCTTCGGGAAGCGCTCGGTGCGGACCACCAGGTCCGCGTTGAGCGAGCCGACGACGACGATCGTGTTCAACGGACGGACTCCTTCTGCGGGACGGCCGAGGTCGTCCTCGGCGTCCGACGGGCGCGGGATGAGGAACGACATCGCGAGGGCACCGATGGTGATCGCGGCACCGAGCAGCATGCCCCGAGTACCCGGCGGTGCCCGCGGACCCGCCGACCCCGAGCGCGATCTGGAGCGCCGGCAGGACGGCGAAGCTGACGCCGGCACCGAGGTTGAACGCACCGGCGTTCAGGCCGGGCAGGAAGCCCGGGTTGGAGGCCGGCGACAGGACGATCCCGAGACCGTTGAGGATGATGTTCGCGATGCCGGCGTAGGTGATGCCGATCAGGACGGTCGCCACGACGAGCACGGGCAGCGAGTGCACACCGACGAACGCCATCAGGAGCGTCGCGACGATGCTCCCGATCAGCCCGACACGGAGGACCGCGCGGTAGCCGAATCGTCGAGGCGAGGCGGCCGGCGAAGGGACCGACGATCCAGCCGACCAGCGCGTACGGCGTGAGGAACACGAGCGACGCGAGGTCCGCCTCCATGCCGAACCCGGCGTCGTGGTTCTGCGCGAGGCTCGTGACGAGCCCGTTCACGACGGCGAACACACCGGTCATCGTGAGGAAGGTCGTGGCCAGGAGCGCCCGGGTGCCGCGCCGCTTCAGGAACCGGGTCTCGACGAGGGGTTCCTTCACGCGGGACTCGACGGCCCAGAAGACGGCGAACGCGGCGAGGGCGACGACGATCCCGCCGACCACGAGGACCGGGTTCGCTGCGCTGAGCTTGCCCGCCTCGTTGAAGGCGGTGAGCAGCGCGCCGACGCTGACCACGGAGGACGACACCGATCCAGTCCATCCGGGTGCCGGCGGACGGCTTCGACTCGACGCCCCACACGGCGACGAGCGCCAGCGCGATGACGGTGACGACGGCGATGACCCAGAAGATCCCGCGGAAGCCGAAGTTCGTCGCGATCCAGCCGCCGGCGAGCGCGTCGACGCCGGCGATGCCGCCGTTGACCGCGGTGAGCAGCCCGAGGGCGGCGCCGTACCGCTTCGGGTCGCTGATCTCGTTGCGGAGCACGAGCAGGCAGATCAGGACGACCGGGCCGGTGACGCCCTGGATGATGCGACCGGTGAAGAGCATCGGCACGTTGACCGCGAGCGCGGCGACGATGCTGCCGACGAGCATCACGGCGAGCATGCCGAGCAGGACCCGCTTGCGGCCGACGATGTCGGACAGCCGCGGCAGGAACAGCGAGAACAGCGCCGCGAGCGTGAAGTAGAGCGTCTGCGACAGCTCCGATCGTCGCGTCGTCGGTGTTGAGCTCCCGCGCCATGGTGACCAGCGCAGGGCTGAGCATGCTCGCGTTGAGCTGGAACGCGATGCACGCTGCGAGGAGCGCCGCGATGAGGGGGCGCCGATCGACTTCTTCGTCGATGTGGTGGTCATGGTGCTCCAGATCTCCGTCGAGGTGGCGTTGGTGGTGGCGGGGCGCGGGGTCCAGCCGGTGTCGGGGGTCTCGCCGATGCGCTCGAGAGCGTCGACGACGAGGTCCCAGAAGCGGGCGTGGTCGAGCTCGAGCGCGGCGCTGGTGCGGCAGTCCTCGGGGGCAGGGCGCGGAAGTCGGCGACGGTCATGCCGAGGGTCAGGGTGCCCTGGGTCTCGATGTGGATCGGCACCTTGACGGCGCGGACGACGGTCGGGTCGATCACGTACGCGACGGCGCAGGGGTCGTGCACCGGCGGGGCGTCGAAGCCCTGCGCGTCCTTGTAGGTCTGGCCGAAGAAGTCGAGGAGCTCGCCGACGAACGCGGCCGGGCCGGTGCCGACGGCGGCGATGCGCGCGGCGACCTCCGGGGTGGCGAGGGCCTGGTGGGTGAGGTCGAGGCCGACCATCACGACGTCCCAGCCGGCGTCGAAGACGATCGACGCGGCCTCGGGGTCGATCACGATGTTGAACTCGGCGACCGGGCTCCAGTTGCCGACGTGCACGCCGCCGCCCATCAGGACGACCTGCTTGACGCGCTCGACGATGCGGGGCTCCTTGCGGGCCGCGAGGGCGATGTTCGTCAGCCCGCCGGTCGGCACGAGGGTGACGGTGCCGGGCTGGTGCGCCATCACGGTGTCGATGATGAGGTCGACCGCGTGCCGCTCGTCGAGGTCGAACGAGGGCTCGGGCAGCATCGGACCGTCCAGGCCGCTCTCCCCGTGGATCGACGGTGCGACCTCGATCTGGCGGAGGGTCGGCCGATCGGCACCCGCCGCGAACGGGATGCCCGTGATGCCGGCGATCCGGGCGACCGCCAGGGCGTTGCGGGTGACCTTCGGCAGCGTCTGGTTCCCGACGACCGTGGTGACGGCGAGGAACTCGATGTCCGGGTTGCCGTGGGCCAGCAGGATGGCGACGGCGTCGTCGTGACCGGGGTCGCAGTCGAGGATGATCTTCGCTGGCTGGTTCGCTTCGGACACGCGAGGTGCTCCACTTCGTCGGGGATGAGGTCTGGGCCCGACGTGGTGGGGTCCGCACCGTCGAGGATCAATTCCCGGTACGGCACGTCCAAGCGTTTGACATGGAACCACTTCAAACGCTTGACGTCAAGCGTGCGACCCGCCGCGGTCACGAGCACGACCACCGTCGGTAGCATCCGGACCGTGCCATCCTCAGCCGCGCCCGGCCGCCGTGTGACCGCCGCGATGGTGGCCGAGCGTGCGGGCACGAGCATCGCCACCGTGTCGCTCGTCGTGAACGGCAAGGAGCGGGGCCGGGTGTCCGCACCGATCGCCTCCCGGGTGCGCGACGCCGTCGAGGAGCTCGGCTACGTGGTCGACCACGCGGCGAGCTCCCTGGCGCGGGGCAGCGGCGACCTCGTCGTGCTCATCGCCCCGGACCTGTCGAACCCGTTCTTCGCCGAGGTCATCCGCGGCGTGCGGGACACCATCGGCGACCGGTTCCAGCTCGTGCTGTCCGTCACCGAGCGCGGTGCGCAGCCCGTCGCCGCTGACGTCCGGCGCTTCGAACGCCTCCGGCCCGCGGGGATCCTCGTCGACGCACCGGCCGCCGGCGAACCGATGTCCGCGGGTGTGCCCGTGGTCCTCCTCGACGCCCCCGGTGGCGCCGAGGCCGTCAACTACGACCTGTCCCCCGGCGTCCACGACCTCGTCGCGCACCTGCACGAACAGGGGCACCGCCACGACGTCGGGTACCTCGACGGGACCTCGCGTGCGACGACGTTCGGCGTCCGCCGCGAGCTCTTCCGAGCAGGAGTGCACCGCCGCCGGCATCACGGTGTCCGAGGTCACGGCGCGCGCCGATCTCACCGTGGACGCCTTGCGGCATCGGCCGCCGAGCACGTCATCGAGGCCTGGCAGGAGGGCGACGTCACCGCCGTCGTCGCGGCCGCCGACACCCTGGCGTACGGCGTGCTCCGGACCGCGGGTCGGCTGGGGATCGCCGTCCCCGGGGAGCTGGCGGTCGCGGGCTTCGACGACCTTCCGTCGTCGTCCGTCACCGCGCCCGCCCTGACGAGCGTGGCCCTGCCGGGAGCCGACCTCGGTCGCGCTGCGGCTCTGCGACTCCTCGCGACGCTCGACGGCACGGCCGCCGAGCCCGCGGCCCCTGCCGACGCGGCTCGTGCCGCGCGCGAGCACCGGCGCGTAGCGCCGGGTCACCGCGACCTCACGCGCTCAGCGACAGCTCGCGCGCGCTGGAACGCGTGAGCTGTCGGTCAGCACGACTCCGGCCGTGGCAGTGAGCGCGACCGGACGACGGGCAGGAAGGCGCGGTGCCAGCTGGCACCGCGCCTCCAGGCCGTGAGCGCGACCGTCTACCGGTCGGTGCGCGATCTCCCGGCTCGGCAGCCGTCGCGTGCTCCGCGCGGCCCGCGCGCTGCGCCCGCTCGAGCTCAGTCGCGACTCCGCACCGCCGACGGCCTCGCCGCGGGCGACCATGCCGGCCGTGTCGGAGAGCGTGATCTGCGGCAGGAAGAGCGCGAGCAGCGAAGCCACCGCGATGAACGGCAGCGAGGTACCAGACCACCAGGTCGCCAGGGAGTCGGCGGCAGGCGTTGACGATGCCGTTCTGCACCGCCTCGGGCAGCTTCGCCACCGTCGCGGGGTCGATACTGCCCGCCGACCAACGCCGATCCGGCCGGGGACGAGCCGCCGGCACCCCGGAACACGTCGGTGAGCGACGTCGTGAGCCGCGCCGTAGAAGAGCGCACCGAAGACCGCGGCGGTGCCGAGCGAGGCATCGACCTCGCGGAAGTAGTTGTTCATCGACGTGGCAGTTCCGACCTGCGACGCCGGCACGGCGTTCTGCGCGACGAGGACGACCACCTGCATGATCAGCCCGAGGCCCGTGCCGAAGACGAACAGGTACGCGCAGATCAACCAGATCGGGGTGTCCGCCGCGAGCTGGGTCATGGCGAGCATGGCGATCGCGACCAGGACGGTGCCGATGATCGGGAACATCAGGTAGCGACCGGTCTTCGTGATCAGGTTGCCGGACGCCGATCGAGGTCGCCGATGATCTCGACCATCATCGGCAGCATGAGCAGGCCGGAGACCGCAGC